>BNUR01000455.1 GCA_025997495.1 Spirochaetia bacterium | reverse complement strand
TTGAGGTAGGAATATCAACCTTTTCATGCTTTGCCATTCCGGCATTCCGGATTTTGGTCAGCATATCCGCAACGGGATCAGAAACGCTTATCCCCGGCGTCACCAAATCCAGTTGGTAAGGTAGGAGAATAGGATGAGCGTTTCTGATCCCGTTGCGGATATGCTGACCAAAATCCGGAATGCCGGAATGGCAAAGCATGAAAAGGTTGATATTCCTACCTCAAAGCTGAAACTTGAGATCGTCAAGATTCTGAAGACGGAAGGGTATATCAAGAATTTTAAGAAGGTAAACCAGGAAGGGGGTTCTAATACTATCCGGGTTTTCCTGAAGTATGATGATCTAACCGTTCCGGTTATTCATGGTATCGAGAAGGTCTCGAAACCGGGCCGCCGGGTGTATACCGGTTACAAGGGTATGCCCCGGGTATACAACGGTTACGGCACCCTGATTGTGTCAACATCAATCGGGGTAACCACCGGGAAGAAGGCCGCCGAGAAACAAGTCGGCGGAGAAATTATCTGTACCGTTTGGTAAGAGGAAAGCTATGTCGCGTATCGGAAGAATACCGGTTAAGGTTCCCGCGGGGGTAAAGGTCAGTTTCCAGGGTGAGGTAATCACCGTGGAGGGTCCCAAAGGAAAGTTAAGCCAAAAGTACCACCCGGTGATCACCTTTGAAACAAAGGGTGATGAAATCCAGGTGGAACGGGCCAACGAAGAAAAGCAGACCAAGTCTTTTCATGGTTTGTACCGCAATTTGCTGAACAACATGGTCATCGGGGTATCAACGGGTTTTACCCGGTCCCTGATCATCACCGGGGTCGGCTACCGTGCGGAGGTACAGGGGAAGCTGCTCACCATGAACCTGGGCTTTTCAAACGAAGTCCTAGTGGGCATCCCCGAGGGGCTTACGGTGGTATCGGAACCGAACGGGAAGCTTACGATAAGCGACATAGCTTTCCTCTTACCAAACGGTACAGATAATTTCTCCGCCGACTTGTT
>BNUR01000454.1 GCA_025997495.1 Spirochaetia bacterium | reverse complement strand
TCGGCCCATGCCGGTTGTCGGGTATCTTCTCCGCCGCTTTGTCCAGATTCCTCATTAGCCGCTCAAATGTTTCCCCACCCATACCCCCGATTTTATCATAAATCAGGCAAATTTAGAATTGCTGCGATCCATACGTCGCCCTGGTTGGGGGTAGAAATTGGCTTCAGGGTCAGGGACGCTTTCTGGTAGTAATCACGGCTGCTTCCGGTAAGATCGATCTTGCTATAGTTTGGTATACCGGAGACAGGGGTGAAATCCTTAAGGATTGCGGGGAATTGTACCGCAAACTCAAAGGTTCCCTTCGCGTTTTGATCAGGGGGTTCGCTCAGTACGAGATTTACCGTTTGTGTGCGTCCCTCAATAACGTTAATCGCCTTTGAAACGCTCTGGGCAACCGGCGCTTTACCAATAAGGCCGACAACATAAAGGGCATAATTAGTGCCACTGCTGGACGTCGCCCCTGCAAGATGTAAGATGGTGGAAGCGGTTGTGATGGTCGTATATTTTTCGCCATCAACATACACTTCGTATTCCTCAAAGGGAACCGATACCGGAGCCAGGGTCCGTGCGCCGCCGACACCGCCAATCTGAATCTCTACCGTTCCGGTACCATCGGGTACCGCGGCTGCCGGTGCGTCCGTACCCTGACCATTCAGGATCTGGGCCGGACTGAGCACACCGGAGCAACCGGTGAGGGCCAACAGGCCCATTAGCGCCAGGGCGCTAAAAAGTACTAAAGGTTTCTTCATTATACAGCTCCTCTTAGTAAATAACCGCAAAGGTTATGTTCTTGGAATATTTAACGGAATCTTTTGTTCCGGTAAACGTAATGGTGTGTTTCTGCTCGTAGGGCCAGTCTTCCGCCTTGATGGTAATGACCTATCTTCCCACCCGAAAATTTAACCTACATTGCTGAAATGCTTAAAACAATGTTGAGATGCTTGTTATATGACTTTAAACATTATTTTTACGAATACTTTAAATTTTCAAAGTTTTGTGTAGGT
>BNUR01000453.1 GCA_025997495.1 Spirochaetia bacterium | reverse complement strand
GCCCGTTGCTGGCTGACTGCAGACCGGAGGTCTGACAGCTTCCGCCGCCGCATTTCCTGGTCGCTCGGCAGTTTAACCGAGGGCAACTGCTCGTCCCGAAACTGCTCGATGATCCGGGCCAGCTTGAGCGAATCCGCAGACCGTAGGTCTGATTTGTCCGTCTTCTTCATCGACCCGTAGATCAACGCAGGGCCAGCGTATTATCCGGCAGCGGAATTCGCACCGAAACCTGAGTTAAAAAGCATCTGCTCAAGGTAATCATTATCCCAACCCATTTCCTTTAAGCGACCTACCATACTGCTTTTCGATTCCTTGTCCGACCGTGCAAGCGTCAGCGCGATTTTCCGGATAAACGCCATGTTTTCAGGCCCCTTGTCCGTGCGAATGCGGCAAGAATCCTCCCCAAATGCCACGTCCAGCACATAATGCAGCGAGTTCTCTATCCCCCAATGCGAGCGTACCGTCTGGGCGAATTGTTCAGCATCCGCTTCAAGACTCGAAACAAAATAGCGCCGTCCGATAGTTATTTTTTCTCCTTCCTGCCTAGTTTCTTCCACCATCCCTATCGACCGTATCGTCTTCCACTCCCAGAAAATCGGTCTTGCTCCGATTATACCCGATTGGTGAACTGGAATAATACGCTGGCCCTGGTAGATCAACGCCAGTTTGCTTGCATTCAGCACCACCACCTCGCATCCCACCTGGGCGATTATCTCCTTCGCCATGATGAACGCCAGGTTTCCCGCTTCGATGGCTACCTTGTCCGTCGCTTCCAGTTTCTGGTACAACGCCCTCCGTCCCTCTATGCTCGTCCGCCCGTTGCTATGGCTGACCTTGCCGGTTTTCCCGATCACCGCCATCTCATACGTCCGTTTCCCCAAGTCGAGTCCAACATACCGCCGTTTCTGCAGCAATTTTACTTTTACAAATCATCTGATAAAATGACACCATGGGACGGGGAATATTAAAGGCGCAGTTAAGCCGGTTTGAGGAAATAGGGAAACGGG
>BNUR01000452.1 GCA_025997495.1 Spirochaetia bacterium | reverse complement strand
CCGTTAAATCCGGGAAGGGAAGAAGGGCGGCCTTGGCACGAACCGTCTCTATAGAAGCCTGATCAAAATAAGCGGTATTTTGACGCATCATGGCTAATAATTCTTCTAATGAAGGTGCGGATAGTTCATCATGAAATTCCTGATCCCGATAAACGCCGTCATACCTTAAAATATAGTGACCATCTTCGGTACGTGTTAACACCGCATTATAATCAATACGGTGCACCTCCCGGACACTATGGGTTTTTTCATCCCCCTTGGAGGCGTTCAACCCGGCGCATCCGGCAAACAGTAAAAACGACAATAGCGTTGTAAGGAAGGCCGGGCCGAAACGGCTTTTAATTATCATGGTTATAGTGTACCATAACAGAGATTTTCTATATAAGAGTTTGTGGAGATTATGCGGAACATTTGTTTCGTTTCGATTAAACTGTGCGGTGCTGCCACCGTACTCAATAGAGGTTATCTATGAATGCGCAAGACCTTCGTTCCATGTATGTTGAATTTTTCAAGTCCCACGATCATGCCCAGATCCAGGACAAGTCCCTGATTCCCGAAAATGATCCCACGGTGCTTTTTACCACCGCCGGTATGCATCCCCTGGTACCCTACCTTCTGGGGGAGCCCCATCCCGCGGGGGACCGGCTGGTGGACTACCAGAAGTGTATCCGCACCGGGGATATTGAATCCGTGGGGGATTCCAGCCACCTGACTTTTTTTGAAATGCTGGGGAACTGGTCCCTTGGGGATTACTTTAAGGAAGGGGCCATCAGGATGAGTTTTGAATTCCTCACCTCCCCGAAGTGGCTGGGCATCCCCGTTGAAAAGCTGGGGGTTACGGTTTTTGAGGGGGACGAGACCGTTCCCCGTGACGATGAATCCGCCCGGGTCTGGAAATCGCTGGGTATCCCGGAAAGCCGTATCAGTTACCTGCCCCGGGAGGATAACTGGTGGGGGCCTGCGGGAACCACCGGCCCCTGCGGCCCGGATTCGGAGATGTTCTACGA
>BNUR01000451.1 GCA_025997495.1 Spirochaetia bacterium | reverse complement strand
GATGTCACCAGAAAAAAGCTAAGCAAAGAAACCGGCGGAAACCCGCATGGGTAAAGGGAAGGGCGCCCCCGAATATTGGGTCGCGGTGGTAAAACCCGGGACGGTTATGTTTGAGCTTGGCGGTATCGAAAGGAGCCTGGCGGAAGAAGCCATGACCCTGGCGGGGGCCAAGCTTCCGATTAAGACCAAATTTGTGGCCCGCTCGGATCTTGAGCTCGGCGCGTAGGATACGGAGAGGGTATGAAGAATTCCTTTAAGAATTTAAGTTTCGCCGAGCTGAAGGTTAAGCGGGATGAGCTGAATAGAAAGTATATGGAACTCCGGTTCAAGGTGGTTATCGGCCATGTGGAAAATCCGCTGGAGAAGCGCACCATGCGCCGGCAGATCGCCCGGCTCAATACCCTGGTTCGTGGGCAGGAGATTGCCCAGGCAAAGGCCCAGTTGAAAGAGCTGTCACAGTCTTCGACTGTGTTGGCGAAGGCGTAAGGAGTAGATGATGTCAGATCAGGCGGCGGCGAAAGTTGCGAGCGGAAAAAAAGAGTTTGTGGGGATCGTGAAGAGCGACAAGATGGATAAGACCATTGTTGTGGCGGTGGTAACCAAGACCCTGCATCCGCTGTATAAGAAGTATATTACTCAGACGAAGAAGGTTAAGGCCCACGATGAGGCAAATGACGCGAAAATCGGGGACCGGGTGCGGGTTGTGGAATGCCGTCCTATCAGCAAGGAAAAATGCTGGAAACTTGCGGCGGTTCTGGAACGGGCGCGCTAAGGGAGTATGAGAAATGATCCAGGTGGAGTCTTACCTGAATGTTGCCGACAATTCAGGCGCCAAGGTTGTGCAGTGTATAAAGGTGCTTGGCGGTTCCAAACGGAAGTATGCCGGCATCGGTGATATTGTGGTGGTTGCGGTGAAGAATGCCCTCCCAACCTCAACCATCAAAAAGGGTTCCATCGAAAAGGCGGTGGTGGTACGTACCCACAAGGAGTACCGCCGGCCCGATGGTA
>BNUR01000450.1 GCA_025997495.1 Spirochaetia bacterium | reverse complement strand
GTTGTGTCGGCAGCGGGTTTACCGTGTTACCTGCCGTTACTCCTGCGGTGTTCGGATTTGCCCCGGTACTACCGCTGTCACTGTTGTTCCTGTTGAACGTTACCGTGTAGTAATTAGGCGGCGGGTTCCACTTGGCGTATACGGTGATGTCCGCCGTCACCGGGGTTGATGCGGTAAACGGTGTACCCCAGTTTCCGCCGGAGCCGCTTGCCGTCCACCAGCCAAGAAAGGTGTGGGCTGTCCAGGTGGGATCCGTAGTGGGCAGCGATACGATTCCGCCATAGGCGCTTGTATTGCTTGCCGGGACGGCATCGGTATCTGCGCCGTTTTTGTCAAATGTTACCGTATAGGTGTTAATTGTCCATTGCGCATATACGGTAATGTCCGCCGTTACCGGTGTCGTCTCGTCAAACACAGTTCCGCTGCCGTTGGCCGCTGTGTTCCAGCCGCTGAAGGTGTAGCCGGTTCCGGCGGGCGGGGCGGGCAGCGCGTCAATCACGGCTGCCGGTGGAGTCACGGTCTTAGTCGGGGGGCTTGCGTCCGTTGTTCCGCCGTTTTTGTCGAAGGTTACCGTGTAGTAACCAGGCTGCGGGTTATCTTCGCCGCTTTCCCTAGGGCGAAGGTCGTGGACAAAATTGGTACACTGCGCCATAAACAGGCTAAGGACAAACAATGCTATTCCTGCGGGTTTGATTTTCATTTTAGCTCATCTACTCCTTCGTGTAGCAGGGTAATCTCCGTCCGGTCATTCCGGTAGCGGCCTTCTGCGGTGGCATTGTCCGCCAGTGGTTTTGTACTGCCCCAGGGCTGGAAGAAAATGCGCTCCATCGGTATGCCCTGGCCTTCAAGAGCGTCCAGTATGCTCTGGCCCCGCCAGAAGGACAGATCCATTTCCTCTTCAGGATGGCCGGCGGCGGCGACATGGACATCTACCTGGAGGTTCCTGTTCGATGGAACCCGCTTGATCGCCCGGGCTATCGCATTTAGCCGGGGGTAGTCGGCAGGAACGA
>BNUR01000449.1 GCA_025997495.1 Spirochaetia bacterium | reverse complement strand
CCTTTTACAATCACCGCCGTTACCCGGGTATCAAGGAAAACCGGGATACCAAGGACTGTCTCCGCCTCCTTATCCAGGGTAGTTACAATAACCGGACCAACCTTGGCGCCCCCGGTGGGCTGGTGGGTGCGCTTTACCGACGCGCCGGCCATGAGAACCACGCCGCTTAAATCGGCACCCATGCCGGCCAGCCAGTCCACGCTGGAAGCGGACTTTTCCGCCAGGTTCCGTACCAGGGCCGGGTCGTTTTTCTCATAACCGCCCTTCATGGTGTCCTGGTAGAACAGGTCTACGCTGTCCTCTACACCCGCCGCTTTCTGGTAGGATGTGCCCGTGGCGTTAATGCCGCTTGAAGACCGAACCGTGTTACCCCCGGGGATACCCATCTTTTCAAACACCGCCACATTGGCCCCCGCCTGCTTCGCCTGAACCGCCGCAGAAAGCCCCGCCCCGCCGGCCCCGATTACCACCACATCATAGGATGAGGCAAAGGGCACATCCGCGTTCTTTGCGCCCCCCGCACAGGAGAACCCCGCAACTGCCAGGGCCAGTACCGTGAGGATTCCGGTAATCCTCTTTTTGTTGATACACTTCATTTTTCATTCCTCCTCAGGAATTATTTTGATCTATAAGTAAACAGTATTAACGCAAAAAAAAGAAGTCAAGCTGTATTTTTTTCTATATCGTATTATTTTCTAACAGTTTCAGCGAAAGATGCACGTGGAGCAGTTCATCGGCATTTTCAAGGTTGATCCCGGAAATCTCCCGTATCTTTTCCAAACGGCGTAAAAAGGTCAGGCGGTGAACCGGCAGGCTGGCCGCCGCCAGGGTCATGTTGTACCGCGCACCGGTAAAAGCCCGGAGGGTCTTCAGATATTCGCTGCCGGTTTGGGTGTCCTGTTCCCGCAGGGCCAGGATGCCGGGATGGAGGAGATTTTCCGGGGATAATTCGCCGGTAATCCGTTCGGTAATATACTCCATGGTGTAATCGGCAAATTCGTATTGTAAAAGC
>BNUR01000448.1 GCA_025997495.1 Spirochaetia bacterium | reverse complement strand
TATCAACGTGATCATTAAGCGGATGATTAACCTGCCCGCCATTTGCCGGATCTAAATCATCAGTGCGTATACGCCTTGTTGGGTCTCTTGCAATTTTACGGTTTGCATTTTCAACTGCCACTTCTTCAATTTCTGCAGTAAACCCACCATGGCTTTTTAATGATGTTTTTATCATTTTAGCCTTCTTGGCGTCTGGGATATCTTTTGCTTCAATGGCGACTTTCTCATTATGATATCTTGCTGATTCTACCTTTAAACTTTTCGTGTTTTTATTAACATTACCAGTCTCATAATTAACACCATCAAGAGCACGGAAAAATTCCAAATTTGCACTTGCATGGCGATCTATTACTTCTCCATCAACATTCGCCACTACTATATTTTTAACAGTTTTGAGTTTTTCATCTATCTTTTCTTTCTTGGTGGCGGATTGTGTAACTTCTTTTTTAGCCATAAATACCTCTAACTTCGTTATATATTGGTTCAAATTGTGTCATTATAGTTTCTCAAAATTTGTAAAAATGCTATTGAAATAACGGCTTAGTTCAATATTATATCCTTCCAAACGCGCCTTTACCATTGAACATTTTTCGCAGATTATTCGATGGCATACCTTATCAAATAAATACTGAAAATCCTTATCGTCAATGGGTACAGGGTTTTCACCATTATTGATAATATTATTAAATGCCTCTCTAAATTCAATAAATAATACGGAAATAGGTTCGGGCGTAAATTTTATATTCTTTGCAATTGCTTCATCTGCAACTTGTTTCATACACTCTAAATCTTTAAAGCATATTGTTACAGAATGTCTATAGTTCGATTTAAACAACTCCTTTTTATCCGATATAGACTGGTTTATTTTGCATATGAAATCCTTCAATAAATAATTTTTAACACGGTCACACTCATTATCTCGCTCGGTATCTGAAAAACTTGTTTCACGATGAAGAAGATAACAACTAATATTTTTTATGTCATTAATTGTTTCTTTTAACTTAGATAAGAAACT
>BNUR01000447.1 GCA_025997495.1 Spirochaetia bacterium | reverse complement strand
GTGATAGCCTTATCCACATCCTCCCCTTTGAAGGGGCCAAGGGCTGCCACTGCGGAGGAACGCACATTGGGGTCGGCGGATTCCACCGCCAGCAGCACCGCCGGAAGCCCGTCTGAATCACCGATCTTTGACAGTGCGTCCAGGGCGGATATACGGAGCACCGGCCGTTCATCGTTGTTCTCCACTATTTCCCGCAGAAGCGGCGTCCCCACTTTTGACTTCACCTCCCCCAGGGCAATGATGATCTCCCGCCGGTTTTCATCCTCCGGGGTGTGGTTATTGTAATAGCCGATCAAATACTCCGCCACTTCGGCGGCATTCTCCCCCCCGCCGGCGGAACGGCGGGTGCGCGGCGGCGCTTCTTCCTCCGGGTCTTCCTCCTGCGCGGTATTGCTGCTGCGGGGATTGCCCGCGGGCATACTACCGCCGATTAGCCCAAGGGCCTTAATGCAGGCCCCTGAAAAACGCTGTTCCTCCGCGTCAAGGAGTTCCTGGATAGCCGGAACCGCCGCTTGAGATTTTAGCTTTCCTAAATAGGCCAGGGCCGCCAGCACCGTTTCATTGGCCTCATCGTCCCGTTCCTCAATAGCCCTCATCCCCCGTTCTTCAAGGCCGCTTTTGTCCCGGTCCGCAAAGAAGGAAAAAATACCCGAGAGGATGCTGCGGTTCCGGGTGTTTTTAGCCACCGTGATGAGTTCACTGTCCATGCTGGGGGTATTTTCCGTTTTCAGGGTCTGAATCAGGGAGGCTATTTCCGTTTCCGTGCCGTAGCGGATGGTTTCAAGCCGTTTAGCATCGTTGTCGGCGGATGCTTCCGCGGTATCCCCGGTAGCTCCCGCGTCCTGGGAGAAAGCGGGAGGTAAAATTAAAAACAGCAAAACCGCGGCCATGATTTTTTTCATTCGGCGCCTCCGGAATAATGGGAAAGAAAATCCTGTTTAAAGGAAAGGAATCTGTTTTCTGTAATGGCAATGCGGGCGTCTTTAACCAGATTGTGGAGGAAGTAGAGATTGTGATA
>BNUR01000446.1 GCA_025997495.1 Spirochaetia bacterium | reverse complement strand
TGGAAACCTACGGTTTCCTTTATCGCAACCGCAAAAACGTCGTATAGCTTTCACGTTATGCGAAATTGGGGCAAATTATTGGTAAAACTATTGACAAAATATAAAAAATATGATAATATACGATTATGGTACCTAATATTCCTCAAAAATATCGAAAAGATGTTGAATTTGTTACAAATTTACTCAAAAACGAAGGTTGTAAGTCAATTTACCTTTTTGGTTCTCTGGTTACAGGGAAAATCAGAGATGATTCTGATATAGATATTGGTATAAAAGGGTTCCCTAAGGGAAGGTATTTTGAAATATGTGCGAAAGCATATTTTGCAATAGATAACGATATTGATACTGTTGATTTTGACAATAATGAAGATCTTTATTCTCTTTTAAATCGCTTGGGAGAGGTGGTTGAAATTGGATAACAACTTAAAAGAAAAAATCGAACATGAAATTTCTCGGATAGAAAAACTGTTAAATGATGCACAGCCTTTATTAGATTTATGTAAAATAAGAGAGCCCGATTTTATAGAAATCACCGCGACGGCGCAAATATTACATTCATTCTATAATGGTGTTGAAAGTGTTGTCATACTCTTTTTAAAAAGTATAAATGAAAAAGCACCTAATGATATTAGATGGCATAAAACTTTATTCGAAGTAATGTTTGGTACAAATTCAAAAAACATTCCAATTATTAGAAAGGACATAAAAGAACAAATGGAAAAATATATGTATTTTCGTCATTTTATAAGACATTCCTATAGTTCTGAATTAAAATGGAATGAGATGGAAATATTAATAAAAAATCTCGATGAGATGTGGAAAATAATTAAAACTGATTTTGAAGAATTTATAAAAACCAATTAATCGTAAAGTGCCCCAACTTCGCATAACATACGCTATACGCTGCGCCGCAGTAGCGGCTTGACCTACGAAAAAACCCAGTCGGCGCAGTAGCGCCTTTGTGGGGTTTTTCTCCGGTACATTTTTATGGCCCTGGAAACCTACGGTTTCCTTATTCGGGC
>BNUR01000445.1 GCA_025997495.1 Spirochaetia bacterium | reverse complement strand
ATTTAGACACTATACCCATTTTGCCTGGTTTTGTAAAATGGGTTTTAAAAACATTTTGGCGCCCTTCAGCGCTTATGTTTTCTAATTCCTTATCCGGTAATGAATTAAATGCAGCTGAAGGGTCCTGTTTTTTGTAAAACTTTTTGTTGACAGGCGCCGGGAACCATAGTACCATAATTAAAGTCGTTTTTAAAAACATTTTTTAAAATGGGTTTATAAAACGGCAATTCAATATTTTGGAGGAACAGTATGAAAATTGGGCAAGTGAAGGCTGCGGTTGCGGGCATTTTTTTGCTAACCGCGGGATTGGCATTCGGCGGCGGCGGCGCGCAGGGCGGCGGACAGAGCGGCGGTTCAGCGGCTGCCGCCACGGGGGCGTTTGACTGGAAACGGGCCAGCGGCAAAGAGATTACGGTCTACATGGTAGAACACTCCACGTCTACCGCGGTTCAGCAGAAAATCGCCGAGTTTCAGGCGCTTACGGGCATCAAAGTAAATGTTCAGGTAACACCGGAAGCGAACTACTTTGATCAGGTTTCCAACGCGCTTTCAAGCCGTTCGGGTACGCCGGATCTTTTTATGTCCGGTATCTATCAGCTTTGGGATTATTTCACGGCGGGCAATGTTGAGCCCCTTGACGCCTATCTTGGCAGCACGTCCCTTACTTCCGATGGCTACGATTATGCCGACATAGTGCCCAGCACGGTGGGCGCTTTGAAGTGGGACGGCGTTACGGGCCATCCGGTCGGCACAGGCAGCCTTCTTGCCCTGCCCCTTGGCTGCGAAGTGTATGAGCTTGGGTACAATAAGCGGGCTTTTGAAAAAGCCGGTATTACCAAGGTTCCCGAAACCTACGATGAACTTTTAGCCGCCTGTGACAAACTTAAAAACTGGAATGGCCCGGGTTCTTATGCTATCGCCGTTCGCGGCGCGCGCGACTGGGGGACCATTCACCCCGCGTACATGAGCGCCTATGCCCAATTCGGCGCAAAGGATTTTGCAATCGAGGGCGGCAAACTTATATCCAA
>BNUR01000444.1 GCA_025997495.1 Spirochaetia bacterium | reverse complement strand
TAGTATACCCCTCAGGCATTTCCCAGGAAACGGTACGCACCACCTTTCCGGGCACGGGAGCATGGACATTCGCCGAACCGGGATCCCTGCTCCGGCCCAGGAGCATCCCCTCTTTTACCGTATCCCCCACGGAAACCACCGGCTCAACCCGGCTCCCCGTATGATGCACCAGGGGTGTAATGGAAAGAACCGGTAAAAAGGCCGTTACCAAACTATCCGGTGAGGGCGCCGAAGGGTCTTCATACCGTATCCCACCCCGGGGAAAGGAATACACCCTGGGCTTTGCGTTCACGCGTCCCTTAGCCAGAAGGTCTTTTGCAATCAAATTTGTCATGCGGCGATCCGTTTATCCATATACGCAGCTAGTGTAAGCGGCCTTCGCCGATTCTGAAAGGTCAGAACAATACAAAGGCCGAGGACAACCAACAGGCAAAAGAGCCCATTGGGCAGGGGCCCCCCCGAACCGGAAGAGCCATAACCCGGATCAGTATACGGGTAAGCGGTAAGAAAATCTATCAGCCCGGAAAGGGGAAAAGGGGGTATTTCAAACGAATTTACTGATTCGTCCGAATCTACCGGTTCCCCGGCGCGGTCAATAAGTCCATCCTCTGCCAGTGCGTAGTGCCGGTAGGCTTGGGGCTTCTCCGGAGCATTTAGGGACATGAGCGAAAAGGCCCTCTGAAACTCGACATGGGCCAAATACATTTCGGCAAACGCTTTAGCGTCCAGCGCCAGGGGATTTTTCCAGCCCGTCCAGTCACGGGAAGATGGAACAATAGCCGGGGCGTTTGCCCTTAGGGAACCGCCGGGCACGGGCGCCGGCAATACCGCCGGTACAAGCAGCAACACCAGAGCCGCCAGGGTAAAGGGCGCCATAATCCGGGCGGCAACGGCAGGGCTTCGGGTTATGCCTGAGATCGGAACCAGCCGGAAACGGATATGTCCCTGCACCGGCCTCCCGGGAAGCTTTCCCCGGTACGATTCTGCCCACAAGGAGAGGCAAAGGAGGGCTAGAAAAAAGAGGAGTCC
>BNUR01000443.1 GCA_025997495.1 Spirochaetia bacterium | reverse complement strand
ATAATTGATTTGCTGATTTCCATAAGATTTTAGCGAGTTGAAATAATGTTCAGCGCACCATAGTCAGCTAAAATCCGGCAAAATCAATCCAGAAATATCTTTACGCATTGTTTTATACGGATTCAGGTATATGATAAAACAAAATTCACCTATGAGGGGGATAAAATATATGCTTTTAAACCTCAGCCGGATAGGTATTTATCATGTTTTACCAAAGAGAAGAAAATAATTATAACCAATGCCTTTTGGAAAAAGACGCAAAAGACGCCGCCAAATGAAAAAACATTGGCTATAAAATATATGAATGACTATTTTTCAAGAAACCCGGGAGGTAAATAATTATGGAAACCACGTTTGATAAATTCATTACCAATGATCCCAAAGAAAATGAACTCTTTACAAAAGAGTATAATGATTTTCTGTTATCGGAATTTGTATTACAAAAGATGGAAGAAGAAAATATTTCCATAAGGGCATTGGCAAAGAGAGCCGGTGTATCGCCTACGATAATACAAAAAATGAGGAGTAAAAATTCAGAAAAAATAACTTACAGAACATTTTCAAATGTATTAAATACATTGGGGTATAAAATTAGTATAGAAAAAAATAATGTATAAGAAGATTGGAATGTGATAGCATATTCGTAAGTGGGCCCAAAAACATCGCATAACATACGCTATACGCTGCGCCGCAGTAGCGGCTTGGCCTACGAAAAAACGCAGTCGGCCTTCGGCCTTTGTGCGTTTTTTCTCCGGCACATTTTTGCGGTTGCTGGAAACCTACGGTTTCCTTTATCGCAACCGCAAAAACGTCGTATAGCTTTCACGTTAGGCGAAATAAAAGTCTGAAATTTCTGAATAGTCTCCCCGCATCCCTGCGGGTCGAGGAAAAATAATGTGTACAAAAAAGGTAACCGTTCACGGTCTACAAGGCTAAACCCGACCTAATGAGAACGATGGAATTTTCGAATGAAGGGTTACCGAATCTAAACATTGTTTTATGAAATTCATAACAGACCTGTTTTGCAAAGAACACG
>BNUR01000442.1 GCA_025997495.1 Spirochaetia bacterium | reverse complement strand
GGTCAGCATGGATTATCGCCCGGCTTGGCGGCTGGAAAGGGTATTCCAGCCAACGCCCGCCGGGGGTCATTACGCTCCATGATGGCTGGTTACGGTTTCATCACCTCTTCGAAGGCTGGGTCATCGCAAAAGATGTGTATAAACGTTAGCCCTGGGGGGCCCCATGTTTCCAACGGGCAGGCCCCCCCAGCCAATGTTTCCACATCTTCTCTTCCCGTACTAATATGCCCGCACAAAACCGGTATCGGCTTCGATGGTATCACCTTTTTGGCGGAGAATGCCGATGCCTAATTCTTGGGCCGTAGTGACTACCCGGCTGTCGAAGGACATACTGCCGATACCTAAATAGATAGCGTGATCCTTGTACTCGGGAAAGAAGGTGCGGAAATTCGGCAGTTTTTGAGTAACCAGTTTTGTAACATCTTCCTGGTTCGCCTTATTTTTAATTTCTACGATTGCTACCGATGTGCAATTATAGAGGACAATATCAAATTCATCTCTAAGATTCCCGGTTTTCTTATTAAGATTACGAATGATGGCGTCATAGTGCTGCCCGGCAAACATCATTTTCGATTCCAATGAGCTTGCAAAATGTTCCTCCGCCGCATCGCCATCGCTGTTAGCCATACCGCCAATCAGCTGCCAATTCTCTTCGATTAACCGATCTGTCTCTTTCCCCAATTTCTGTAATATACGGTCAGTTTCTTTCCCTGACTCCTTTAATATTCGCTCTGTTTCTTTCATTTGCCGATCCGTCTCCTTCATCTGCCGATACGTCTCCTCTTGTTTCCGGCCTATATCCTGAAACATCGCCCAAACCTTCTCAAAGGTCATTGCCTCGTCTCTAGTTGTTGGCATGCGGTACTCCTGTCCACAGTTTACTGCAAAGGGCGCTGTTATACTCCATTAGGGAGAAATACGCTATTAGCCTCTATACAAACAACATATGCTACAGTATAATAAAATAATCTATAGGGAGGTAGATGTTGCATGGATGCAAATGTAGTAAAACTTTTTGAGATTGCCGAAAAGAAACTTG
>BNUR01000441.1 GCA_025997495.1 Spirochaetia bacterium | reverse complement strand
CAAGGGACCAGTGCAGTTGATTTTCGATTGACCAGTGTTGGCGGACAAGATATCCAAAGCGCTCTGCGCTTGCCGTAAGGCTGCTCAGGTAATAACGGTCATATTCTGTCGTTTTCCAACCAGATTCGGCGGTTTTATCCACTGTTTGACGGGTACAGCAGACCATAGTCTGAGGTATCTGATAAAGGTTTCTAGGCCAGGCCAAAGGTCCCTGTCTTCATACCAATTTGCACTGGTTATGGTTATTTTTCTCTGTTCGATCCTGCCATGGTCTTTCTCAGAACCGCTTTCCCACTCGGTGCACTGTTCATTTTTATGCGGGTCAACGTCAAGACCCGTAAAACAGTCCTCAATTTCCTGATACAGTACCGGATGATTTTCCTTTACCATTAAGACGTAATCGGCGCCCTTCTGCTGTATTTTTCGGGCAATTTCCCGCTGACACCCCATAGCGTCAATCGTGACCGTGTCGCCTTGTATGTCTATCGTGTCCAGTAATTGCGGTATGGCGGTAATTTCATTGCTCTTTTTCTCGGTCGCCATCTGCCCCAAGACCAGGTTTTCCGCTCCAACCCACGCCGAAACCACATGAACGGCATGATTTTCACCATCTGCGCTCCCGCGCATTGCTTTTCCGTCTATATTGATGTTTTGGTCTCCGCATTGACTGACCAGATTCAGCCATCCGTACATGCCTTTCATCAATTCTTTCGGATTTACCCGCCGGAAAACACGCTCAAACATGCATTCATCGGGTATCCCGTTCGGTAATTCCAGGAATGTTTTGAACCAGCTCTCCCGGGCCAGGCCCAATTCCTCCATAACTTCAAATTCATCTTGTCCGCTTATTACGGTGCATAGTCCAATTACCAGGATATCAATCAAGTTATGCCGAAAATTGCCTTGATGCCGCCTTGGATCGTGAATCTCCCCCAAAAAATCGGTCATTTTTGTTATGTCGGCTTGCGTTACTTCCATTCTTTCTTCCCCTCCCAGTGAAGATTATAGAAGTATATCATGGAATTCTAAATGCTTTTGCC
>BNUR01000440.1 GCA_025997495.1 Spirochaetia bacterium | reverse complement strand
TGTGAATCCCGCGCCCGGGACGGCACGCGTATGAATCGTCCAAAAACGATTCATTCCAAATCGGCGCCAAAATGTTCATCAATGCATGGTGGATGATTCTGTCCGGATAAAACGGAAGGACGTTGATTTCACGCTTCTTCGGTTCGTAAATCATTATCGCGCGGTATTTGGATGTCGTGAATTTTCCGTCCGAAACCCGTTGGCGCAATTGTTCCAATTGTCGGCCCGGGTTGTCAGACATAAATTTTTTGATTTTGTTATTGCCGTTTTTCCCGATGCGCGCGTCGGCCAGCGCAAGGTCAAAATTTTCCCGCGAAATAAAGCGGTCCCATAAATTGCGGTATGTTTTTGCCAATTCGCCGTCTATTTTTATGTATTCATTGACCTTAACAGATTCATAACATTGGCGCGCATTTCATCGGTCGGCAATTTCCAAAACAATCGGATTATTTCCAGCGATTCATTTTTCGCCAGCGGGTCATTCGCATCGGGCGAATACAGCCGGTGTTCGGTCGGGTGGTCAATGGAAACAAAATCGGATGCGGGCGTCTGTTTGGCCAGGCCCGAAAAGAAAAACGACACGGGCGCATCCAGCGCGATGCCCAATTGATACAGGCGGCCTGCGGCAATGCGGGTTTCGCCGCTTTCGTATTTTTGAATCTGTTGGAAAGTGATGCCGCAAATGTCCGCCAATTGCTTTTGGGTTACGCCAAGCATATTGCGGCGCACCTGAATGCGCTGGCCGATATATCTGTCAATGCTGCGGTCTCTGTATTCTGACATATTCGCATTATAGGAATGTTTTCGGAAATTTTCAATTAAAAAAACAGGGCTTGTCATTGCGAGCCCACGCCACAACCTTGTCATTGCGAGCCGCCAACGGCGGCGTGGCAATCCAGTCAATATTGTCGCGCCTTTGGCGCGTCCTTATTACTGGATTGCTTCGGCTGCGCCTCGCAATGACAAAGGTGCGGTTCCGGCGTAGGCCGGAATGACAATCCTATTTTTTACAAATAACACTTGAGTCAAAAATTAAAAAGCGCGGC
>BNUR01000439.1 GCA_025997495.1 Spirochaetia bacterium | reverse complement strand
GCCTTCCAGTGCCAGACCGGCAGAGAAAGCGCCGACGAAAAGGGATTGGTCCGCTCAAAATCCGGCAACCAGCTATCGTCGGGAACCAGTTCCTGACAAAAACCATCATCAATACCCAACTCCGTAAGCCATTCGAGCAACTGCTCGTACTCATCCTGGTTCACATAGGCGCCAGGCGCCGTTTTAGCATCACCTACCGGGGTGTACTGGGTCATCAGGGAAAGGAGGGCACGGCCGCGGCAGTGATCCGCAAACCACCGGAGTACCGTACGGGTGGATTCGGGGTAGCCGGGCAAAACAAGGTGGCGGATTATCACGCCGGAAACCAGGGACGGGCCGTTCCAGCGGAGTTCCCCTCGGCAATCCAGCATACGGAGAATGGCCCGGGCGGCGGCTTCCGGGTAGTCGGGGGCCTGGAAGAAGCGGCCCGCAAGGTCTGCGTCCAGGGTTTTCAGGTCCGGGAGCCAGACGTCCACCAGATTCTCCAGGGGGGCCAGCGCCTCAAGGCTTTCGTAGGCCGAGGAATTCCAGAGCAGGGGGATGGTAAGACCTTCCTTGCGGGCGGCCCGGAGGAAGGCGGCCAAAACCGGGGTGCAGTGGCTGCCGGTAACCAGGTTGATGTTTTCAGCGCCCTTTTTCTGGAGGGCCAGGCACATGCTGATAAACTCCGTTTGATCCACCGCGCGGCCCATGCCGCAGTGCGAAATCTGCCGGTTTTGACAGAAAACACAGCCCAGGGTACAGCCGGTAAAGAAAATCGTCCCCGAACCGCCCCTGCCGATGATAGGCGGCTCCTCCCCGCGGTGCAGGGAGGCGGCGGCGATGCGGATATCCGCGGTTTCCCCGCAAAAGCCCCGCTTGCCAGGGCTGCGATCCACCCCGCAGGAACGGGGGCAGAGCCGGCAGGGGCCGTAGGAACCGGCAGGGCTAGGCATGGGGCGCTTCTTGCAATGAAGCTGCCTCCGGTACCTCCAGGGAGCTTGCCTCCGGTACCTCCAGGGAGCTTGCCCGCGCAACCATTATGCCGGGCCGGGGTCTAAACATTGA
>BNUR01000438.1 GCA_025997495.1 Spirochaetia bacterium | reverse complement strand
GCAGGGAAGGGCTGTACCTGAGAGAAGAACCGACGAGGGGGAACAGTATGGACACACAGAAGTTCTGGGATACACTGTCAACGAAACAGCGGCGGATAGCGGAAGCGGTCCGGAAACACCCGGAAGAGAGTTTGGTAAGTTTGGCACATCATATTGATGTGGAATGGATGTATTGCGCCTATGAACTAACACGCCGAGACGGAGCGAAAGGGATAGACGGAGTAGGAGCGGAGGAGTACGAGAAGGGCGACCTGTGGGGAAAACTACAGAGTTTGGTAGACCAACTGAAAAGCGGGAACTACCGGGCGCCGGCAGTACGGCGGGTATATATCCCGAAAGCGGGGAGTACAACCGAAAAGCGGCCCATAGGGATACCGACGTATGAGGACAAAATACTCCAGCGGGCGGTTCAACTGGTGCTGGAACCCCTATACGAGGAAGTGTTTTATGACTTTTCCTACGGGTTCAGACTGGGAAAATCGGCCCATCAAGCCCTTGACCGAATCCGAAACGAAAGTATGAACATCAAGGGCGGATACATCATCGACATGGACATCAGTAAATATTTCGACACCATACCACACGACAAACTCCGGGAGATACTGGGACGCAGGGTTAGCGATGGGGTGCTACAAAGGGCAATCGGGAAGTGGCTGAACGCCGGGGTAATGGAGCGGGGAGACGTGCGGTACAACACCGCCGGAACACCGCAGGGGGGAGTGATTTCACCAATACTGAGCAACATATACCTCCATGAAGTGCTGGACAGCTGGTTTGTGGAAACCGTACAACCGCGCCTTGAAGGGAAATCCTTCATGGTACGGTATGCGGATGATGCAATCATCGGGTGCGAAAAGAAGGAGGATGCCGACCGGATAATGAAGGTGCTGGCGCTCCGTTTTGCAAAGTATGGACTAACCATACACCCGGAGAAAACTAAGCTGGTAGACTTCACCAGACCGGAAGGAAACAGCCATAAAGGGAACGGAAGTTTCACCTTTCTGGGCTTTAAACATTATTGGGTGAAGTCAAGGAAAGGGCGGTGGATGG
>BNUR01000437.1 GCA_025997495.1 Spirochaetia bacterium | reverse complement strand
ATTCTCACATTTTCAGGCAAAACCGCCTTAAAGGGGGATAGTTCTATCCTAAACGGGATTCTGAATAAAGGCTTTAACGTCCGGGTCAAATGCAAGGGCTTTACGGTGTCTGTATAGTACCTTTGCCCGGCATTCCGGCGTAGTAATAAAGGAGCAATATATGAAAAGGAATTTCTTATCCGGAGTTATCGGCATCCTGCTGGTATCCACCCTCGCACTTGCCGGTTGCGATACTGGCGGCGGTGACAGTGGCGGCGGCGGCGGGACCGTATTTTCTTCTGACACCTTAGCGGCTACCAGTGCAAGTTTAGGCTTTGCCACAGCCACATCGGCAACGTCAGACAACGTGGCTGTGGCTACGGTGTCCACAGGTTCTACCGGTTCGGTTACTATTACCTCGGTGGGTGTGGGCAGTGCAACTATCACCGTATTTGACGCCGCTTTTAATGATGCAACAGTTACCATAACCGTTGCATCAGATGGGAAAATTACCGAAACCGGCAGAATCACATACAAACCATCGGAGACGGTTACATTTACTGCCGATACAATTACTGTTCCCAACACCGAAGCGCAGCTTGGTTTGGTCGGCACAGCTTACGAAGTAACACCAGAGGGACACGTAGCGGTAGCGATAGCAGGAAGTGAGGTAACTATCACTTCAATTAGCGGCAACACCGGCTCTGCTGTTATTACCGTAAAAACCGGCGGGACACCGGTGCATGAAGCCGCCATTGCGGTTACCGTTACCGCGAAGGGAAAGGTCATTCTCGGCGCAATCAGCAAGTACGATTTAACCCCCAATGGGAAAACGTATTATGACGGTTATTGGGGGAAATTTGAATTTTCTGCGGTTAGCGCCGGTACAAGCGGAACTTATTTCGGTTATGAGAACCGCGGGAGCGGGGATGGCCCAAGCTGGCAGCAAAGTGAGGAAGGATCCTATTCATGGAACCCGGACACAAAAAAAGTAACCTTGACGCCTACGAAACGGTCGAAGAAAGTTCGGCGGAGAAGCGACGGGAAGGCTTTAATCTAATCCTATTTCGGCAG
>BNUR01000436.1 GCA_025997495.1 Spirochaetia bacterium | reverse complement strand
CCTACACAAAAAAGCATAAAAACCTATATTTCGTTAAACACATGGTTTAGAGCTATATTTTGCATGTTTATAACCAGTTTCATTGCATTTACTTTTGTAGGTTAAAAAACCAGGTGGGAATATAGGTAATGATGTTATAACCGTCTGTATAATCGTCCCCGTCAACATAATCATTGTCATCAAACGAAGAACCACTCCCCCCAGCAGCGACATCGTTAGCGAAAGTGTAATCCTCATAGCGTTTGCCGTCTATTTTCCAGACGATATCGCTATATCCGCCCGGTGTTTTAGTGGGAACCGATACGGACTGGGTGGTCAAGGTTGATTTGACGGTTGAGCGTGACAAAGTTATCCCGGAATTTGTGATTTCCCCTGATGCGACTATAAGTCAAAAGGACGTCCCGATTGATTTTACCGCGATCAGCGTGTTTCCGTATGTGGTAACCGCGGAAGACGGAACCACACGGGAATATACCGTATCGGTTGTTCTGGGCGGTGGTGATACTGATACCTCTATCAGTTCGGTGAGGTTGGCCTCGTATGAAGGCGTTGCCGGTTCCACAACTAATTTTGTGGTGCGGGTTGGTACGGATGTTCCCCTTGAAAAGGTGACCCCGGTCATTGGAATACCTGCCGGCGCGTCAATTACTCCCTCAGGCTACGTTGACTTTACCGGTGGACCGGTTACGTTTACGGTAACGTCGAAGAGCGGTCTTCCGAAAGACTATATCATCAGTGCGGTGTACTATGACGGGTTAGCTTCCCTGGAAGTTACAACGCCTGCCGAAAAGCTTGATTACATCGTGGGTGAAGCGTTTGATACGAACGGGCTTGAAGTGACCGGACACTGGCCTGATGGTTCTACGGTGACTTATGAGCCTGCCGAGGTTGAAATCACCCCTCCTAGTCTTTCATCTGCGGGAACTGAAACGGTGGTGATAACCAAGGAAAACCAAACAACGTCCTATACTATTAATGTGGCGCTTGCTGAAACCCAGAACATTACGATTGGGTTCCCCAATGGGTTTGAGCCTGAGATCTTCAATCTTCCCACA
>BNUR01000435.1 GCA_025997495.1 Spirochaetia bacterium | reverse complement strand
GAAGCCTTGCGGTGGGCCTGTACCTTTTTGCGGGAGCCCTGGGCGCACCGGTATTTGCCGGGGCTGCCGGGGGTTTCACGCGGTTCCTCGGCCCCACCGGGGGATTCCTCCTGGGCTACCTGCTTGCGGCCCTCCTTGCGGGCCTCATCGCCGGACGGCCCCGGGCGGGAAAACGTACCCCTGTCCGGCGGATCATCCTGGCAACGACCCTGGGCTTCCTTTCGATCTATATTCCCGGCCTTCTCCGGCTAAAACAGCTTATGAATCTTGGCTGGGTCGAAACGGCGGCGGCGGGCTTTCTCCCCTTCCTGATTGGGGATACCGTCAAGGGGATTGCGGCGGTTGCCATAGCGCCTCGGCTACGGCGGATTATCGCGGAACTGCTTTAAAGTACCTTTATGCCGACGCCCCTTTTTTCCGTCTCACATCTATCGAAGACCTTTTATCCGGGGGATACCGCAGTTCCCGCACTCGCCGGGGTAAGCCTCTACCGTTTACGGCGGAAAACCCGGTAATTGACGGCGGGAAAGAGGTTGTGCCGCCGTTCCAGGGTTGTAAGCCATTCGGTACTGATATAGTTGCTCCCCAGAGCTTCGTAGATGGTGGTGAAATTCCGTAGCGCCTCCTCTACCTGGTTCCGGGCATAGGCGATGTTTTCCTGTTTGTAGAGCATCGCCGGCCAGTCGGAACATTGGGCCAGGAGTATTTCCCGGGCAGCCTGGTTCAGTGCCCGTTCCTTGAGCCCCGTGTCGTCGGGGAACCGCTCCGCCAGTTCTATCATCCGATCCAGGGAACGCAGGATATGACGGTAGAGCCAGTCGTTGGAGGCGTCCAGCCACATTTCTCCGTAACCGTTGACCCCCCAGGAGGAAAATTCCGGCATGGCGGAGGGGAAGCCCGCCGCGTTCTGTTTGTAAAGATATTCCGCGAGGGGCTTCACTTTATGACCCCCGCGGCGTATCCCTTCCCGGTACAGGGCTTCGAGAAACGCCGGCCCCTCGTACCAGAACCGTCCGAAAAGATCCGCGTTGTAGGCACAGAGGCTGATAGGGTTCTCC
>BNUR01000434.1 GCA_025997495.1 Spirochaetia bacterium | reverse complement strand
CACCTTTTTTTGCAGAGTTTCAGATGTCCGGTGCAGGGTAACCCGTTCTTCGTCTGGTACTGCATTCCCTGCGATGTGCTGTTTGAGGTGATGGTCCGGATGGCGAGGATGAAAGATTGTCTCACTCCCCGGCCAGTGCATTAAACAATTCCCTAATGTCATCGGGCATTTCATTTTCCCTGCCAAAAAACACGGGCGGTTCCAGACCCCTTTTATGGAACTCCCGAAACATCTGTATACTCTTGGGGTGTCTTAGCGGTGAGGCGCGTTGAGATGCTCCAATTGAATTTAAGTTTTCTTGTCCCTCATCGGATACAATCCTTTCAAGTGGCTGCAGACTATCACGAATATGCTGCTCTTCATGCGCAATTCTATCAGCATCTTTTTCCATAGCTTCTGCAAGACCTTTCTTAATATTAGCCTCAGTTGTTTCAATATCACAGCCCACTGTAATTTCTCCTAACGGTCTTTCCTGTCGTCAAAATTATATATGCCCACCGCATAAGCGGGTAACACCTTTGCTAAAAACGGCGCCTGTCACCATTGCGCTTACATGTATTGAGCCGTAATCGCTCCATGCCCCAGTTGAACTGAACGTACTTCTGCTCCACTAGATCAGTCTCCGGGCGGGAAGTGGGTCCGGGCTGGCAAAAATAGCAAAATGAGTGCCTGGCACCTTAAGTACAAAACAGGAAGAATTTAACCACGAACCACACGAACCACACGAACTTTTGCTTTTAAATTTCATTCTTTGTTCGTGTTCGAACCGAAGGTTCGCTTCGTGTGGTTCGTGGTTTATTTTCTTCGGTTTTCCGCTAAGTTAACGCCTATGGTGCCTGGCACCATAGGCGTTCCCGGTTTTCATTCGGTGCCAGGCACTCCTGCGCGCACAGAGGTCATATTTGCCGTGGAATGAAACCGGTCTATCGAGATAAAAAGCAGGGACTTAGGTTTCGGCTTGCTCCATAGCGGCATAGAGGGATTTTACGGTATCAAAGTCTAATTCAGCGGTTTCCGCTGTTTCCTCCGCGCTCCAGCCTTTTTTTAGGAGATTTTTA
>BNUR01000433.1 GCA_025997495.1 Spirochaetia bacterium | reverse complement strand
CTTTATATTACTATGCTGTTTATGAATTGTCAAGTGAAATCGGTCTAATTTAGGCTAAAAATAAGCCTAAATGACCTGTTCGCGAAAAATTAGAATTTTAGACAGGGTAAAATTTGCGGAGTTAGGGACTAAACGGATTAGGGGGGAGACACAGCCAGCCTTTTCCAAAGCGCAGGCTGTCATCTATCGATCCTCTCCCTGTGGCGCCCCCACCTCCCCATCTTCGTACCGAAGGCTCTTCTCTTCTCCCTGCCTCTTGAGGGCCGGCATTGCCGCGCAGCGGCCCAACCCGTTTCTCACATCCTGATAAGGGACATGCTGTCAACCAATGGCATTGGGGGTGACCGTGGGAAACATGGGGGGGAACCCCAGGGGCTAACGTTTATACACAAGTTCAGAAACTTATGGTATAATAAGGGAAAACCTTGGGAGGGAGAACAAATGGTCACGATAGATAGGGGCAACCGGTTTAAAGACAAGCGGTTGGGAAAAAGGGGGGCAAAATCCTCCAAGGGATCGTAAAAAAGTCGCGGGTGGTTATGCAAAAGATAGATACCTGGAAAGAGCAGATCTCATTTTACCGGTTTTTCAACAATCCAAAGGTTAAAGAGGAAACGTTGATAGACTGTGTAATAGAACATTGTGTGGAGAGCTGCGAGGGACTGGAAGAAGTACTCCTGGTAGAGGACACAACGGAACTTAATTTGACCAGTCATCAACACCGGATAGGGGAGCGGGAAGGCTTAGGAATATTGAACAATCAGTATGAAAGTGTGGGATTTTTCTGTCATCCGACCCTGGCGGTGAATCCGCAGGATCTTTCCCTATTGGGAGCCCTGGATATAGATTTGTTTACCCGGGATCCTGATGCGGAAAAGATAAGCGAACGGAAAAAAAAGTTTGAAGATAAAGAGTCGTATCGATGGGCGGAGCGGGCGATACAAGCAAAAGAGCGGCTTAAAGGTAATCAACGAGTGATAGCGGTGCAGGATCGGGAGGGGGATATCTATGAAAGTTTTTGCGCACTTATGAAAAACGGGGTTGATTTTGTGATACGGA
>BNUR01000432.1 GCA_025997495.1 Spirochaetia bacterium | reverse complement strand
GTTAGGTGACATTGCCAAAAAATTCGGCAAACGCGCACTAGTCGTGGGGAATGAAACCTTTCTGCAGGATCTCAACGCGAAGATTATCGACAACCTAAAAAAAGCGGGCGTCGAAATTGTCGGCGGCGGCGTGGTGCCGGACGCAAAACCGAATGCCCCCCGTGAGGATGTGTACCGCACCGAAAGTTACATCCTGCACTATAAACCGGACTTTATCGTGGTAGCCGGCGGCGGTTCGGGCATCGACTGTGTAAAGGCGGCAAACATGCTGGCAACGGTGGGCGCGCTTGAGACACCGGAAATTGATCACTACTTTGGTACCGGCATGGTGACCGAGGCTTACAAGAAACATAACGTGAAAGCCCTTCCACTCTTTTAAAAGCGCCGACGCTTTTTCTTTTGCCGCCATTTTATACTCCCCTATGTTTTTCTGTTAATAAGAAGGGAACGAAGTTCCTACTACTCCTATTTCAAAAATTGTTTTACGGTTGCCGCGATTTTCGGCGCGCTCAAGCCGTATTTGTCAAGCAATTCGTCGTAGCCCCCGGTGTCGCCGAAGGTATCTTCCACGCCGATTGCCTTGTACGCAAAGTTTATACCCCCAGACGCCAGCGCTTCCAAGGCCGTGCTCCCAAAACCGCCCACAATGTTGTGCTCCTCCACCGTCACCAGTTTGCCGGTCTTTTTTACGGACGCCGCAATTGCCTTGACGCCGAAGGGCTTTACCCAGGGCGCGCTGAACACCTCCGCGTCGATACCGTCTTTGGCAAGCAAGTCCGCCGCTTCCCGTGCCGCCTGTGCCGTAATGCCGTTTGCAGCGATGGTAACGTCCTTGCCGGATTTGAGTAACACTGCGTCCCGTTCCGCAAAACCCTTTGTCTCGCTCAGATCGGGCAGGGCGTTACGGTTGAGCCGGATATACACCGGGCCGTTTTGCTTCAGAGCATAGTCCACCGCAAGCACCGCCTGGGTTGAATCGGCGGGCACAATCACTTCCATATTCGGCAGCGCGCGCATAATGGCAATGTCGGCGATTAAATCGGAAGAGCGGCGTGTAGGG
>BNUR01000431.1 GCA_025997495.1 Spirochaetia bacterium | reverse complement strand
GCCTCGGTGACGCCGGAAAACAGGCCCACCCCGATAAAAGGGTTGATGGTGGCAATGGGAGCGCCCACAAAAGACACCAGGATAGACAGGGGATGCCCCAGGGCGAGGAGGGTTCCCAGGGCTGCCAGGGATCCGTTCCAAACTACCCAGCGGAGCAGCATGGCAAGGCTTACCCCGGCGCCGGCCTTGAAAAAGCCCAGCACGATGATTGCTATAAGTAAAACCGGAATAATCCAGCCCGCCGCCTTGGAGAGGGCAGAGGGCGCGGGGATTTTATCCAGTGCCGATACATCGGCGCTTTCTTCTTCTGCGGCGATCTTTTCCAGATGGGCCTTGATTCCCATAAGGTGCCCCGCGCCCACCACGGCGACCTGTTTTGCTGCCCCGCCGGACCAAATTTTTGCCGCCAGGTATTGGTCACGCTCGTCAATGAGGGTTTCCTTTACCATAGGCAGGTAGTCCGCCAGGTCCGCCATCATGCCGTCCAACTCGCTACGGTTTTTCAGGTTCTCAATTTCGTCTTCGCTTAGTTTTTCTGTGGTAAAAGCGCTGCCCACCAGGGAGGCCAGGAGTTTGTTTTTGCTCAAAAAGCCGCAGCGGGCCCAGGCACGGCGGAGGGTGGTCTGTATCTCCCGATCACAAAAGGTGTAGGGAATCTCCAACTCGGCGGCGGTGTCGATGGCGGTCTTCATTTCTTCACCGGGCTTGACTCCCAGTTCCGCACCCATGCGGCGTTGGAAACTGCCGAGGACCAGGTTTGCCATGAGGAAAAAGCCCCGGCCCTCCCGGAGTACCTTTACCACATCCAGTTTTTCCCAGCTATCCTTTTGAACCATGGCCTTATAGCGCCCGTCATCCAGTTCCACACAGACCTGATCCGGTTTTTCGTCCCGGATTACCCCGGCAACTTCATCAATACTTTCCCGGGAAACATGGGCGGTACCGATGAGAATAATTTCTCTACCGCTTAGATTAACGGTAACATGGGTATCTTTCATTGTTGCTCCTATTTAGCGTGGTGAATTAATTTAGCTTCAGGTTCCGTTCTTCCATGATCCACT
>BNUR01000430.1 GCA_025997495.1 Spirochaetia bacterium | reverse complement strand
CCTGAATCCGTATTAAAACAAAGCATTTCAGAGGATTTTTAATATTCTAAAAAAACATCGACAGCAACAGTAATAGTTTCGGATCATTGGTCAAATAAATACTTGCAAGCAGTGACGTAAAAATCAAATTCTTAATATAACGATATTCTTAGGGCACACCTATCCGGTAATTAAGAAAATAAACAATGTTACGTTATATTGTTTGGAAACAGCTATATAAATATTGGAACGATGGCAGCCACGGATTATGTTCGTACATTTTAAATATAGTTTTTCCTGCATGACTTACATATTTTCCAGCAAAGTGAATGATGTCCCGAATAACTGTGCCTATTCTTTTTCGTATAGTTCCTGCACGAGGCTTTATTGGTAATAACTCTTTCTTACCTATGGCCGTTTGTCCAATAAAACGTAATGCATTAAACGCACACATCGCTATAGAAAATAAAACTTGATTAACACCATATTTTCCTGAAGGGAGCCGCTCAACTCCCATATCAGTTTTCAGTTCACTATGAAATTGTTCCATGGTTGCGTGGTCATGATACAATTCAATTACCGTTTCGGCATCTTCATCCAAATTGGTCCAAAATGTATTTACTTCAATCTTTGGGAACAATAGTTTTGTTCCATCGGAATCAACACAATGTTCTATTACTTCAAACACAACATGCACATCGGGGTATTGATTGCAGACGGCATTGTCCAGCTCAATTTTACCAACATATCTGTTTATGCCTTTATGAGGAATAGTGTGCGCACCGTCTGTCTTGGCGGTCGTGAACCACCAATCAGGGTCTTCCTTTCGTAAATTGCGTTTTATGATAATATACGGCTTTGTTTTGCCCATCTCATGCCTTGTTTTATCCAATCCTGGAACTAAAGGTTCCTTTAAAACTGATTTTACGGTGTCTATGGAATCGTTACCGCTATCAAATCGGAATAGTATGTTTTTACCCTTTGCAGAAGGCGGCAATGCTTCTATAGCCCTTCTGATAAATTCCGGTGTACCCTTCTGACAATGTTGATTGCCGGGCCGCAGTTCACAGAGCGCCATGTATCCTTCAC
>BNUR01000429.1 GCA_025997495.1 Spirochaetia bacterium | reverse complement strand
GTTAGAACAGTATATCATAAGAGAACGGATATGTCTTTATTTTTTCACCCATTGGGTGGTTGTAGTTTTAACATAATTCCTTGTCTTATATGGAGTTAGCTGAATTAGTGTACGGATTCAGGTAATATAAAAATGGTTCATAAGATGGAACCGAAGATCAAGAAGATTTTCAAGGAGAATCAGATACAAGTTCTGAAATAAGGAATTGACATGAACGACTTTAACCCTAATGCCCCGGCTTGGTGGATTAGCCCCCAAGGAAAGATTCTCCCGATAGAACAAGGGAATACTCACATCCAAAAGGTTATTGATAATCCGAATGCCTTTGGGTATACCACTGAGCAGATAGAGGACATCTATCATTCCTATGGTGAGGCTGTAGGGACAGAGAAAAAAGCAAGGGAAGAAATTATCAGAGATATTTTAAGTAAGGGATGGATACGGATAAGAAGCCATAAAGATTATTACACTATCCAACTTACTAATCTATCTGTAACAGCACAAGATTTCATAATTGACTGGGCTACCCGGATGGCTGAGTGGGCAGGTCCCTTGGTACAGGTAAATATCAATACCAAGATGGGAGATGAAGGATACAGCATATCTGACATAGCCGGGGGAGCCTTGGGGAAGGAAGCTAGTGAGCAGGAGAGGAATACACTTGTTCCTATAAGTTCGGTGTTTGATTTCTAAAGATAGGAGGTTCTTAGAAGATATCAGGTGAAATAATCTTATCTCTATATGGAGTTATATGGGGTGCAACAACTTTTTCCGGGTAAACGGAGGATCATATGATATACTGAGAATAGCCTTTAGGGAGGGGCTATCAGATGGAAAACAAGGACCAGTTCACGGAAAAAGCAATAGCGGCGATGGCGGAACGGGTAAAGGAAAATGTACAACTATTCGCTGAGGTAGAGGAACGGCGAGGCTTGAACATAGATAATATCGAGGCGATGTGGGGAACGGCGAAAAGGGAGATGAACCAGATAATGGACGAGCTTTATAATGACCTGGTGAACACGGTGCCGGAAAAGGAACTGCTGGAGGATAAAAAAAAGCCCTAAAAGGGGG
>BNUR01000428.1 GCA_025997495.1 Spirochaetia bacterium | reverse complement strand
TAAGGGTGGCGGTGATATGAATAGTGGGAATGGCAATGGACGCCGAAATAGCATCCATGTCCCGCGCCATAGTATCCTTAACTTCCCCCACATCAATAACCACATCCGGGCCAATACGGGCGATCTCCTCGGGGTTCAGGTTTGCCGCCCCGTAAAACTGCCCCACCACGGGAAGGTTCATGAGGTAAGCGGGAATAAATTCCTCCTGGGCCGGTGAATAGGCGGAGGAAACGGCGCAGAGCAAATCCGGCGCTACGGCCAGAAGAAACATCTGGGCAAGCGCCCCCGATGGGGCAATGCGGGTAATCTTCGCCGGAAGCTGCAGGGTTCGCCCAACTGAATCGGTAAAGGAAATTGTTTCCCCCGCCTGCGCTGCCGGAGCCTCCTTCTGCGGTGACGCGTACAGCGAAAAGCCAAAAAACAGAACGAGTATACAAAAAGAACAAAACCAAATAAAAAAACTATCCTCTATTGTATGGGCCCCGGCGGCCTTAACGTACTTGCGGCGGGCACCTTTCATACGGAAATCCTGGACTGGATCGCCGGTAACAAAGCTGTGGTGGACAACCCCGCGGCACGGGGAAGCGGCAACGAATCAAACCTGGAACAGATAAGCCTCTGGGATCCCGAAGTGATAATCTTCGGCGCAGGCAGTGTGTACGGCGCCGCGGGAACGGACAACACCTGGCGGCAGCTTAGGGCCATAAAATCAAACAGCTACTACGAGGTTCCCCAGGGACCCCATAACTGGATGGGCGGGCCGCCTTCCATAAACCGGTACCTGGGCATGCTCTGGCTGGGAAAAATCCTCTACCCCCAGTACGCCCGGTACGACCTCTACACCGAAGTTGCGGAATACTACCGCCTTTTCTACGGCAAGGAACTTTCACGGGAACAGTACAGCCGCCTGACTGCCAATAGCATTAGGTAAGGTTATGGAAGTTAAGGCTCCGGGGAGCAGTAGTAACCTTAACAACAGCGGCCCGGGATTTTTCGGCGCCGCCGCACTTATGGCAATACTCCTCGTCGCGGCGATCCTGGCGTCCCTTTCCTTGGGCCGTTACCCCATCTCCATTGG
>BNUR01000427.1 GCA_025997495.1 Spirochaetia bacterium | reverse complement strand
CCGGGGATCGAAAAATTGAGGATGCTCTGCTCGATTCAATTCCCCCCTTGCGGAATTATTGAAGGAATGCTATACTTTAAAATATTTTTGGAAATTTAAGGAACGGTCTTGGCGTTCCGAACCTTTATAGGGAGGTTGATGTGAAAAAAACGCTATTTCTTACAACCCTGCTATTTATTCTGGCGGGGATCCTGCCGCTTATGGCTCAGGAGAATACTGCCGGGACGAATTCTGCGGAGACCTACGCGCTTACGGTAAGCCTGGAAAAGGTCTATCCGTACCGGAAGGGGTATATAGTAAAATACCGGAAGGGACTGAATAAAATGGTGGACGCTTACCTGCCCTACGAGTGGTTCCAGGGAACCGGTGCCAAAGGGGATTTGATACAGATGAAATCCGGAACCGATTGGCCCCACATGACGGTATTCTATAAGAATGGGGCATTTGACCATGTCCGCCTCTATGTACGAAAAAACAGGGGCCATGAATCCTGGGGCGATGTGCCGCTTACGGTAAATCTTGATGATCGCTTTGAAAATGTAGAAGATCTTCGTCTCGAATTTTAATGATTGCTCCTGAATTGAACCGTATGCAGGAAGCCATCCGCGGTGAAAAACTGGACGGGTGGCTTCTTTGTAATTTTCACCACCGTGACCGGTTGGCGGACGAAATACTCCACATTAATCGTGATGATACCAATTCCCGGCTCTGGGTGTACGCGGTTCCCGCAAACGGGGATCCTACCGGCATTATCAACGCCGTTGAGCCGAATATCCTGGACAAGCTTCCGGGGCAGAAAAAGGTGTACTTTGGCCGGGACGAATTTTTGGCCCTCCTCCAAGCCCTTGGGGGCAGGCGCTGGGGGGTGCATGTTTCCGATACCCTCACCATGGTTTCCTACTTAGACCGGGGAACCGCAATGATTCTGGAAAGCGCCGGCCTGGAACTGGCCTCCGCTGCGGGGCTGGTACAGCGGTTCAAGGGACTTCTGGATGGCGAAGGTATTGCCTCCCACGAACGGGCCGCAACGGCGCTCTACGATATTGTGGATCAAACCTGGGAGACCGCCCGAAAAGCCT
>BNUR01000426.1 GCA_025997495.1 Spirochaetia bacterium | reverse complement strand
ATGGCCCCGGTGTCCCGCCTGAAAGTCTCGAACAACTATTTGATGTATTTTACCGCGCCGACCGGTCACGGAACAATGTCGCTCGTCCCGGCGAGCGTACAGGATCGGGTTTGGGGCTTGCCATTAGCGCGAAAATCATTGCTAAAATGGGCGGTACTATTCACGCTGAATTACCGGCTGCGGGCGGACTTGCAATAGTGATACAATTACCGCTTATAGAATCAAACCTTCGGTTTGCGGATGCTTACCATGGCAAATGAACGTATTCTGATTATTGAGGACGATGACACCATCGCCGATCTTGAGCGGGACTTTCTCGAAATCAATGGCTTTGAAACAATGCGGGAAAGTGACGGCGTAAAAGGCATGGAACGCGCCATCTCCGGCGGTTTCGACCTTATACTGCTTGACCTTATGCTGCCCGGCATTGACGGCTACGCAATATGCCGCGCTATCCGCGATAAAATAAATGTTCCTATTCTTATGGTCACCGCGCGGGGCGAAGAAATTGACAAGGTGCGCGGTTTGGGATTAGGCGCCGATGATTATATCACCAAGCCTTTTACTCCTTCTGAATTAGTGGCGCGGATAAAATCCCACATTGCACGTTTCAAGCGAATAACAGAGGCTGCCCAACTTATCACAACTGCGTCTAAATCTACGTACCCCGAAGGCGACATTGTCATCGGAGACCTTACGATAAATCCGGCAACGAGGCGCGTTTTTATTTCTGAAACGGTATTTTCAAAGATGTTGATAATAACACGGCGGAACAGTACCGGGTCGATACTGATAAACATATCCCGTGGAAAAACACGGGGAATGAGCGTAAGCCCGCGCCGTTCATATTCGCCGGATAATTCTTCAATGCAATCCTCTAACATCGTGCCGCAATTCACCATACGTGTTTCCGCCTGAAATTCGCCCATGTCCAATTTTGAAAACAAAAACAGTTGATTAATGATGTGTTCCAAGTCACCGGTTTTGTTTTCGATGATTTCCACATACTTTTTACGCTGTTCGGCAGTCCCTGCAACGCCGGATTTAATGCCGTCAATACTTATCTTGATTGAAGTAAGG
>BNUR01000425.1 GCA_025997495.1 Spirochaetia bacterium | reverse complement strand
CTCCTACAGGAAACCCTGGACCTGGGCATTACCCGGTACGGCGGCTATGGGAATCAGACTAGTATAAACCTCTGGGGGTTCGATTCGGAGCGTATCGCCTTTCTCATAGACGGGATTCCTGTTAATTCTCCCATGAGCGGTGACTTTGATGTAAGCCAACTCGACCTTAACGCCATTGAACGGATCGAGGTAATCTACGGCGGTTCGGATTCAAAATACAATGTATCGGGCGCCTTGGGTGGTGTGATCAACATTATTACGGTTAAAAAAAACAAACCCGGTTGGCGGATAGGGGGCAGTATATCAAATACTTCCGCCATTCCCGGAGAATACCAGAAAAGGGGCGGCGGAACGGGAAATCCCCAATGGCAGGATTTAGCGGACACCCAAAACATTACCTTATCAACAGGCTTTGGGGCTGAAAAATTTTCCTGGTCCTTTAATCAATTTGCAAACAGGGCTGATAATCACTTTCTCTACACAGACTATCGCAATATAGTCCGCCGCAAGGAAAGCAATGAAGTTTGGGATACCGGGGCATCGACTTCTTTTGTCTTGGATTTACCGGACGATTATTCAAAACTTATTGCTTCCGCCGACTTCTATTACGGCTCCCAAGTCTCCACCCACGCCGTCTTCGGGCTTCAGGTCCGGGTTGCCACGGGTTTGGCCGTCACCCAGCCAATAGAGGTCTTCGAAGTCGGGATATTTGAAACTACGGTAATAATTATTTTTAATGGTCAGAGATGGAAGAGGCGTCCAGAGAAAGCCGAGTTTCGGCACCGGTGTCACGGGCTGCTCCGAAGGTCCGCTGAAAGCCGCCTTTATTGAAGGGATAATCAAAAATTTTTCATGGGCTTTATATTCCGCCGTAAGGTAAAGCCCGCCGTCATGACGGCTGCGGAGGCCGTTAGCTGTGGAATCCAGATAGTTAAGGCGATAGTCCCACCCGGTTCTGAGCGTGAGCCGTGATAGGGGATACCAGGTCCAGCGGTTTATCGCCGTGATCATGTGTTGATCGTGGAGTGATTTATTTTCCGCGGGCGGCACATATTCCAGGGATTCCCAGGTATGGCTTAC
>BNUR01000424.1 GCA_025997495.1 Spirochaetia bacterium | reverse complement strand
TAAACAATAGTAGTTTTTCATTATTTTTCCCCTGTTTTCCTGAATTTTCCCTGTTAAATATCCCCGCAAACGATATTGGAATCCGCTTATATATGACTATTTTACTCAGTAATTTATGGGGGTATCCCCGTAAAAATATTTTTGCAAGGAGTGAGTGATGAAAAGACAAGTGTTTTTGAGCATGTGCGCCGCTATTCTGGCGGCCTTGCTGGTTCTGACCGGCTGTCCGTCAGACAGCGATGACACGGCCGGAGAATCTTTTGACCGCGATGTAGACATTGTGGTAGTTGGGGCCGGTCTTGCCGGTTCCGCGGCAGCTTTAAGCGCGGTGGAAGCCTTTCCGGACGTGAAGGTTGTATTGATTGACAAGGCTGCCGTTGCCGGCGGTTCATTGTATGCGGCGGCGGGCGGTATTGCCGCTACTGCTTATAACGCAAAAGATGAGCCTGGCGCATCCATGACCAGTTGGAAGAATTCGTCTTATGTTTCCGACAGTGCGAATCCGATATTAGCGGTGGATACCGGATATCCCAACTATTCTAAAGTGCTTGCAGTGGCGCGCAACACAAAAGAATTGTTTGATGTAGCGATGCCCAATTGGGGAGTAACTGTCTCCGGCAATCCCGGCGCCGCCCCAGGCAACTATTGGGATGGAACTTCTACCTACACAAACGGAAATAAAAAAACAGCAGGATCGATGGGCGCCGCAAAATTGAATGCCGCTGTACAGGCAGCCGCCCATATTGAGTTTATTGGATCATGCGAAGCGACAGAAATCCTCGTACTAAACGGCGTTGTTTCCGGCGTTCGCACGGTGAAAGATGGTAAACCTTTCTCCATCAAAGCCAAAAACACCATTCTGGCGACCGGCGGATTCTCCCAAAACGCCGACTATTTGAAAAACTATGTTGACGGGACTCTTGTCCCTAACATAGCAATAATGGCCGAGTACAATAAATCAACAGCCGCTGCAGGCGTTGTTGGTGACGGTATCAGAATGGCTAAAGAAGTGGGCGCGGCTATTTATGACAAGGCAGTCATCCATTTGCAGGGCTTGAAGTACTCCGATACGCTCAGAGCGGTTG
>BNUR01000423.1 GCA_025997495.1 Spirochaetia bacterium | reverse complement strand
TGACCTGCCGCTGCCGACACAACCGGACGGGACGGGGCATGAGCGCCCACCATGCCAACCAAAGGTTCGATGCGTCCTTTGTGTCCAATACTCTTCTCTTCATTCTTCTCTTCACTTTTCCCTTTACTTAATACATTATAACTTTACTTTTACCCTGGTTTATAGCATACTATCATGGCTAAATCTACTTCGACAGAGGTTTTTACATGAACGAATATGAGTGCTGGTTTCAAACCCGGCGTTTGGATACGGTGATCGGGAAACAGGTATTTAGTATTTTTGCCGAAGGGGGGAATGAAATAAGCCTCCAGGCCGCCTGCGAATTGCGCCGGGGTTTTGTGCGGGCCCTGGGTTTTTCCCCCGCCGTTTTTTTTACCGGCGCACCCGGCCTCCCCGGCACGGGCCGTGTTCTTTTGGGAACCACCGGCTATTTGCAAAACACTTTTAACCAATCCCTGCCGCCAATTAAACCCGAGGGGTTTATCATACGGTATAAAAAAGATGAAACGATTATCGCCGGAGCGGATTCTGCGGGGACGCTGTATGGGGTTTTCCGGTTTCTCAGCCTGCTTGTTCAGGACAAACTGCATGATGGGTTTGAGTTATCCGAAGCGCCTGCGGCACGGATACGGATGATCGATCACTGGGATGATACGGCGGGAACCGTAACCCGGGGCTATGCGGGGCGGTCAATTTTTTGGGACAATGGCCGCCTGTCCTACGACCCGGGCAGGATCAGGGACTACGCCCGGCTGCTCGCGTCAATCGGGATAAACCGGATCACCCTGAACAATGTTAATGTGGATGCGGCGGGGATACGGCTGTATTCGGAGGAGGGTCTTACCGAACTGGTGAAGGTCGCCGCAATACTGCGGCCCTTCGGCATCAGGCTTTTCCTTTCGGTGAACTTTGCGTCCCCAATGTATCTGGGTGGCCTGGACACGGCGGACCCCAAAGAGCCTGCGGTACTGGCGTGGTGGAAGAATAGGGCGGCGCTTGTCTATAAATATATTCCGGACTGCGCAGGATTCCTCGTCAAGGCCGATTCCGAAGGGGAACCGGGGCCTTTTATGTACGGCAGGAATC
>BNUR01000422.1 GCA_025997495.1 Spirochaetia bacterium | reverse complement strand
GAACAAAGGACACGTCGAACCTTCGGTTCGCGGACACAAAGGGAAGAATTAAGTCGGAATCTTTTTCCTTCCTTCGTGTGTGTGGTTAAATTTCTTTTTTTCATTCGTAAGGTTCGTGGTTAAAAGTATTCCTACTCTAATCAAGCAGCGGATTGTAATCCGGCAATTCCAGGCCGAATTCCTCATCCGGAATGATAGGGCTGGTTGGGGTCTGACCGGTTCGGGTATTCCGGGGGGGCGTTTGCGCCGGGGCTGTTTGGCTGGGCCGGTTGGTACGGCCCCCGGTTTGGTTTTGGGCAGGTTCCGGTCTTTGGGGCAATGGCGGAAGTTGATCCAGATGCAGTTCAGGCAGCTTGAGTGCGCCCAACAGGTTTTCGCTGTCCATGAGCATGGTATCAAAACGCATCCCCTGCATATTCACCTGACCGGTTCCGGCGGCGGTCCCGTCGTGAAGGTCGCAGTATCGGGTAGGCTGGGTGCCCTCCAGGAAGGGCATGGTCACGGTTCCGGGGCAGTCCGGTGTTTTTAGCAGCCCCGACTTGGTACAGACCGTTATGTCAAGGAGCCCCGTGGAGGGTTTCGCGAAATCCTTGAGGGGCAGGCCTTTGTGAACCTCCTGCATAAAGTCCGCCCACACCGGGCCTGCCAGGGTAGAGCCCGTGAGGTTGACCCCCAGGGAGTTGCCGGGTTTGTCAAAACCGAACCAGATGGCGGTGGTGTAGTAGGGGGAGTAGCCCACGGCCCAGGCATCGGACCAGTTTTGAGGGGTGCCGGTTTTCCCCGCCATGGGCATATGGTAGCGCTTGCCCTGCTCATCCCGGTAGGTGAACTTGGCCCCCCATTCGGAAGGGGCGTAGAGGGTGCCCATTTCCACGGTCTTTTTCAGCATACTGGTCATCACATAGGCGTTTTGGGGGCTTATCACCTGGATCCCGCTGCCCATACGCCGCTGCCGGAGCCGCACCTCCCGTTCCGTGTCCAGTACCACCCGGCCGTTCCGGTCCTCTACCGCGCGGATGGCGATGGGCGTCACATCCCGGCCCTGGTTGGCGAATACCGCGAAGGCCCGGGCCATTTGCAGGGGAGCCG
>BNUR01000421.1 GCA_025997495.1 Spirochaetia bacterium | reverse complement strand
TTGACTGTTTCCCGTACCATCTTTATCAACAGGTCGTGATTCACCGTGTCAAAGTATTTCTCCAAATCGAGGTCTACCACGTAGGTATATCCTTCCTCAAAGTATCCTTTGGCCCGCTTTATTGCCTGATGTGCGCTCCGTCCCGGTCTGAAACCGTAACTGCTATCTGAGAAGGTCGGCTCGAATATCGGTTGCAATACTTGTACCATCGCCTGTTGATAAAGATGGTACGGGAAACAGTCAAGGACGAAGGAGTCATAACCATGATAAAGAAGTTCCTAAAGAGCGGCGTCATGGTGAACGGACTGGTAAGTCAGACCGAGCAGGGGACGCCGCAAGGCGGGAATTTATCCCCCCCTGTTATCGAACATCTACCTCACGAAGTTTGACCGGATGCTGGAAGAACGGGGACACAAATTCGTACGGTATGCAGATGACTGTAAGCGGACCAGGGGTCCGAATCTACGTGAAAAGCCTCCGTGCCGCCGAGAGGGTAATGGAGAGTTGTACAAAGTTTCTTGAGGGTAAGCTGAAACTGAAAGTGAACCAAAAGAAAAGCACGACCGGGAGTTCCACCAAGCTCAAGTTTCTGGGATTCAGCTTCTACAGATTTGGCAAAAGAATCGGGATACGGGTACATGAGAAATCCCTCGACCGGCTCAAGGAACGGCTTAAAGCCATGACGAGCCGGAAGCGAAGCGGAACCATGGAAGGGATACTGAAAGAAATAACCCGGTACATCATAGGATGGCTTGGGTATTACAGTATTGCAGACATGAAGAAATATCTCCAACAAATAGTAGAATGGCTACGACGACGGATACGGCAGATATTTTGGAAACGCTGGAAACGGGTACGAACACGATGTGAGAACCTGATTCAACTAGGAACGACCAAAGACCAGGCATGGAAATGGGCCAATACCCGGAAAAGCTACTGGCGCACTGCTGGAAGCTGGATACTCACCACTACCCTTAACAACTATTATCTCGAATCAATTGGATTCCCCAATGTGGCCAAGCGATATGAGGTACTACACGCAACTCGTTGAACCGCCGTATACGGAACCGTACGTACGGTGGTGTGGGAGGACGGCCG
>BNUR01000420.1 GCA_025997495.1 Spirochaetia bacterium | reverse complement strand
CTTTAAAGTATCGGAACAAGCAGGCGGCCGCCCAAAACGGCGTTGGTGATTTCCAAAAAGAGTTTTGGGTACACCAAAGCGGCGCCGGTGATCACCGGAGAGGCGTTGGCGGTCACCAGGCAGTAACGATGGTCACCAGGGAAACGCCGGTAGTCACCAATGTGGCGTTGGTGGTCACCAAAGAAGCGCTGGTGGTCACCAGGCAGCGCCGGTGATTATTAAGGAAGCATCGGTGGCCGCCAGTGTGGTGTTGGCGGTCAACTGAGTAGAAAAAGTGATTGGCGTCATGGAGACGCGGAACAATGGAACCCCGTTGTGGGGCAGCGGAAGCCCGCTGGACAACGGGCTCAAGGAATCGCATCCTTGAGCCGTGGCCTCCCCGGAATTGCCCGTTTAGCGCACCCGTTAATTTACGGACAGCATTGAGCGGTTTCTGAAAAAGGACCGGAAGGTCCGGGGAGTTTCTATGGCAGAGAATCATAATTGGACGGGGGTAACACGCCTTGAGCAGCTTGCCAAGGCTAAGAAGGAAGCGGCGTACCTGCCCGAACACAGTATCCGGTTGGGGATCGATCCGGAGTGGACTACCAAGTTGGTAAACACCATTACCCCGGCAGAGGTGGCGCTGGTCCCTGTGCTGGACCCGGACGGCGCGAACCGTGCGCAGGTGAAAATTTGCGATGCGGCGTTTGCCGTCATGCTGGGGGTTATGCGGGATATAAAGGGCCGGTTCTCCAAGACGCCGCCCTTTACGGTGGAGGATTATATCGGCATGGGCTACCCCATTCCGACCGGGATCCGTACCAAGAAAGCCGACCCCCAGGGGGCCGTTCGTGTAAAAGGGGAAAATCCCGCGCCGAATCAGGTGGTACTGGTGGGGGACCGGCAGCCCGGTTCCCTGCCTGATGAGCCGGAGGTGGAGGTCTACATTGAGTACCGCTACACGGTGGTGAAAAAGGGGGAACCCCTCCTGTCGGCGGATATAAGGGCGGAGGATCTCCGGGTTTCCCTCACGCGAAGAGGCAAACGGACGGTGATCAACCTGCCGGAGGGCAGTTCCGGCGGTATGTTGTACGTGTCGGCCCGGTGGCTGAACAAAC
>BNUR01000419.1 GCA_025997495.1 Spirochaetia bacterium | reverse complement strand
GGTGTGCTTACCATTCCGTTGATGAAGAAGGCTGGGTATACCCCGGAAGAAGCGGGGGCGGTGGAATCGGTGGCCTCCACCGGGGGACAGATTATGCCTCCCATCATGGGGGTCGGCGCCTTTATCATGGCGGAAATGATCGGCGTCAGCTACGCAAAAATTGCGGTAAGCGCCATCATCCCGGCCCTGGCCTATTATCTGTCCATCTTCCTGGTGGTCCACTTCATCGCGAAAAACCGGAACCTGTCCGCACGGGCGGATCCCGACGCCCTCCGGGTACTATCGGATCCCATCCCTCCCCGGCTCTACCGGCTGCTCCCGATTATCGTTGTGGTGGTACTGATCTTCACCGGCTCCTCCCTGACCCGGGCGGCCCTGGTGGGGGTGCTTCTTTCCATCGTGATCAATCTGCTCTCAAAACAGATCCGGATGGGCTTCATGAAATTCGTGGACACCATGCTGGACGGCATCCGTCAGGCAGCGTCCATCGCCATTCCTACCGCCGCCTGCGGTATCATGATTGGTATAGTGGTCCGCTCCGGCGCAGCAAACAAACTTACTACCATTATCGCGGCCGTAGGGGGTTCCAATTTGTTGGTGGCCCTGATCATGGCCATGGCGGGCTGTCTGCTTCTGGGTATGGCGCTTCCCACGGTGGCGGCCTACCTGATCGCCAACATCCTCTTCTGCCCCACCCTGATAACCCTGGGCATCCCCCCGCTTCAGGCAAATATGTTCATCTTCTACTTCGGGGTTATCGCCCAGATCACGCCGCCGGTTTGTCTTGCTTCCTTTACGGCGGCGGGTATAGCCAAGGCGGATTCCTGGAAAACCGGGTGGAAAGCCTTTAGCTATGCGGTGGTCACCTTCCTGGTGCCCTACATCTTCGTGTTCCAGCCCTCGGTGTTGCTCATCGGTACGGTGGGAGAAATTATCTATGTATGTATCGTGCTGATTGTGGCCACCATCATGCTTGCGGGGGGCTTGACCGGGTATCTCTTCGGGTCCATGAACTGGTTCTTCCGGATACTCCTGGTTGCCGGCGCCCTCTGTGTGGCGATCCCGGAATCCATCACCGACATCATCGGCTTTATCATCGCTCT
>BNUR01000418.1 GCA_025997495.1 Spirochaetia bacterium | reverse complement strand
TTGCTTTCCCTTCCCACCCGTCGGGCATCAGCCCCATCAGTTTATTGAATTGTAGTTTTTCCTCTCCCATGCCCCTATTCTAATATTTTTTCCCTCTTAGGTATACGCTTATGGTGCCTGGCACCATAAGCGTTAACCTTGCAATATCCGCCTTTACGTTAGTTATGCGGCATTGCCCCCGGTACTGCGGGGAGGCTGCGGCTTGAGCCGTCAAAGTACACAGCGGGGAAATCAGCGGGCAGGGTTGTTACTATCCGCAGGTTGGAACTCTCGGTTGAATAGGGCTTGAAGCTGTCGCTGAAGGCAACGGACCCCATCGTGATGTCCGTGTCCGCAAAGGTCCAGTTGTAGCTGCTGCCGCTGGAGCCGTCGGACACATTGTACCCGCCGGAAATGATTCTACTAATCATACCCTCAATATTAGAAAGGCCGGACCCACCCGGATAGTTCTTCGTATTGTTCTTGAAGATGTTCCCTGTCAAAGTAACGCGACTGCCTCCATAAAGAGAAATCGCCGCGCCATTACAAGCCTGGCTGCCATTCATGGTGATACTCACACTGTTCTCGGTGAAGGTACAGCCGCTTACGGTCAAAGTACCGGAACTATATATGGCGCCGCCAATGCCGGCCCGGGCACCCTGCGGGAAGCCCTGACCAATGCAGAGGACGGAGACATTATCTACCTGGTGACGGGGGAGACCATTACACTAAACGCTCCCGCCCTGCCGGCGATAACGAAAAGCCTGACCATCAACGGAAACGGGGCAACCTTGACCCAAAGCGGATTTTCGATGGCTAATTCAAACCCCACCGGATCACTGCTGACGATTGGCCCCGCTGGTGATGTGTCCATCAACCGCCTGCACTTCAAAGGGGGAAGGATAAGCAATTACGGTGGGGCGATCTACAATCGAGGAACACTCAGCCTTCAGTCCTGTATTTTCACCGATAACAGTGCAATGCTATCAGGCAACACCACCGGTGCCACTGGCGGCGCCATATATAGTTCCGGTACTTTGACCGTAAGCGGCTGTACCTTCACCGAGAACAGTGTGAGTATCACCATGAATGGCAGCCAGGCTTGTAATGGCGCGGCGATTTCTCTT
>BNUR01000417.1 GCA_025997495.1 Spirochaetia bacterium | reverse complement strand
GGAAAAAACGGCAAGCTGCCGAAAACAGCCGTTAGATTATTCTGGGAGGCGCCGATAACAATATGATATTCAAAGGGAACAGGAGCTGCGGTCCGGTAGGGCAGAATAGTGACCCCGGAAGAATCCTGCTGGGGAAGGTACTGCACCTCCTCCAGGTACTCCGTAAAAAACCCATAGGGATCGGGGACGGTAATATCCGGATATGCCTTTTCAATCCCGATCAGGGTAAGCAATTCCGAGATGCACCGGGACAACACCAGATCCGTTTCCGGCGGGCATTCATCCCTGCCTGCCTTAAAGAATTTTTCCCGGAATGCAAAATAATATTGCCGTATTGCGGCAAAAGAAGCGACGGCGCAGATTTTCTGTATGTCTCTCTTTAATGCGCCGTAAAAATTCCGCACCCGCTCTTCCCTGCCGCCCGCGGGAGCCGCCAGGGCATCCTCCCACACGTCAAGGTTCTTTCCGTTTTCCCGCCAGGAAGCAATGCAATTATTCCGTATGCCAAAGTCGATGAGCTGTGTTATAGCTTCCTGATCCCGCCAGGGCAGGTGACTGTTTAGCAGCAGGCCGGCTACCGAATCAAAGGAAAAATTGGCGCTCAGGCAATTCCTAATGGCCCCGAAAAGTTTCCCCCCGGCTTCTCCGGGAAAACGCGGAAAACTGCAAGGTTGGAAATCAGCCCCTGTTCAGTACGCTTATCCCCGCCGAATACGCCTCTGCCGGGGCATCCTTTGTGTCATGGTTCACCGGGATACTGCCCCAGCTTGGTTCGTGGTTTGTAAAAACAACGGGGAAGTCGGTGGATACTATTACTAAGCAGGATGAGGCGGCCGGCCTTGCTCCTCAACCGGGGCTGAACGCCGAAGGTTCCCCTCTTGATCCCGATGACCGTGACCTCTACACCCTTACGGCGGCCTACAAACAGTTTCTTGATGAACACGGACTGTTTGAGCCGGCCTGGGAGACGCCGCCCTTTAAGGATACGGGAAAGAAGTGCTTCATCTTTTTCCCCGAGTCCCTCACCGACTTTAGCGAATACCGGGAATTGCTTGAAGGGGCGGCTCACGTAACGATAGTGCGGCTTACAGAAAGCGGCGCGTCAGATACCCCGCC
>BNUR01000416.1 GCA_025997495.1 Spirochaetia bacterium | reverse complement strand
CTTTGACACCTGGGGGGATATGGCGGCGGAAATGGCTGCCCATATTGACGATGCGTATACCCTCTATGCCGCAGGGGACGTGAAAGGCGCAAAGGCCAAGGTCGATACGGCCTACTACGGCTATTACGAGAAGTACGGGTTTGAAAAGACGGTGATGTCCCAAATTTCAGGAGCCCGGGCCGCGGAGGTTGAGTATCAGTTCAGCCTGGTAAAAAAGGCTATGACCAATGGGACCGCCGCCGCCGAGGTGCGGGAAGGGCTTGACAAGCTGAGCGCGCTTCTGGCGGAGGACGCGGACAAGCTTGACGGCAAAACGGAGAGCGCATGGAGCGTTTTCCTGGCCTCCCTCCTTATCATTCTACGGGAAGGCTTCGAGGCCATCCTTATCGTGGGGGCAATCGTCGCCTATTTGGTGAAAAGCGGCAATACGAAAAGTACCAGGCCCGTATACTGGGGTTCCCTCGCGGCGCTTGGGGCCAGTGTCATCATGGCGTATATCCTGAACAGCCTTGCGGGGGCCGCCACGGGGCAGAATCAGGAAATTGTTGAAGGGGTAACGATGCTGATAGCGGTGGCGGTCCTCTTTTATGTGAGTAACTGGATGGTTTCAAAGTCCGAGGCGGAAGCGTGGAACAAATATATAGAAGGAAAAGTGCAAAGCGGCATAAAGTCGGGCAGTGTTTTCTCCCTAGCCTTTGCCGCGTTTCTTGCGGTATTCCGCGAAGGGGCAGAGGTTATCCTGTTTTATCAGGCACTGCTTGCCAATACGAAGCTCTTTTACAATATGGTGTGGGCGGGCCTTGCCGCAGGCGCGGTACTGCTGGTGGGGGTCTACCTCGCCATCCGGTTCCTTTCTCTCAGGATTCCCTTAAAACCATTTTTTCTCGGTACATCTATCCTGCTCTTTGCGATGTCGATTGCCTTTACCGGTAACGGCATAAAAGAACTGCAGGAAGGAAACCTTATCGGTGTAAGCCCCGTGCCGTGGGTACATTCGATAGATCTTCTGGGGATTTTTCCCACCCTGGAAACACTGATACCGCAGTTAGTCTTGCTGGTGATTACGGTGATTACCGTTATTGTGCAGATACGAAGGGGGAATAAGATCAAGGGTTCAAAC
>BNUR01000415.1 GCA_025997495.1 Spirochaetia bacterium | reverse complement strand
CTCCACGCTGCCCTGCCGAAGTCGCTCTTTCCCTTCACTCCGTTCTTCCGATCTATCGTGTATGAGCGCTTATCTCATGGCGTCCTAACCCATCGGTGAGTATTATCCCCGTGTATTTGGCATTGAAGTTGGCGGTAAAATCGGCGGCAACTCCGCCACCGCAGGCGGCCCCATGTCGGTAAATTCTTCGTATATAAAAAATGTTAGAGCCCAAGGGCCTCTTGCTGATGGTACAGACTATGTAAATCGGACTAACCTGTTAAATGACTGGAACTCTGACATGGGGGCAGGTACTCCCGAAGGGCCGAAAACATCTATGATAGCGCAGTTCATAGACGCATCCGGCCCCACAGTCGACTGGTTAGCCGCAGCCCCTTACAACTTCCACTTTGTGGCGCCGGGAGCATTCAGTTTCTTCACATATAACGGGGTTTGTAACTACGGTAGTGAGAATTGGAATTCCAGTGACGGAACATACGCCGATGACGATGGTCTTGATCTATTCAAAACCAGGATGTTCACTCAGGCAATTGATATTGCCAAAGCCCGGACCGCGAATTCTACGGACCTGAAAAGCGACTACAAGCTTGAACTGCGGGCCACGAAACTTTTTATGGACGGAAACAAAGTTGTTGGCGTCGGGGCTGAAGCCAAAAATGGTACCAAATATGAAGTTTACGGAAAGACCGTCATCCTGGCCACCGGCGGCTTTATCGGTAATCCGGACATGAAGAGGAATCATTTTGGTACAAGTGTGCGCACCGAAGCGGTGGACACGGATCAAGGTGATGGGATCACAATGGCGATACGCGATGCCTCTGCCGGTACCTATAATATTGATATGCCCGCCATGGTGCATATTGCCCAGGTACAAAATATCATCCAGAACAAGCTCTTCCCCAATGATCCTGCACTGGATACGAAGTACAAAACAACCCTCACCTCCCTCCTGCTGAAAGGGGACAACCTCGTGGTCGGTCTGAAGAATACGCGGAAATAGGATCTGACACAGGCGGGGAAACGCTTTCGCAACGAGGCGGGTATGAGGGATGATGGGGAAATCGACAACCTGGCAGTCGGCGGCTTTATCGGTAATCCGGACATGAAGAGGAATCATTTTGGTA
>BNUR01000414.1 GCA_025997495.1 Spirochaetia bacterium | reverse complement strand
ATGTACCGGAGAAAAACCCCACAAAGGCGCTACTGCGCCGACTGGGGTTTTTCGTAGGTCAAGCCGCTACTGCGGCGCAGCGTATAGCGTATGTTATGTGCAGTGGCGGCGTACCCCATTATTTACTATTTTTAATAATTTATAAAAATGCATTAATACAAAATTCATAATATATTTTTTTTGTCAAATTCACCTTTAATTGAAAAAAACCTTTTCCACCACCATCTACGTCTACAAATTGTGTCTTCCAATAATCGTTTCTTTCAGCAAATGTATTATAAAAACAATTTACATAAACTTCTTTTTCACCTTTTTCATTAATTATTGCAATATATTGTCTTTTATAATTTGACAAAATAATATTTTCTATTACTTCATTTCCATTATAACCTTTTACCGCATTATTTATAATAATATTTAATTCATCCAAATCATTTTCCGATAATTCGATTGAGGTACAATTTCCAAATAAGGATTTTATAAATTCATTATTTTTTAAAATAACAAAATCTATTTCTTCAATCAATATACTATTTTTGTTTATCTCTATCGGTTGACTATCGTTTTTCGAGATAGATTCTTTTACACATGAAATAAGAGAAAATACCAATAAAATAGAAAAAACTACCTTCATAATATTATTCTATTATACAATATATTATTTGTCAATAATATTTTATACAATATTTCACAAAAGCATAGCCGCCATTGCACATAACGTGAAAGCTATACGATGTTTTTGCAGTTGCGATAAAGGAAACCGAAGGTTTCCAGCAACTGCAAAAATGTGCCGGAACAAAACCCCACAAAGGGCGAAGCCCGACTGGGGTTTTGTGGAGGCCAAGCCGCTACTGCGGCGCAGCGTATAGCGTATGTTATGCGAAGTGCCCAACCCTTTACAATAAATTTCTAAAATCATTGCTTGAAATAATATTTTTCGGATAAAAATCTGACAAATATGTATTAAACATTCCATCATCTGTCACTATTATATTGTCGTCCATAATATATAATAAATGATGAATATCATTAAAATCATTACGCGCCATCTGTAAATTATATGGAACTTTTGCAAATGCATATACAACAGTTGCCAGGATAAATATCTTCCACTAAATCATTAAAATTACGAGTAAAATGATTTCC
>BNUR01000413.1 GCA_025997495.1 Spirochaetia bacterium | reverse complement strand
ATAACCCGCCAACCATGCCCCCTAAATTGGTAAAGGCCCATCAGAAACTTGATAAAGCGGTAGAGGCCGCCTATAAAAAAACCTTCACCAACGATGCCGACCGGGTAGCCCACTTATTTTACCTCTATCAGACTTTGACCGAAGGACTAATAGCAAAGAAAGCCAAACGGACAAATTTATAAATAGAGGGGAGGGGACTTAACCACGAGAAAATTTAAGTGGTAGAGGGAAGCGCAACAAGGTATATCTCTTTGGTTCCTATGCCAAAGGAAACCCTCATGAGTGGAGCGATGTAGACCTCTGCTTTTACCAGGGTTTGGGGGCATGCCTCTTAACGGTTTCGTTGCCTCATATAATTCGCTGTAACAATTCATCTGCAGGTATCATCATTTTTGAAAATGCAAACCATTTTTTACCCAGGTCTTTTAACGATGCACCGATGTGATATACCGTATCGTCAATAATCAGAAAGCGGTCGTGGGATTTTTTGAATGTCTTGACGGTGACCGGAGGATATTGCGCGTTATATTTTTGTAAATCAAGTAGTAATTGTGCCGAGATTTTCGGCGTGTATATAACCGCAAGAACCTTGTCCGCCCGTTTGGATAAAACAGTCAAGACACTTTCGTCAATATATGTATCTATTAACACGATGGATTTTTTTGCAGATTTTATCAAATCTGAAACAAACGTATATGCGTCAAAAATCTGACTATCGTAAAAAATGCCTTCTGCCGGGGGCAAAGGCGGTTTTTACGAAAAAGTCAATTTTTTCTTCTGCTTTTACAAGACGATGTTCTGTTTCGGCAGCCTGTTGTTCGATACGTTCAAAACGCCGGTTAACAGAATAGCCTTTAAGCAGATATTCTTTAAGGATGCGGTTTGCCCATTGCCGGAACTGTGTGCCTCGCTGTGATTTTACCCGGTAACCAACTGAAATGATAACATCAAGATTATAGTAAGCCAAACGATAATTTTTGCCATCAGCGGCAGTTGTCAAGGATTCCTTGACAACTGCCGCTTGTACAAGTTCACCTTCTTTGAAAATATTGTTGATATGCAAGCTAATGTTTTGTTTAGTCGTCTGAAACAGTTCCGCCATTTGTGCTTGTGTCAGCCACACCGTCTCATTCTCCAGCCGGACTTC
>BNUR01000412.1 GCA_025997495.1 Spirochaetia bacterium | reverse complement strand
GAACAACGGGCGTTTTTCCCCCTGCGAACAGGAGTGTCAGTACAGAGGAACACATGCGTTGGAGCTTGTGGAGGGAACAGCAGCTAGCATTGGTGTTAGTGGCTCACGCCTTGCTGCAAACATTCGGCATAGCCGCGCTTATTGACCGCATTGAACTGTTGCCTGGCATTTGTGCTGATTCAAAGCGGCAAAGACTTCCAAGGCTATACCATTTCAGTTCGGCTTAGGTATACGCCTAGTCGGCTAGAGAAGAGCGGATTGCTCCGCTCTCCCCCGCCTAAGAACCGTACTTGAAAGTTTCCCTTCATACGGCTCAAGCCTCATGTAAGCAATCGCCTTCCGAGCTCTTGCCGGTTCGGGTCTTGATAGACCTTCCCCTTTGCGTTTCGAGTTTCTTCCGTATTGTGCATTCCTGTACCAAGATCGCAGTCCGGTTATTCACCGGTATACACTTCTCCCTTGTTCATACGTTTTCCGCTCTTCTTGCAAACTGAGACCCGGTATAAGTCTGCTCCCTTTCGGAATACCCCAAAGTTTGAAGGGCGCGAACTTTAGTTCGATACGTCCCATTACAGGCCGCCGTTCGCTTCCTATACCATCCTCTGCCCGCTGTTTCCCACGGGGGGCATACATCGGGTTTACCACGTTCCGCTTGATTACCAGTTCAGTATGTTTTAGAGCCAATCTTTAGCCCGGGGTTTCCTGTCCATTTTATCCGTCCCGCACCAAAGAGCCGGATACGAACCCTTACTTTTTTAGTTCAAGCGTATCACTCCCTTTTCGCTTGTTGTGCCTAACGAGCCTTCCGATTGTTCGTTTAGTCTGCTCATGACATACTCTTTATGCTGCGGACTTTAGTCCGACGTTACCGGAATAGGGGTATCCGTTTACCGCGTTGTCCCCGCAGCGCGGACCAAAGGTCCGATAGCACCCAACCGTTACCAGTTACGCACCTGCGGGTAGCATCACCCCAAATGGATGGGGGGACCAAAGGATTTAAGTTTTCGTTACCTCCTTATCTTAGAGCCTGTTTAATATCTCCTCAATAACAAGGAAATAAACGCCAACTTGGAGGCTTGCAGCGTATTATGGATTTTCCGTTCGCAATTTTTCCACAGCAGGCGATAATCCTCAAGCCAGCCGAAAG
>BNUR01000411.1 GCA_025997495.1 Spirochaetia bacterium | reverse complement strand
TCCGCGATGGCCGCGGTCTCCGCTTCCGCCCGGCTAAGGCCTGCTCCCCTCCCGGTAAGGTACTCCGCACGGGGATACACGCTTTCCGGTGAGTAGGCCCACGGGGGCGGCGGCGCTGAAGCGCAGCCCGCGAGAAAAAGGATTAGGCTGACGGCTAAAGCCAGGCGGATACGAATCATTTTAGAACTTTCCTGTTAGTTGAAAACCGTAATGTTCACGTCATTGTCGTTCCGCGCCGGCGTTCTTGCCTCCACATCCAAACCGCGCTCCAGAACCGCCTGAATCAGGCCTGTCCACATTTCCCGCTCTTCTTTGGTATTGGCGTTATTCTGGATGGTTCGGAACTCGTTGGCGATCTGTTCATTCAGGATGTCCTTCTGCATCGTATAAAGGATAGTAGCGGTGTACTCGTCGGTGTAGTTTGTTTTGTCGTCAGGGTCATAGTTGCGCCACTTAACCCAGTAGTCGCTTTCTTTTACCGCCGCCGTGTAGGTGGCGTTCCGGGTTGTTGTCATAACATCGTTGAGTTTGTTGGTATAACTGGCGTTATTTGCGGTGTTAACGTTAGCCTCGGCGACTGAACCGATACGGGTAGAGATTTGGCTGCCGATGATGTTGTTGATCGCCACCGTGTTCAGCCAGGCTTGAACCGCTTTCAAATTGCTGCCCGTATCTTCCGCTATGAAGCAGTAGCGCCCCCGGTACTCGGGCATCTTCTCAACAGCAATGATGCTATGACTTGTATTCCATGTCTCTAGCCATGGGGGCAATTCTTTTCCGCCCCAAGCCCTCCCCGCATGGTCGAGCATCACAGGGTCTTTCCCCTTACTGCCAAGCTTTAGGGATGCGCACCCCGCCAGAACCATGAACGCCATACCCAGCGCCGCTCCAGCCATAATGGCCACTCTCTTTTTCATAACCTATCCTCCAAAAAATATTGATACGGTTTTGTGAAAACCGAAAAAACTCCTGTTACTACAACATATTGCCAAACGGCACGAATAACACTTAAAGTGCCAATTATTCTGTTTCCCAAATTTGGTGCATAGCATTACTGCGCTTTAGTCCTCCCGCACTTCCCCGTCTTTAGCTTTGGGCGAAGATGCTAAACCGACAATAAGGCCGATAATAGCGCCAACAATAGCGGAGG
>BNUR01000410.1 GCA_025997495.1 Spirochaetia bacterium | reverse complement strand
AGGTTCAGGATCTCCGTACCGGGCAGAACAGTGCGGCCCCCAATGCGAGTCAGGAACTCAGGCCCGAGTTGGCGAACGGGGGGGAACGGGTTACGGACATCACCGTGGAGCTCAAAAACGGGGGCCGGGGCCAGGAGTCCGGGGAAAGCGGGCAGATGAAAAGCGCCGGGCAGGCCTTTGGGGATATTTTGGCCCGGGAACTCCACCAGAACCTCAACGGCGACATCGTCCGGCAGGCGTCTATTATGGTCAGGGACGGCGGGGAGGGAACCATCAGGCTGTCTTTGAAACCGGAAGCCCTGGGAATGGTTAAGATACGTTTGGAAATGGCCGAAAACAAGATTACGGGGCACATCATTGTTGAAAGTGACGAAGCGCTCCGGGCTTTCGAGAAGGAAATCCGCGCCCTGGAGCAGGCTTTCCGGGATTCCGGGTTTGAGGGGGCCAGTTTGGATATGGCCCTTGCCGGGGACGGGGGGCAGAACAGCGGCCAGGGGCAGTGGAACCGGGAAGCGGCAACCCCGTTTTTCCCGCCGCGGCTTGTTTCAGCCAGCTATGACACTATGGGGGAAACCATAGAGTTGCCGGGCCTGGAGGCTGAAGACGGTTTTGAGAGTCCGGGGGTGTCCCGGGTTAATGTGTTGATATAGGAGTATAGAAAAATGGCAGCGTTAGAAGCGGTTCTTAGCTCGCAGGAAAAGGCAGTCCTAAGCATGGAAGTGGACACCTTCAATAAGTCGATACAGAAGGGCAGGATGCCCACCCAAAGCCTGGGTAAGGATGATTTCTTAAAGATACTCATCACCCAGTTGAGCCACCAGGATCCTACCGCCCCGATGGAGGACAAGGAATTTATCGGGCAGATGGCCCAGTTTTCTACCCTTGAACAGATGACCGGCATGGCAAGCGATTTCAGTAAGCTGGCGAATCTGCTGAGAGGCGGCGAAGCCACTTCCGCCCTGGGCCGCCCGGTGGAAATTATCGAGGGAGAAAAGGTCGTCCAGGGGACGGTGCGGGCAGTTACCAGGGGCGCAACCCCCGAGGTATTGGTGAACGGCGCCTACTATCAGTGGGATCAGGTCAGCAGAGTATTTGAAGAATAGGAGAAAACCACTATGATGCGATCATTATTTTCCGGCGTGTCGGGGTTGCAGAACCA
>BNUR01000409.1 GCA_025997495.1 Spirochaetia bacterium | reverse complement strand
CGGTTTCCGCTGTTTCCTCCGCGCTCCAGCCTTTTTTTAGGAGATTTTTAGCTATTTCAACGGCTTTTGCCTGTCTGCCCTTTTCTTTCCACCTTTCAGGCCAGCCCATTTCTTCGAGAACATCTTCCAGGGTCAATGCGCCATCGCTCATTTTTACAACCTCCGGGGCAATTTGCGGGTTCGCTTGCAACACCGCATAGAGATAGGCCCGAGTGAGGGGGCCGTCACCCTTTGATAGGGCTTCTTTAAGTATAATACCCCTGCTCCGGCTATTCAAGCCGCGGGATAGTCCTTTGATCCAGAGGTTATCGGTTTCGGAGAGCTGAGGGCTGACGATAAGTTGGATGGTGATAATGTCCCCGGTAATTTGGTATATGCCACTTGCGGATTCCTCAATCCGGTATTTGTGGACATCCATTAGGTACTTTATGAGTTTACGGGGATATTTGGAGGCCACCAGGGTGATGGTCAGACTGGTTATAGGGGCTTTCCGCTTGGGATCGGCCATATAATTGTAGGCATAGCCCATTACTTTGTAGAAATCGTAGATCGATAGGGTATCTTCGGGACTTTTGTACTCTAATAGATTGAAGGTTTTGAAGATATGGGCAATGTTTTTCTCGATTACAATATCTTTTACTTTTTTTATGATGACATCTATGCGGAGGGGTTCATCGTTTAGTTGGAATTCGCTCTGAAATTCGAGAATATCCCGGTACTGATCCAGTTCTAACTGTATAGCCGCAACAAAGGCTGGATGCCAATGTATGATTTCATTATGTGCCGGGGTGTCGTGTTCAGGACCCATGGTGACCGCCTATGGCCTTACAATGGCATGGTACTGGGATGAAAGATTGTCTCACTCCCCGGCCAGTGCATTAAACAATTCCTTAATGTCATCGGGCATTTCATTTTCCCTGCCAAAAAACGCGGGCGGTTCCAGACCCTCTTATGGAACTCCCGAAACTTCATGCTCCGACTGCAGCTCTTCAATTTCGTCAAGTCCTGTATTTTGAGCCTTTCCGACTAATAAGGGGATTGTCACCTTTTCCCCTTTCATGCTATATTTATCTTGTCATGACCATTGAACAAACCGTAGACATACCCGCCAGTCACCGGCAAGAACTTGCTAACGCAAGGGAGGATTGATGTGCCCCGCG
>BNUR01000408.1 GCA_025997495.1 Spirochaetia bacterium | reverse complement strand
CTGGCGATTACCGGGATTATCGGGAAGCCCAAAAAGGGGTACCCCGTACACACCCTGATCGATGCCATTGAACGCTTCCTCGGATGGAATTCGGTACAGGACGTGATATTGGTGGGCGCCGGGAACCTGGGCAGCGCCCTTATGGGGCACCGGGAATTCCGGCTCCACGGCCTGCATATTGTGGCGGCCTTTGATAAAAACCCCGAAAAGGCCGGGACTACTATTCATGGGGTACAGGTACTGCCCATGGATAACCTTGAGAACGAGATCCGTAAGCTGGGGGTACAGGCGGCGATTCTGACGATCCATTCTGATGATGCCCAGGAAACGGCGGACATTCTGGTTAAGGCGGGCATCCGGGGGATATGGAACTTTACCGCCATAAAACTCAGGGTTCCCGGAACCGTGGCGGTGCAAACCGAGGATCTTTCCTCGGGATACGCCATGCTCTGCGTAACCATGCAATCCTGCCGTATGGTATGCAAATAAGAGGGCAAACGCCGCACTGAAGGCGCGGCAGGTATTTTTTGTTTTGCCAAAATACTTCCTTTTGAAAAAGGATACCAAAAGGGGACTGGATTTTCAAGCTAACCGGTACAGCCCTGTTATTCGTTCCTGTCCCGTTTTCGCACCACCACTTTTCCGGGTTTGCCCTTGACGATCTTTGATTTGCCGCGGGGTGCGCCGGAAGCGCTGCGGGAAACCGTGCCGGGTTTCTTCGGGTTACCGCCGGCTGACTTACCGGTATATCGCTTTTTGCCTTCGCCGGAACTCTCCGGGTCTGCTTTTTTCCGGTTTTTTTCTTCCCTGGGCGCATGTGGCCCTGGGGCCGAACGCCGTTTCTCCTTAACCGCCTTTTCCAAAACCCGCAGGGAATCCTCAAAGCCCTTAAGAAATTCACTTAGGTCATCCGCAAAGAGGATCACCGACTGGCGGTCAAACCCGCCGGTTTCCTTGTTTTTGCTTTCCACAATGTTGAGGTAAAGATCCCCCATGCGGTTTTCCTTCACGTTAAAGAAGTAGGTTCTATTCTGCAGCCCAACGGTGGTTGAATATAATTCTCCCCGTATTCCCATCTTATGCTCCTTGATAATCGTCAGCTTCACGCACCATCTTGCGCTGCCATTCAATGAGGGCCCGCTCTATCCGCGTATCCGAGCCC
>BNUR01000407.1 GCA_025997495.1 Spirochaetia bacterium | reverse complement strand
GGCTTCCAGGTTTATCGGCGCGCCCATGCCGGGAATGGCGGAAATCTGCGTAGCAGCACCCGCAGTAATACTGTTGGCCTTGTCTTCAAGCCGCCTCCGGTACATGGTCAGGGCATTCGTTTCGTAATACCAGGACTCCGCCAAAAATTGTTTGGAAAGGGGAGTCCTGAAGAGAAACGCTGAATGGAGGGATTCTAGGGATGCGCAGCGATTCTGGCGGTTTTCAAAGAGAGCACGGATATAGCTTCCGCGGGCATAGGTTACCCCTCTGGGATAGGAGAAGTCTGCGCCGTATAATGTAATGTTCCGGGCGCCAAGGTATTCTGCCAGGGATAGGGCCGCATAGGTGACATTTGCTCCGGAGGTGTCCAGTTCAGGGATGGGGCGCCAGTAACGGGAAAGGTAGCGGGTTAAGGGATGGCCTCCGGAGAAAAAGTAGGGCCGGCGGGATCGGGAAGCCACCAGTGGCGGGCTGGCCAGATCAAGGAAGAGCAGGGTGCGTTCCGGGAGGCCCGCCATGAAGTGGTAGTAGCTGATATGCTGGCAGTCAATAGAAACTATCGCGTCCGGTTCAAGGCCGGCTCCGAGCAGGCTGGGCAGAGCAGTATCCGCAGCAATGATGAAGGGGCGTTCTTTTTTCTCAAGCGAAATTTCGCAGAGCAGGGGTATCTGGGAATCCAGGCTGGGACCTGCGGCGCATATGGCGGCGCTGCGTATCGGGGGAATGGGGGGCAGGCTTTGTTCCGCCAGGGGTACGTTGCGGATGATGTTGGAAAACCAGCGCTTGCCAAAATAGGCCTGAACAGAATAATCTGCGGATACTTCGTCTATAGCGGACTTGATAAGCTCCGTGGCCTTTGTGAATAACGGGCGGCCTAAATCGGTTCTGGTACGCAGGGGCAGTAGGGTGATGCCGCCGCAGATGCCGGGCTTGTACCGGTCAAGGAGGTGTTTTTCCAGGGCGGGCCCTGAGGGATCTACTAAAAGGCGGAACCGGGGATCGTTGAAGATGCCGATGTATTCACGGGAGCTTAGTAATTCTGCTATGCCGTGGATATCAAAATCAATCACCGTAACACATTCGGTTTCGGGCTTAGCAAGGGCCGCTTCAATGTGGAAACCCCCGCCCAGGCCAAAGATGATGAGGAAGCCGGGCGTTCCATC
>BNUR01000406.1 GCA_025997495.1 Spirochaetia bacterium | reverse complement strand
CTCGTGTAAAGCATCTTTTGCAGACTCGTGAGCAACCTCACAGTGGTGCAGGGCATCAAGCAGTTGTGAATCACTGCTGAAAGAAGCTATCGGGATGGCCGGCAACGGTTGCACATCAAAATAAACATAACTCAAGTCGGTAATGGACATTCCAATGGAATGGGCGATGCTGAGAAGCGTCTCGTAAAGCGATAAATTTTCGGGACAATCGTATACTGCGGCTACATCGGGCGGGAGTTTCGCGTTTTTTTCGAGGCGGGAAAAGTACCCGTGCGCAATCGAGGTGAATGCCATCGCGTTGAGGCCGGTTTCCTTGTGATACGCATAGGTGGCCTCGTCCATGCAGACGGTGGTTTTGTCGGATATGCTGTTCCATTTAATATCGGCAAGGCTCCACATCAGTTGATTGCACACAAAGCCGCTGCTTTTCTTTTTCGCGGCATAAGCGGCGGCTTCCTTTATGCGGGGGAGTGTCCAGTTGGAACAGCCGTAAAAACGGAGCTTGCCTTTTTTTACTTGCGCGTCAAGAAAGTCGATGATTTCTCCGACAGGCCGCGTCATGTCATCGCGGTGCAAAAAATACAGGTCGATATAATCTGTTTGCAGTTTTCCGAGGCTGCTGTTGAGGTCGCTCTCGATTTCTGCATTACTCAGCCGCGGCTCTCCGAGTCCGTTGGCAGTAAACTCCGGATGCGCCCCCTTTGTCGAAAGGATGATGCCGGTTCTGTTTTTGCGCTCTTTCATCCAGTCGCCGAGTACGCGCTCACTGCGGGCTATTTCGCCCGGAATCCAGTCGTTGTATATATGGGCGGTATCGATAAAATTGCCGCCGTGCTCAAAGAACAGGTCAAGTTGCCGTTTCCCGTCAGCTTCGGCAAGCCGCGCGCCCAACTGGGCTGTCCCGAAGCAGAGGCGCGATACGTGTAAGTTTGTATTACCAAGTGTGATGTAATCCATCATAGAAATCTACCACAATTTTTCTGTACTGTCAACTTTTTTACAGCTTTTTACAGGGACCAGCAATTCAAGATTAACCACGAAAAAGACAAGAAACACACGGTTTCTACCGGCGGTTAAGTAATCCATAAACTAAAAAAAATTCTAAAAAAAAGTAAAAAAAGACTTGACAGTACAGAAAAATTGTGGTAGATTTCTATGATGGATTACATC
>BNUR01000405.1 GCA_025997495.1 Spirochaetia bacterium | reverse complement strand
ATTTGTATGGCACGTAATGCCAATGAAAACCCTGACGGCAACCCTCTCAAAATCAACGAACACTTCTGTAAAGTTGCGGCATTAAATCGTAAAATTGTGCTTGAGTGGAAAGAAGATAAATGTTGAAAAAACTAAAATATTTACCCCCTACCTTGCCCTGCAGTTATTCATTTTCGTTTCTTGATAAATGCCCTAAATGCGACAGTCGGAATGTTACCCGTGACACTACCTTTGTTTATTAGTCAGGAGATATAAAATGAAGTAGTGTAAATCGGAATATGACCCGGAAGAAAAGTACAATCTTGAACTGGAATATTCCATCCTGGGTGTTGATATTACTGAAAATAAAATACTTGAAATCATAGATAAAACAAATAGTATAACCAAAAACAAGGGTAATAATCCTGAAACATTGCTTTGGGCGTATGTCAGGAAAGGTCAGGCAATACAGAAATTGATAAACGGGGAATTTGATAATTTTAACTCATAATAGCCATTGGAAAAGGTATGCCGTATATTCATAACAACAAAAGAGCCGTAATCCAGTTCCGTAAGGGCAAGGGATGATCGCAATTCCTGCCTTCCCCGGTCCCGGTATACCTCATAAACGAGGATATAGCTGGAATTGTTCTTCAAATAGGAAGTTGCCAGGGCCGTAAAGAGCTTCTGAATGTCGTCGCCGGTAACCTGATTTCCCGTATCAAGCCGCAGTATGACGGTTTCTTTTTGGAGGTCAGGATAGGGATCCCCGGTATCGGCAAAAACCGCGGGAACAATAGCGAACATAACCACTATGATCGCAAATATTTCTCTCATAATGTCACTCCTCCCATGCCCTTCTTCCAAACCGCCATTTCATTGCTTACTGCCTCCTGATACCTTAAGACGTATTTACGAACTTTTACAATATAATACGAGTTCCCGTATCCGTCAAGGAAATCTACCGGAAACCGGCTATTTTCAAGCCCGATAATCAAGTATGGATGAATGTGATGCGGAGATGTTCTGGAAGCGATATAAGAGCTTGACAGAGAAGGACCTCCCGGTCATTCTACAGACAAACATCAAACCATCAACGATTTCAACCTGGAGGGTTCAAAAGACCTTTCCCCGGGCGGATCAGGCGCTAAAAATAGCCGCTTCCTTACATACTTCCGTGGAATACCTCGTAACCGGACGG
>BNUR01000404.1 GCA_025997495.1 Spirochaetia bacterium | reverse complement strand
ATCCTCCATTTGACTGACGAAATAGCTGTCCACAATATTGTAGAACGCCTGTAACATCATGGATACAATCATGGGCAGTCCCATCGCCAGGAGCAATTTATTTACCTGAGTGGTTGCCATTTTGTTTTGGGGGATCGCATTTTCCGAAGAGTCCATAAAGCCATCCTTACTAAAAGGTTTTTAAGGGCTTATGGATATAGACAAAAAACGAGTATTGTCATTACATAAGCCCAAGTTCTGCTCAAGCAGAACACAACCGGCCTTACGTGTAATTAACACTACTCGTTGCATTATCAGTATATATGATTCGTTAATTTTTTGTCAAGAAGGCACCACGGAGGGCAGTTCGGGGTACAAGGCTTACGTCATCTGTCATGCCCATGATGGTGGTGACCATGACCGCCGCCCCAATGCCCGTCTTCGCCGTCGTGATGATGATGGTGATGATGATGGTTATTGTTTCGCCATAATGAGCGGTAACCTCGGTGTCCGTACCGGCTGCATTCCGAAATAGTATCACAAATGTTGTATCATCCATCGATATCTCCTTCATTATGATAACCCGCATACAATGTCGTACTCCTACTCCTACTCCAACGAAGCGGTGGTACGGTTCTGCGGTGTATCAAAACTAATAGTTTGTCGTTGTCTCAATAGAAAAAAACCCTCCGTAAGCTGCTTCTGCAGATCCACCGTAAGAAATAGCCCCTGACTTTTATCAACGTTTTTGTATCTTGCCATAATACTGCATTATATTATCATAGTATTACTGCGTCAATACTTTTTCAGCAGCCTCGTTATGCGCAGTACCCCGTATTCTATTTTAATGCTATAAATTCTTCCGGTGTTAATGTTTTTATGATACTTTTATTAAAATGTTTAGTATTTTTTGTAATTATATAATCAATATCGTTTAATTTTGACGATTCAACTATTACCGCATCTTCAAAATCATTGATTTCTGACAGTAAAGCATTATTTAATATATTTTTATTGATTTCAATAACTTCATATCTTTTCATAATTCTGGAAATCGTCTTTGTAATCTTACTTCTATCCTTTACTTTTTTTTCCAAAAAATATGACAGTGTCGTAATTTCATGGGCACATAAATATCCTTTCGCTTTATTATTTACACAACATTTTAATAATTCTGCCGCCTTTTCGTGCCCTTCTCTTTTAAA
>BNUR01000403.1 GCA_025997495.1 Spirochaetia bacterium | reverse complement strand
AAAGGAAGTCCCCTTCGGCCAGATCATAGTCCGCCCCGTCAATGGTATACCGGGCCGCCCCCTTGGTTACATAGGTAAGGTCCCAAAAAGGGAAATCATATTTACCAACAATCTGCCAGGATGGAGCACATTTACGGTATACTAAATAGCCAATATCCGGTACAAACCCCTCCTCTACCGGTGCATCATGAGGAGATGGGTAAACATAATCCGCGCCTTTAATCCTTGCCATATAAATTGTATTTACTATCCATTTTTTATTAAAGGAATGTACTAATTTAATATATCGAGTATAATTAAAGACTTCTGAATTGAAACATTTAATTGATACCGGTTTTCTTTATAATTCGTATTGTTTCAGCCCCAAAAGCCTCTTATAAAGAGAGATTTGGAGGACGTATGAAAATCTTTACATGGCCGGTTCGTATCATTTTCTGTGCGGCTGCGCTTAGTGTGCTTCTTATGAGCTGCGGCGGCGGCAAACCCGGATCCGGCAAACGGGCAAAAATCTCCGTGGAAATTTACGACCGCGGCACCGACGGGGGCAAAACAGACCCCACCAATAATCAGTGGACAAAGTGGATCAAGGAGAAGGTGCTGGCGGATGAAAATATCGAAGTAGAATTTGTCCCGGTACCCCGGGGCAATGAAACCCAGGCGCTCATCAACTTGATGGCGGCGGGGACTCCCCCGGATGTCAGTATTACCTACAGCATTGATAATATTGTGAATTGGGCGCAACAGGGGGGCATTTATGACCTGCGCCCCTATCTTGATACAACCCTCAGGGACTTAAAAAACTTCCTGGGGTCCGATCCGGCGTTCCCGGGCCATGATTTTATCCGCCGCGCGGAGGATGCCGCCACCGGAAAAGTCTGGTGCCTGCCCGGCAAACGCATGAACCTTGCCAGGCTCAATACCTTTATCCGCAAGGACTGGCTGGATAAGCTGGACCTGCCGGTTCCCTCCACCACACAGGAATATTACGACGCCCTGGTTGCGTTTAAGGAAAAGGATCCCGGCAATGTGGGGCGGAACCGGGTGATTCCCTTCATTACCACCACCGATGTCCGGTGGGCTGCAGGGAATATCCTGGAATCCTTCATAGACCCCGCGCTTTCCGATAAAGAACGGTGGATTGGTACGGTGGCTGAAACAATACGAATTATAAAGAAAACCGGTATCAATTAA
>BNUR01000402.1 GCA_025997495.1 Spirochaetia bacterium | reverse complement strand
CCACCCTCCTCTTTACGGACATCCGTTCCTTTACCATGATGTCGGAAATGCTGGAACCCTGGGAGGTGGTGGAATTCCTCAACAGCTACATGACCCAGATGATTGCCTGTATAGATGAAAACGGGGGTACGGTGGATAAGTTCATGGGGGATTGCATTATGGCCCACTGGGGGGCGGTGACCATCCTGGATACTCCCGCCGTAAATGCCCTGAAAGCGGTCAAGGCGGCACTGGCTATGCGGAGCACCCTCCAAAAGTTCAACAAAGGCCGGGACGGGAGCGTCAAACGGCCCCGGATCAGGATTGGCTGCGGAATCAACACCGGGGCGGTGGTAGCCGGGCAGATTGGGTCGGAGAAACGGATGGAGTATACGGTTATCGGCGATACGGTAAACCTGGCAAGCCGTACCGAATCCCTGAACAAAGAAATGCATACGGATATCCTGATTACGGAAGATACCTGGAAGCTGGTGAACCGCTATCTCTTAACCGAAGCAATGCCCCCGGTGCGGGTTAAGGGCAAGGCAAGGCCCATACGGGTATATGCGGTGATAAACCTGCGGGCTAAACCGGGGGAAACCCAGTCCCGGCCGGTGAGCCTGGGACAGGTACGGGCTCTTCTGGGTTACATGACGCCGGATTTAAGTATGATGGGGGGAAAAGAATAATGCAAAACCAGCCGATACTAGATAGTAATGAAGACGGGTATTCGCCGTTCCGATGGTATTGTTACGCTCCTCTGCCTTGCGGGTGTTTTTATCAGCCTCTGGCTTTTCTGGACTGATTTCAACCAGGCCCTTTCCCGTATAAACCTCGTTCCCCTGGGGTCCGTCACCTGGAAGCACAATGCGGCCCAGCGGCGCTTTATGAACCGGGTACTCTGGGAACAGGTGCGGATGGAAGCGTCGGTATATGCGGGGGACTCTATCCGTACGTCGGAACGTGCGGAGGCCACCATCACCTTTATCCGGGGGGTTGCTATCGAGATGATGGAAAACAGCCTGATAGAGATCTCCGCTGAAGATGACCTCCCCCGCCTTGATCTTGTCCGGGGAGACCTGACCGTAAACTCCGCCGCTGCCCAGGGGAACTCCCTCATGCAGGTGAACGCCGGGGGCAGGCACATACAGGTCGATGGGGAATCGGTGATGAATGTCCATACCGCCGAGGACGGGAGCCTTACCCTGCGTGTCAGTGAAGGTAGTGTGT
>BNUR01000401.1 GCA_025997495.1 Spirochaetia bacterium | reverse complement strand
TTGTCGCAGCAAATAAAGAGCGCTCTGGTACCCATTCGTCCAAACCGCACTACCCCACGTCCAGACAACCCCAGAAATGCTCAGTTTAGGCATAATAGAAAAATCAACTGTTAAGTTGTTGACATTGCCTGGTAATACTAAACGGGAGTTAGGTAATATTCCTTTAAAATTTTGATTTTTTTAAAATTCTTTCTTGACAGAAGAGAAATTCCGTGCATTAATAAAAGGATAGTCATTGGTTACAAACGAAGGCAATCAGGTAAAAGCCTGAACGGTCCCGCCACTGTGAGGGGAAAAATTTTCCCGAGTCAGAAAACTTTTTTGTAGCGGCATCACGGACTCTACGCGAGATAGAGGTGATATTGTATTAAATACGTAGGGTACGTAGGATTAATACAATAATGCCTTTAACCTGCGGGGAGGCGGGGTTCGTGATTTTAAAAGTGCAGCTATTTAATAAAACGTATCAATTCAAAGATTTGAAGGATTTACTTGCCAAAGCGAATGATGAAAAATCAGGGGATGTGCTTCTGGGACGGGCCGCGCAAACGGTCAGTGAACGTACCGCCGCAAAAATTGTGCTTGCTAATTTGACCATCGCTGATTTTTATGAAAACCCGGTGATTGCTCCGGAAAAAGATGAAGTCAGCCGGGTACTAAAAGAAGATTTGAATACCGGGATATATCAGCGGATCAGGAATTGGTCGATAGGAGAACTGCGGGAATGGCTTCAAGGGTCATCAGATCCACCCCTTCGTCGGCGTCAATGGACTGCTCAGAACCCTGGCCGGTTTCAAAATAGAGCAGGTTGGGCCCCGGCGCCTGTCCCATTTTATGAATAAGATCGTAGGCTTCGTGAAGAAGCCCGGCGTTTACCCCAAACCCGTCATTTGCCTTTTGGGTTCCGGCGATACTCTGGAAGAACATACAGCAGGGAGCGCCCTGGCGTACCGCTTCCATCTGGGTGGTTATATGGGAAAGAACGGTATTTTGTGTCGGTATTTCCCATTTCTGCATAATATTCCACAGGGCTTCCATGATCGCCCGGGTGTTATCAACACTATCCTCCACGGGGTTCACCCCAAGGCAGGCGTCCCCGCATCCGTAGGACAGCCCTTCGCACACCGATGCTATGATGCCGTCAATATCATCGGCGGGATGATTCGGCTGGCACCGGTAGGAAAGGGTTCCCGGCAGGCCCACCGTTGTTGCCCAGGT
>BNUR01000400.1 GCA_025997495.1 Spirochaetia bacterium | reverse complement strand
GCTTTATAATCCATCCTTTTTTGGAACTGGCTCAATTGTGTTAATCGTAAAAGGTATATTATCGCATTTTTGAATTCCAGAATATTTTGATAAGCACCCAAGAATTGTTTTTCCCTAACACGGGCCATTTACATAAACTTTATGGTAGGATCGCCTTTACACTTATTGGCAACAGCTTTTTCTACCGCTTTGTCCACTACTTTTTCAATATCCGCCAAAACCGCCCGAATGTCGGTTATGACTTCCTGACGTACCTGCTCTAAAGCCCATTCCGGTGAAGGCGGCGCCGAAAAAAGTTCATGGGGTTCAATCTCCAATGCCGCCGCCAGCCGTCCCAGCACTTCGGGGGTGGGAAATTTCCGCCCTGATTCAATCATGGACACATAATGGGTCGATAAGTCCGCCAATTCTGCAAATTTGGGCTGGGATAAGCCAATCCGACGCCGGTTCTCCCGTAAATTGTTTGCCAATATTTCTCTAATGTTTTCCATCTTATCAATCTTAGTGCCAATAAAGCAATGTATATGCTTTAGGGTGCTTGACACACTGCCATAAGGGTATATACTTTGCTTTTAAGGCAGATGTCTTGTATTCTATAGCAATCTGTGGCAGAAAATTTGAGCAAATATAGGCATATGCCGGGTCATTTGACCCACTCCCGCCCCTGTGGGCGGGTATTTTTCGCTTGGCTGACGGCGTTTTAGGCGGTGTCGGCCTTTTAAGGAGCAAACCATGGAAACAAACCATGGCCTCTATCAAGCCATTCCGTTCCGTAGAATGGCAGGTTTCGCCGTCCCCTTCGTGGCGGCGATATTTTTCCTTACCCTGGCAAGCTGCGGAGGGGGGAATCCCAAGGCCCTGGCGAAACAGACCTATGACATAGGTCAACAGGCTTTGGGGGCGATGTTTAACCCGGCAAAAGCCGCCGAGCTAACCAAGAAAGCGGAGGACATCGAAAAGAAGGTGGCAAAACTGTCTGAAAAAGACCGGGCTATCTACGACGAGGAGCTTGCCCGTCTGGCAGGCAATGCGCTGGGGGGGCTGTTTAAGGCGGCTGCGGACGCAGCAGGCGGTACAGAAGACTTGCTGAAAGCTGCTTCCAATGCGGCTGACGCACTGGATACTGAGGCTGTTAAAGACGCTGCAAAAGCTGCTTCAGACGCGGCAGATGCCGTAAATAACGCCGCCAATGCGCTCAAATCTTTTGGATTTTAAGGAG
>BNUR01000399.1 GCA_025997495.1 Spirochaetia bacterium | reverse complement strand
CGCCTAGTGCAGGAAATTCAGGCCATCCACGATGAAAATGGCGCATGGTGTTTGGATAATGTCGATGTAGGCGGGGTCATTCTTAAAGAAGAATACCAGCATTTGAATAACTATATCGTGGGGCTTCTTAACTCAAAACTTTTGTCAAAATATCTCTCAAAAATATCCACCCCCTTCCGGGGCGGTTTCTGGTCCTGTAACCGCCAATATCTGGAACAACTGCCCATTGTCATGCCGGCGAAGCATAATCAGGCCGATGTTGATAAAATACAGGCTATGGTAAAACAGATCATTGCGACAAAGAACAAAAGAGACGAAAAGAGCCTTAAGGATGCGGTTTTTCTGGAAGGAGAGCTTGAAAGGATTGTCGAGAGGGTGTATGGTATTTGAGGTATGTTGTAGAATTGATTGTAGATGTGAATAGGGGGACAAAATGACGAAAGAACAATTACAGGATTTAGTTGAGGCCAAAAGGAACAGCTTAAAAACCGAAAGGCTTGATATGTCCTTTGGTGAAATAATAAGTATGTATAGTAGAGATGAAATTGTTATTGATCCAGAATATCAAAGATTATTTAGATGGTCTGCAGACCAACAAACTCGCTTTATTGAATCAATTTTGCTGGGTATTCCTATACCTCCTATATTTGTTGCTGAAAACAAGGACGGCAAGTGGGAAATTGTTGATGGTCTGCAAAGGGTGTCCACTATATTGTCATTTTTTGGTGAACTTAAAACCATGCCCGAAAAAAATAACTGGGTTTTAACAGAAGGTGAGCTAATCAAAAATCTAAACGGGTATAAGTATGAACAGCTAACATCAAAGATGCAATTAAACATTAAGCGGTTTGTTTGTCGAATCGAAATACTAAATTGGAACAGTTCAATTGATGTTCGGTATGAATTATTTAACAGGTTGAATACTGGTGGCACACAATTATCCGATCAGGAAATCAGAAACTGCATCTTTAGGGGAACGAGCAGCAAGGTAAATGATTACCTTAAAGAAATGGCAAGAATTCAAGACTTTATAGATTTGGTGAATATATCAGAAACACAGATTGAGGAATTGTATTTAGAAGAATTGATTTTACGGTTTTCTAGTTTGTATGAGGCATGGGAAACAGTTGAAACCAGTATCAATTTTTTTATGACTGACTTTATGCGAAATGCTGTTGAAAAAGACTCGCTTGATATAGGAAAGCATAAAGATCTTTTTG
>BNUR01000398.1 GCA_025997495.1 Spirochaetia bacterium | reverse complement strand
AATCGATCAACAAGGCGCCCTACGAGGCTTGGTTTATCCGTGCCAAGGGTGAGGCCCCCGCCGGGGAACTGATCTCCGCGGATGAGTACCAGGCTTCCCTCCCGAAAAAGGAGTGATGCATGGGATCATACATACCAAACACGAAAGCGGAACAGCAGGAAATGCTGACCACTATCGGGCGCAAGTCGGTAGAAGAACTGTTTGCGCCGATTCCGAAGAATGTGTTGTTGAAGGAACTGAATATTCCCGCAGGGATGGCGGAACTTGAGGTAACCCGTAAGCTCAGCGCCATTGCGGCTGAGAACAGGTTGTTCCCGGTCATTTTCCGGGGCGCCGGGGCCTATCACCACTACATCCCTGCGGCAGTTAAACGGATTACGTCAAACGAAACCTTTATCACCGCCTACACCCCCTATCAGGCGGAGATCAGCCAGGGGATTCTGCAATCGATCTTTGAATACCAGACCCTGATCTGCGAGCTTACCGGCATGGATGTGAGTAACGCCTCTATCTACGATGGGGCAAGCGCCGCCGCGGAGGCGGTGAACATGTGCCGGGAACGGCAGAAGCAGTCGGTGTATGTTTCCGCCGCCGCCCATCCCCAGGTTATCGAAACCATACGCACCTACTGTGAAGGCTACGGCGTACCGGTTACCCTGGTGGGCGCCGGAGCGGATGGCAAAACAGATCTCGCGGCGCTTTCCGCAAAGCTCGGAACGGATAAAACCGCCGCCTGCTTTTATCTGCAAAGCCCGAATTTCTTCGGCATCATCGAAGACACCCCTAAGTGCGCAGAAATAGTGCACGCCGCAGGGGCGCTCCTGGTGGCGGGGGTGAACCCCATATCACTGGGATTGTTAGACCCGCCGGGCGCAAACGGCGCGGACATCGCGGTGGGGGAAGGCCAACCCCTGGGCATGCCCCTGGGTTTCGGCGGCAACTACCTGGGGTTCATGGCCTGCAAGACCGCGCAGATGCGGAAGCTCCCCGGCAGAATCGTCGGGGAGACCACGGACGCCAAGGGGGAACGGGCTTTCGTGCTGACCCTCCAGGCCCGTGAACAGCATATCCGGCGGGAAAAAGCCTCCAGTAACGTGTGTTCCAACGAGGCCCACTGCGCACTTACGGCGGCGGTATACCTTTCGGTGATGGGGGAAGCGGGGTTTGCCGAAGTTTCCCGGCAGTGCCATTCAAAGGCGGTGTATGCGGCAAAACAGATTGCGGCTATTC
>BNUR01000397.1 GCA_025997495.1 Spirochaetia bacterium | reverse complement strand
GAAATCCTCTGCTCACTTTTATTTTTAGTACGTCTTCAAAAAAATCCCGCAAGGCACTATATGATACGTGACATCGGCCTTTCATATATGCGACCAGTGCTATTAGTGCATTTGAAAATAAACCGCTGCGTGCCTCGGGCGGAACAGGCGCCGTGTGATATGATTGACAATTTTCACACCAATAGACATTACAGGCATACTCATTTACATAAAACGGTTTCGGGGCTATTTCTATTTGCTGGACCTTTTGGGGCGGCTTATTGGTTAATTCTAATTCCCCGCCGCAGCATGGGCATTTTTCTAATGTTTGTGTAAACGTGTTATCAATTTCCCCGGCTGAAAAAGGCAGGCGCTCATGTTTCTTATGCCGGCATTTTTCTCTCATTGGAGAAAAAGCTCTGTCCCCCGATTTTTCCCCGTGTACCATTTTTTGCTTCTTTGGTTTTATTAACCTTGGGATTTATTATATCTGATGATGGCGGCTTTGATGAATTGCTTGAATCCTTTTTTAGATGTGCCACTTCAGACTCCAGTTCTTTGATGCGCTCATCCTGTTCTTTGATGTGTGCCTGACGCTTACGTATATATCTCTCCAGTTCATTTATGATGTCTAAGTATTTTTGATTTCCCCAAATCATTTCATTATTTTACCATGTTTCCTTTCATATGTCAATCATTATCTTTAGTTTTATGTAATTTTCCGTGAACGGTTACCAAAAAAGTATACAATAAAATATTAAAAAAAGTACTTGACAAAATAATGATAATATAATTATATTATAAATATGGAAATTATTTGGGACCCAAATAAAGAAAAAATGTAACTATTCAGCCAGAAATACTGCCAAAAACGTGCTTAATATGGCATAAAATAGCATTGAAATGATGTTTTTCAAAAAATCGTGTTACTGTGTTTTTAAAATATGTGTGTAAATGGCACTAAAGTAGGGGGTTTATGGCTATAAACGGCTTGTTTTCTGGCTGAATAGTTACGAAAAAATAAATATTTCAAAACATAAAGTGTCCTTTGAGGAGGCAAAATCTGTATTTTTTGACCCAAATGCTAAAGTAATACATGATCCAGATCATTCTATCGAGGAAGAAAGATTTATTAGCGAAGCCAATGCGGTTTAATACCGCGCCCCTTGGGGCGGTTAAACTGGGGGTGTGGGGGATTTGTTCCCCCACGTACTCAAAGATTTCAAGGAGAAATCTTCGATACCGCAGGGCTTG
>BNUR01000396.1 GCA_025997495.1 Spirochaetia bacterium | reverse complement strand
TTGGTGGTTAGAACAGTATATCATAAGAGAACGGATATGTCTTTTTTTCACCCATTGGGTGGTTGTAGTTTTAACATAATTCCTTGTCTTATATGGAGTTAGCTGAATTAGTGTACGGATTCAGGTTTTAAAAATCCTCTGAAATGCTTTGTTTTAATACGGATTCAGGGGTAAATCAGGGAAAAATCGTCTTCAGGTCGATGGTAAGCCCCGGCAGTACGGTAACCGGCACGGCATCCGCTATACCGTATGTTGAGGAAGCGTAATGGCCCTTTTCAAAAAGATTGACCTGCACCAGCCTTTTTTCCGGATCGATAATCCAGTATTCCCGTACCCCGGCCTCAAGATACAGGTTGAATTTGAGCATTTTATCTTTGTTGGAGGTTGATGGAGACAGGATCTCGATAACCAGATCAGGGGCGCCATTGCAGCCCCGCTCATCAATCTTTGAAGCGTCACATATTACCACCAAATCGGGCTCCAGCACCGTATCATCGCTCTGATCATGTTCCGGGAAGAGCCGTACACCAAAAGGGGCCGCAAATACCTCGCAAGTCTTCCCTTTAAGGAAGGTCGAAAATTTAACTGACAGCCTCATAGAAATCCGCTGGTGGATGGTGAGCGGGGGGCTCATCTCATAGACTTCCCCATTGATGATCTCCGCCCGATAATTTTCGCCCCATTCAAGATAGTCGGCATACGTATAATGTTCTTTTTCCTTTAGTAATGGCATGGAGTGCCTCCTGTTGTGGAGTATACCACATAACCTCCTACGGAAGTACCCGGCTCAGCACCATATACACCACCGTCCCGCCGATGATGCTGATCAGGGCGTTCCGTTTCCACAGATGGGTCAGGGCGGTAAAGGCGGCGGCGGCCAGCACCGGGATGCTTGCGTGGACATTATCCTTGATGGGCCCGCTTAGGGCATTGAAGGCCAGCACGGTCATGGCAACCGGGGGAGCGGTTTTCTCCACCAGGGATAGGAAGGTTTCTGATGCCTTGCCGCCTTCACTTTTACTACCGCCCTTAGGTTCCCGGAAAAAAATGAAGGGGAATACCCGGCAGAAAAAGATCACCGCCCCCATGGGAGCGCGAAAGGTGCCTGGCACCATAAGCGTATACCTAAGAGGGAAAAAATATTAGAATAGGGGCATGGGAGAGGAAAAACTACAATTCAATAAACTGATGGGGCTGATGCCCGACGGGTGGGAAGGGAAAGCAAAGGAATTAA
>BNUR01000395.1 GCA_025997495.1 Spirochaetia bacterium | reverse complement strand
ATAAGCATCCTCGGGCTTATCGCCTCCACCCAGGTCGAGGTTGACGCAGACCGCAATGACCGCCGCCGCCGCGGGGACCATTTTGGCGTAGGGGCTCATCCCGGCTATGGCTTCCCGATCCGCCTTACCGGTAATCACGATAAATTCCCAGGGCCGCCGGTTATGGGCCGAGGGGGCCTCCATTCCGGCCCGGAGAATCCGTTCTATTTTATCGTCCTCCACCGGTTCGGACAGAAAACTTCGTACCGACCGGCGCTCGAAAATCGCGGACATGACGCCTCCATATATAGTACTTATTTTAAGCATATAGTCAGGAATTGTTCCAGTGCCCTGCCGGGGCAGCCGGGCGGGAAGGGACATGATGGGCGCTCATGCTGCCGGGAAATCTGCTCCGGGAACCCGGCCCCAGGGGGCCGCAGACCAAAAAGCTTGATCCCCTCAGCACTCCACGCTACGCCGCCGTTTGTCGAGAACTGCCAGGCGCTTGGATCAATCCCCGATAGGGTATCCGTTGCGGAGGCGGTCAGGGATACCCTTGAACCGTTGCTGCACCCGTTCACAGGATTCGCCGCGATGCCCACCACCGGGGGCGTCCGTTCAATTATTATGCGTACATTTTTATGGCGCATAATGTTATACGACATTGGGGCTAAACCGGTCGGAAGAATAATGGAATAAATGAGCCAGTTCCAAAATAAGGAGATCAACCACGAAAAAGACAGGAAACACACGAAAAAAGACCGATAAAGATGTAAAAATAGCACATTAATTTTTCTTTTTCGTGTGTTTCGTATTTTTCGTGGTTTTTTCTTCAATTTTGGAACTGGCTCAAATAATATTAGGAAAGTGTATTGACAAAGAATATAAAATAAGGTTAAACTTAAAAACTATTCTAAGAATAATATATTTAAAAATTTACTTGAAAAATTTTATTGTTGTGAAATTAATTGTATTGAAATAGACAAAAGTGTTTTATTTGCTCATCATGCACGGAGTTGTACAATTGCGGCTTCAAAAATTTGTGAAAATGTTGTAATATATCAAAATGTGACAATTGGCTCAAACATGAAGTATAATAAAAATAATGCGGTTTCTTTTTATTCTATTTAAGTTTATGATAAGAGTATGACCCCGAAAACATGGAAGCAATTCAGCGCCGCCAGAACACACTACCGGGAAGCGGTGGATCAATTACGGGTACAGCTTCCCAAGCTGGGAGCCCTCCAGCAAAAGCTGGTGGACAGCC
>BNUR01000394.1 GCA_025997495.1 Spirochaetia bacterium | reverse complement strand
CAAGGGCACCTTCCAGGATTTGATCGGCAAGGTAGACATCATGCTGGACTCTTCCCCCGGTGGTGTGGGCGCAAAGAACAAGGAACTGTACGCTAAGGCCGGGGTTAAGGCGATATTCCAGGGCGGCGAAAAAAATTCCGTGGCGGATGTGTTCTTCCACGGCTACGCCAACTACGAAAAGGGGCTCGGCGTAAATTACCTGAAACTGACCAGTTGTAATACTACGGGCCTCATCCGCTCGGTGGATTGCCTGGACCGTAAATACGGCATTGACCGGGTGGCGATCACCATCATCCGCCGGGTGGCTGATCCCGGGGACTATCACCGGGGCTTAACCAACGCCCTGCAAATGGACAAGGCACCTTCTCACCAGGCCCTGGACCTGATGACCATCATGCCCCACATTGAAGCGACCGGCATTCTGGTTCACACCCCGGTTACCCATGGCCACATCATTACGGTGGTGGCCCACGGGAAAAACGGGAAGATTACGAAAGCAGAGGCCCTTGCGGCTTTTAAAACCCACAACCGTATCCGGGTGGTAAACATTGACGAAGGCTTCCTGGGGAACGCTTCCTTCTTCCGTTACGCCCGTGATTTGGGGAACCCCCGTGGGGATATGTACGAAATCGGCCTGTGGGAAGACAGTATCGTTGAGAGCGGGGACAACATCATGTACGCCATCAATATCCCCCAGGAATCGGTAACCATTCCGGAAACCATGGACGGTATCCGTGCGGCCCTGAAAATGCAGCCCGATTCCGCCTCCGCAACGACGGAGACCAACAAATACCTCGGTTTGGGAAAGTGGAAAAAATGAAAATAGATCCCGCATTAAAAAATCTGAACGACCTGTTTCCCGCAGACTTTACGGAGGACCAGAAGGCCCGGGCAAAAACACTGTTTCTGAAAAATCTGTCCCTGGAGGCGCACCGCTTCTACGGCGGGAAGATGCAGACCGTACCCAAGTGCGGTATCGCCGGCCTTAACTGGTTCAACGTCTGGTACACCCCCGGTGTTTCTAAAATTTCCACAACGATTCGGGATGACAACGACACATCATTCTCCCTGTCCAACCGGGGAAACCTGGTGGCGGTGGTATCCGACTCCACCCGCGTTCTGGGTGACGACGACTGTACCCCTCCGGGCGGCCTGGGTGTCATGGAAGGCAAGGCCATGATCATGAAGTACCTGGGCGGGGTGGATGCTGCGGCCCTCTGCGTAGATTCCCGCGGCTCCGATGGGAAGAATG
>BNUR01000393.1 GCA_025997495.1 Spirochaetia bacterium | reverse complement strand
AACTGCTCAACCTCCTGGGCGCTCAGGGATGCGGTAGGCTCGTCCAGGATTAAAATTTTCGGATTCCGTAAAAGCGCCGCCGCAATAGCGACCTGTTCCCGCTGCCCCACGGTCAGATTCAAAACCTGGGTATCGGCGGTGAAGGGAACATTAATAAGCTTCAGTTTTTCCGTAACCCGGGCGGCCATTGTTTTATAATCCATAAAACCCCGGGGCGTTTTTAATTCCATGCCCAAGTAGGCATTCCTGGTTACATCAAACTGGGGGATCATCTGCTGGTCCTGATGGATGATAGCTATACCAAGCTGGTCCGCATCAAAGGGCGTCTCCAGATGAACCGGCTTACCGTCTACTAAAATATCACCGGAATCCCGGGTGTACACACCGGTAAGAATCTTTACCAGCGTCGATTTACCGGCGCCGTTCTGACCAAGCAACGCGTGAACTTCACCGCTAACCACATCCAGCGTAACGTCCTGCAGCACCTTGTTATGACCAAAGCTTTTACAAATGCTGCGGCATTGCAGGCTGTAGGTAGTATCACCCATCAGTATAAATCCTCGAGCTCAGGGAACCGTCGGACTGATTACCTGTACCGGATCAGTCTGCGGATATTTTGCGATGATTGCATCCTTGTCAATCTGCACATCATCCCAGAATCCTTCACCCCAGCGCAATCCCACTGCTTCAACCACATTTTTCCGGGTCGCCACATAGCAGGGAGCGGGGATCTGGGGATTCACCGCCGCAGGATCTATTTCGCCGTTCAACACACCAAGGAGAATTTCCGCAGACTGCCGCCCGATACCGGGGGAATCCTGTACCACGGTGGTTACAAAGGGACTGCCGTCCTGTAAAAGCATCTGGAACGCAATCTTATCCCCGTCAATACCGATCAGGGCGATCTCATCCCGGCCTGCCCTGCGGATAGCTTCGTTGGCGCCCGCCACAAGCATATCATAGGTTCCAAAGATACCGGCAATGCTGCCCTTCCGGGGATTCGCCGTCAGAATTTCCTCAATCTGTGTTTGAACTTTTGCGGGATTGTGTTCCGCCGGAACCTCGTGGAGTCTGATCCCGGGATGATCCTTACAGACCGCTTCAAAAATCCGCTTCCGGGTTTCCAGCAGCGGAGCGCCGGATACGCTGACCGACATTAATGGTGATAACCCGATATTGTCTATCCTTGCTTCCGATGCGCTTCTTTCTGCGGTGGGGTATAAAGGGGATATTTATATTGTGTGGGTACCCGGCGCTCCGCTGC
>BNUR01000392.1 GCA_025997495.1 Spirochaetia bacterium | reverse complement strand
CTTTCCCTGAGCGTATCAGCGACCAAGACGCTTGCACCAACAACGCCCGAAGGTACGTGTTCCCCCGCTTTGTTATCCCCCCGTACTTCACTATGGTTCCCGATATATCAACCCGGGGTACCAGGCCGAAGTAATTGCTCACCTGCGCGGCGTTGTCAAACCGGCTCCCATCCCCTACGAAGGCGACAAAGGCCAAGGACACCACCGGCCCTATTCCCGGTACCTCCATCAGCTGCGCTATCTGCTTGTCGTCCTTCCGCTCCGCAGCCATATGCTTTCCCAAGCGAACCAGCCGCTCTTCAGCGAGGTCAATGACTTTGAGCACCCAGTCGGCCTCTTCCCTCTCCAACCCGGTCAGTTGCTTCACCGCTTCTTCCCGGTTTTCCTGAGTTGCCAGATCTTTCCTGACCACCGTCGTGATTCCCTGGTGCAAAAACAACCCGTGAAGCTGGTTTATCATCTGGGTCCGCATCCGTACCGCCCGTTGCTGGCTGGCTATCAACTTCCGCCGCCGCATTTCCTTGTCGCTCGGCAGTTTGACCGAGGGCAACTGCTCGTCCCGAAACTGCTCGATGATCCGGGCCAGCTTGAGCGAATCCGCAGACCGTAGGTCTGATTTGTCCGTCTTCTTCATCGACCCATAGATCAACGCCAGTTTGCTCGCATTCAGCACCACCACCTCGCATCCCACCTGGGCGATTATCTCCTTCGCCATGATGAACGCCAGGTTTCCCGCTTCGATGGCTACCTTGTCCGTCGCCTCCAGTTTCTTGTATAACGCCGACCGCCCCTCCATGCTCGTCCGTCCGTTGCTGTGGGTGACCTTGCCGGTTTTCCCGATCACGGCCATCGCATACGTCCGTTTCCCCAAGTCCAGTCCAACATACCGCCGTTTCTGCGCCTTCTCTTCCATCTTTCCGCTCCTTACGATAAAATAAGGACCAGGAGCAATTATCGGGTGTGATTCACCGTACTCCTATTCGCGGTCTGCCTGTATGACAGGCAGCCGCATTTTGTTTTACGGTGGCCGGTTGTAAGTTAATCTGCGTATCGAGGTTCATGCTCTCGCAATCCCTCACGGGACGTCTCAACCTGCCGCCGGCTCTCTGGCCCCGTCGGTCCAGAGTACCACTTCTTTCCGATAATTTAAATCATAGCATCTGCGTACGGGGACCGACAGCCCCCGGGGGCAGGGCTCCGGGAGCAGACTCCCCGGCAGCATGAGGACTGGCATGACCCGTGCCGCTCCCGGTTTGGTCAACATT
>BNUR01000391.1 GCA_025997495.1 Spirochaetia bacterium | reverse complement strand
ATTGTACGCATCATTGCGGAAAGGAAACGAATATGAAAATTACGGCACATAAGTACATTGCATCTTTTTTGTTTGTTTTTTTGTTGTCAGGATGTGTCACCCAAAAGACTATACCAGCTTTCCGTTCAATGTTTTCCGGGGACATACATGACGAGCGGATACTCCTCTACAAAGACAGTGAAACAATTCCTGCAGAACGGGTTGCCCGGGCTTACCGGGGTTCTTCGTATAAATTAGTTGAGAACATGGTTCTTTCTGAAGGCATAAAAAAACGATGGACATACGATTCTGAAAAACTGGCCAAGTATTTTCTAGGTCTTGACCAGCGCAAACGGGCAATACCGCCTTCAGTATATTACAAGGAATTTACTATAGAAAAAAAATTAATAAGCGGTTACCCCTGCTATTTTATATCACCAAAGGAAATTCACGCCATCGACAAAGTAATCCTTGATCTCCATGGCGGCGGATTTGTGTATGAAATGCATATGATACATTGGGAATTTGCGGCAAGTTTGGTTCGCAGTACCGGGCTGACGGTGTGCATACCGATGTATCCCGTCTTTCCAACAACGGATCCGGAAATAACCGTGCACTTTATTATCGAATGCTACAAAGAATTACTATCCAGATATGGGGAAGCAAAAATAATTACCGTAAGTGATTCTGCGGGCACAAACTTGAGCCTGAGTTTAATACATTATCTTTTACAGAATAACTATAATTTACCCCTGCCGGATCGCTTGGTTCTTATTTCCCCCGCGATGGTTGTAGGAAATGATGAGGCAATACTTGCTGAAATGAAACGCATTGAGGTCCACGATGTGATGCTTGCCACAAAAATGCTCGAAACATTACCGATACTTTTTAATTTCCCGCCCGGTGAACTCAATTGGTTCACCGCGCCCCTTTACGGTGATTTTAGTCAATTTCCCCCGATGTATGTCTTTTCAGGAACCTACGATATATTTTATCCGCAGGTCGCTCCTTTCGTTGAACGGGTCCGCAATCAGGGAACCTCTATAGAGTTTTACACCGGATATGAAATGATGCATGAATGGCCGCTTATTTTTGCAATTCCGGAATGCCAGGCCGCTTTCGCAGAAATTGTAAATATAAACAAAGAAGAATAATTAACCATTTTTGGTTGAATTTCTTTTTTTTTGGACTTTATAATCATTATATTTCCCGCGTTTAAGATACTATGCGTTTATTCTGTGAACCAAGGGTGATCACTTGACAGGTCTATCCCAAATGGAGTATAAAACACCCATGAATGATCAAA
>BNUR01000390.1 GCA_025997495.1 Spirochaetia bacterium | reverse complement strand
GCTTCACCACGGGCCTCGCCGAGGGCCTTACCGCGGGCCTCACCACGGGCTTCCCATTTGGCGATTAGGCCGATCTCTTCTAACACTTTTTCATATTGGTTGTTCATCATTGCCTCCTTAAAAGCCTCAGGGTTTGCGCTCCATACAACCGAAAAGTACAGTTGTAAGGCTTCTTTGTCATTATAGTCTACACTCCGCATCGTTACTTTTTCAATAGACTCCTGGGTCAAACCGCGGTTTAAATCTTTTAGCCAGATGTTACTTGCCTCTGAGAGCCTTTGGCATTCGATAACCTGAATAGGGAAAACCATGCCTGGTCCCGTTACTTCGTACACTCCGGATGGCTGTTCTTTGATTCCCAGCTTAAATACCCCGGTGAGAATCTCCAGTACATCATGGGGATGATGACTGGAGACCAGGGTCAGGGTTATATCCCTGATATCACAATGGTTTATCGAGGCATAGAGAAAACAATAGGCAAATGTCTTGTAAAGGTCGTCCGCCGAAAAATGATCCTCGGGGCTCTTAAACTCGAGTATGTTTTCCTGCCTGAAAATCCGGGCAATGTCGTTATCAATTACCAAATCCTTCTTTTTCTTGATTATAAGCGCATCTATACGGAGGGGTTTTGTGGTGAGCGATACTTCATCGCGGAATTCAAGCCAATCCCTATATTCAAGCAGTTCGAGCCGCAGCGCGCCAATAAAACCCTCGTGCCAATTAACACGGCTTTTCTTTGTATCGGTCATCGAGACAATATACTATACTTTTGTAAAGATGTCACCGAAACAGGCCGAACATAAGCGCCCAGGGGGACCAGGCCAGTAATACTATCAGGGTAAGGATAATAAACCCCGCCGCGCCGGTACGTTTCACGGCGGTCTCCCCCGCTGCTGTTGGTTCTTCGGGCATATCTTCGCTCAGTTCCAGCATAAGATGGTCGATATCACCCATCAGGTTTTTCCGGGTAATTACCTTTTTACGATCCATGATGACCGCAAAAATGCGGAAGGATTCACCGGTAAGTTCACCGAACCTGCCGGGAATCTTCAGGTCAGGCCTGATGGTGAACCGGGAAAGCACGATGAGTTCCTCTACGGTAAACTCTCGGTGAATGCCTCCTTTGTGTGCTCTCTCCGTAATGTTTTCATGTCGTTTATCGCGTTGATTTACAGGTTGCGCGAATTGCAGACAGTGATGTCCCGTTTATTTTTCACTATTATGACCGACTTGTTAATTCCCGGTACTTATGTTATATATAGCACAGACTTCTTGTACATATTGGGTGT
>BNUR01000389.1 GCA_025997495.1 Spirochaetia bacterium | reverse complement strand
GGGTACTGTTCAGCAAATCTTCCTTCGCCGGAAAATGCAAAAATACCGAGCCATGCGCCAGACCCGCCTCCTGTGCGATCACGTCTACGGGCACGGAAAAGCCCTGTTCCGCATATACCCGCATGGCGGTTTCCAAGATGTTTTCCCGTGTCGCTTCTTTTTGAAGCTGGCGCTTTCCCTTTTGTTTCTCCATATAATGACACCCTAATCACTGACTATAGAGTCAGTTTATTGGTCTTGAATGGAAAAGTCAAGAGGGTTTGATGTTTTTTCCCCATTTTTCAGGTTTGTCCCATTAAAAAATAGATGGCCGGGAGCTTGTTTTTTCATTGCGTATAACGGATGACTAAAAGCTTCGATTATACTATAATCGTAAGGTATATATGGGGTGGGGGCTTACGTATGGCAAAGTTTAATTTTCTATCGCCCCTGAAAAACAAAACCGGCCTGGAAGACTTTCCCCTGCTGCCCCTGCGGGAACTGGTTCTGTTTCCCCATACGGTTATCCCCATTTTTATCACCTACAAAAGCGGCATCACCGCCCTGGAAGACGCCTTGAAACGGGACAACCGCCTCTTTGCGGCCTGCCTCAAGGAAAGCCCTCCCCCGAAACCCGTGGCGGCGGAGGATGCTAAGGGGAAATCCCGTTTCCGGGGCAAGGGGAAGGATGTAGTCTCCCCTGCCTTGCTCGAAACGGCCTCTAAATATCCCCTGGGCTTTGACGGGGAAACCCATGCGGCGGGGACGGTGGTGCGGGTGTTGCAGCATATGAAGCTCCCGGACAATACCTTCCGGGTGGTGCTCCAGGGGGAATACCGGGGGGTCATTGCCGCGACACAGAGTAAGGGCGGGTTTGCTACGGTTTCCGTTGAGCCCATGGTGTCTCCCGAAGCCCTGGATCCGGATGATTCGGCGACACAGGCCCTGGTACGGGCGGTGCAGAAGTCTTTTGCCCAGTATGCGGAATATTCCAAGAAAATCAGTACCGAAACTATTCTGTCGGTGGAGCGCTCGGAGAGCCCGGAGCGGGTGGGTAACCTTATCTGCAATGCCCTGGCGATTAAGCCGGATCGGAAGGTGGCCCTCCTTGCAATTCCCGGAACCGGGGAGCGGATGGAGGCCATTCTGGAGGCCATTGAGTCGGAAAATGAGATTTACGGCATCCAGAAAAATATCCACGGCAAGGTTAAGAGCCGGATGGATAAGCATCAGCGGGACTATTACCTCAACGAACAGCTCCGGGAGATTAATAAGGAACTGGGCAAGGACGGGGAGGAGGATGAGTTTGTCGAGA
>BNUR01000388.1 GCA_025997495.1 Spirochaetia bacterium | reverse complement strand
ACCCCGCGCATTGCTCAAAACTTTTCGGCCCCATGCCGGGAACGGAGGTCAGTTCCTCCCTGCTGGCAATCTTCCCCTTTTCATCACGGTACTTGACGATCTTCTTTGCCAGGGGGCCGTTGATCCCCGACACGTACCGGAGCAGGGAGGCGCTGGCGGTGTTGAGGTTTACTCCCACATTGTTCACCACCGAGGAAACCACCTCGTCCAGGGTTTCGGAAAGTTTTTTCTGGTTCACATCGTGCTGATAGAGCCCTACCCCGATAGACTTGGGATCAATTTTCACCAGTTCCGCCAGGGGATCCTGGAGCCGCCGGCCAATCGAAATGGCGCCGCGGATGGTCAGATCCAGGCTGGGGAATTCCTCCCGCGCAATATCACTGGCGGAATACACCGACGCACCGTCCTCGTCCACTACGGTGTAGAGAACTTCCAGATTGTTTTCGGCAATCACCGCCGTGATAATCTCCTGGACTTCTTTAGAGCCCGTTCCGTTCCCCACGGCGATAAGCTGCACGTCATATTCCTTGATCCCCTTCAAAAGAAGCCGCTTGGCCTCCTCAATCTTGTGATTATAGATAACACAACTATCCAGGTACTTCCCGGTGTCATCCAGGAAGGCGCATTTTGTTCCGGTTCTGATGCCGGGATCAACCCCCAGCACCCGGGTTCCCTTGATGGGCTGCTGCATCAACAGGTTTTTGAGGTTCTGGCTGAACACGGAAATCCCGTGATCGTCGGCGCCATCGCTCTGGTCTCCCCGGATTTCCCGGATCACCGCCGGGGAAAGGAGCCGTTTAAGCCCGTCCTCAATGGCGGTTTTATGGTAATCGTTGTTCAGAACGTATTTTCCCTGCAAAAGTTCCACCGCCGTATTTTCATCCACGTCGATGGTCACTAAGAGGAGCCCCTCCCGTTCGCCCCGGTTTACGGCAAGCACCCGGTGGGGCTTAATCCGGGACAGATTTTCCGTGTAGTCCCAGTACATCTGATAGGTGGAGGTCTTCTTCTTCTCATCATCGCCAACCCCCTTGACGATGACCCGCCCGTCCTGGACGTAAAAGCTTTTAACCGCCGCCCGGTTCTCCGGTTCCTGGGCGCACCGCTCGGCCAGTATATCCATCGCTCCCTGGAGGGCTTCCTCAGCGGTAGCCACCGACAGGGTGGGATTTTCCGCGTCGTCCCTGATAAACTCCGCCGCCTTTTTGACCAGCGCGGCCTCCTCCAGTTCCAGCATAGCATCAGCCAAGGGTTCCAGCCCCTTCTCGATAGCGGCCATCCCCCGGGTCTTTTTCTTCCGCTTGTAGGGGAGGTAAATA
>BNUR01000387.1 GCA_025997495.1 Spirochaetia bacterium | reverse complement strand
ACCGGCAACAAAGAATATTTCCCCGGGATCGGGAAAATTCCCTTTGAAGGAAGCGGATCAAAGAATCCCCTTGCATTTAAGTATTACGATGCGGAAAAAACAATCCGCGGCAAAAAGATGCGGGACTGGCTGCGGTTCGCGATTGCCTACTGGCACAGTTTCTGTGCCGATGGCTCAGACCCCTTTGGCGTGGGAACCCACATTTTCCCTTGGAACAGCACCAACGACCCCCTGGAGAACGCGAAAAATAAAGCCGATGCGGCCTTTGAATTTATAAGCAAAATCGGCGCGCCCTATTACTGCTTCCATGACCGGGACGCTGCCCCTGAAGGAAAGACCCCCGATGAATCGGCAAAAAACCTGAGCATCATTGCGGATGAGCTTAAAAAGCGGCAGGACGCTACGGGGATTAAACTCCTTTGGGGAACCGCTAATCTTTTTACCAGTCCCCGTTTTATGAACGGCGCCGCCACCAATCCCGAATTCGGCGTACTCGTTCAGGCGGCCAACCAGATAAAAAACGCCATTGACGCAACCATCAAACTCGGCGGTGAAGGCTATACATTCTGGGGCGGCCGGGAAGGCTATATGTCCCTCTTAAACACCGATATGAAACGGGAAAAGGAACACCTGGCCACGATCCTGACTATTGCTCGGGATTATGCCCGCAAACAGGGATTTAAGGGTTGTTTCTATATCGAGCCGAAACCCATGGAACCCACGAAACACCAATACGATTTTGATTCCGAAACGGTTATCGGCTTCCTCAAAGCCCATGGATTAGAGAAGGACTTTAAACTGAACATCGAGGCGAACCACGCGGAACTTGCGGGCCATGATTTTCATCATGAACTTTCTGTATGCGTGGATAACGACATGCTTGGTTCGGTTGATGCAAACCGGGGGGAACCCCGCAATGGTTGGGATACGGATCAGTTCCCCAACAGCGTCTACGAAACCACCCTGGCAATGTCGGCGATCCTCCGCATGGGGGGCTTTAAAACCGGCGGCCTGAACTTTGACGCGAAGATCCGCCGTAATTCCATTGATCCTGAAGATTTATTTATCGCCCACATCGGCGGTATAGACATCTTTGCCTACGGCCTGGAAAAAGCCGTGGCGATCCTTGACGACGGCCGTATTCCGGATCTGCTCAAAAAACGCTATGCTTCCTATGATTCCGGGGACGGAGCGAAGTTTGAAAAGGGCGGGTTTACCCTGGATGCCCTGGCGGCTCTTGCTAAGGATTACGGGAAGGACGGATTGACAAGCGGGAAGCAGGAATATCTTGAGAATATACTTAACGATATTGTGTTGTC
>BNUR01000386.1 GCA_025997495.1 Spirochaetia bacterium | reverse complement strand
CAAATTGGGGCGCGATTACCGCGGCGACCCCGAGGCGGCGTTATTGGAAGTCTTGGACCCGGAACAGAATAAAACTTTTCGCGATAATTATTTGGAAGTGGATTTTGATTTGTCGGGTGTTATGTTTTTCGCGTCATTTTCTCTTTTGGTATCCACTGCGTAATCAATTCCAAATCCGATTCCGCCGCCCGCAACCACCATCAAAGGCGCCACCCATTGCGAAGTCCGCTGCAATATCGCAACTTGTTCAAATTCATTCGCGCTGCATTTAAAGGTATCGCCAAGCGACACATAAGTCACGACCGAATCGCCGTCTTTCTTGATTATTCCACCCCAATTATGCGCAACCACCGGTACCGCGCAATCAAGGGTCTGTTCATTGAACAATGCGGGAATTCCATCGGCATAAATGCCCGTGCATATTTGCCGCGCAACCTTTTTGGAAACGCCCAATTCCGGAATCAAGACATCGTCGGGATTCACCGGTTCTGGTTCAGTCGGCGCGGGAGCGCTCGGTCCGCAGGGCACTTTGCCACCGCACGTAACACGGTCTGCCGAAATAATTTTGGTCAATGCACCCGATATCATACCCGGCCGCGCCTGGTTCGTTTTTGCCGTTTGTGCCGCGTTTCCAGCCGTCACCACACCCAAAATCCCAAATATAAATGCAAATAATCTCTTCAATTTTGACTCCCTATTTACAGATATTATATCATATCTGTCGGGGAAAGAAAAATAATTTTTTCGCCTTTGTCATTGCGAGCCGAAGGCGAAGCAAATCCAATAATAAGGTCTCGCTATGCTCGGCGATTGTACAAGGGATTCCCGCCTGCGCGGGAATGACGACGGGATTTGTTGCAACATTGACTGGATTGCCACGCCGCTTCGCGGCTCGCAATGACAAGAGTATGGAGCGTGCGGTTCGCAATGACAAATTCTGCATTATGGAATATTGCCTTTTATTTATCGTAATAACCTTTGCGAATATAAAGCGGTATCACCGGTTCGGGTTCGCCCAACAACTTTTTCCGAATAATCGGCAAATATTCTGGCAATTCATGTCCGCCTGCCAATGTTGCGCCAATCGGAATTTCCGACGCAACGGAATAATCCGTGCCATCAAAAATAAAGTAATCCCCTGCTCCGCTGGGAATATAGTAGGGGCGGATAATATCCGCCCGTCTGTCCGCGCTAGAATACGGGCGGATATTATCCGCCCCTACAACTTCAAATCGGTTCACGCTGACAATCGGAATATTCAAACCCAACGCAATGCCCTTGGCAAACGCGATTCCCAAACGGATTCCGGTAAAACTTCCCGG
>BNUR01000385.1 GCA_025997495.1 Spirochaetia bacterium | reverse complement strand
ATGTAGACAAAAAGCCCCTCAGTGAAGGAGATCTGCTCCGGGTTATGACTGCGGCCATAGAAGACCGGGGGCTGATAACGGATCATGCCCCCATTATTGCTGCCGGGGCAAACGCGGGGAATCCGCATTATAAAAGTACCGGAGCGGGTGCGCCCATTCGGGAAGGGGATGTGATTCAGTTTGACCTGTGGGCCAAGGAAAAAGGCGCCGGGGCTATTTATGCGGATATTTCCTGGGTTGGGGTTTTTGCCCCCGCCCCTCAGGCGGAACAGGAACGTACCTTCAAAGAACTGGTTTCCATCCGGGAAGGTGTGTACGAACACATTGCCGGTGAACTGGCCGTCGGCCGGATCATTACCGGGGCCATGGCGGATGCGCATGCCCGGGACGCCCTGGTCAGCCTGGGCTACGGTTCGGCAATGAAGCACCGTACCGGCCACGGCATCGATACCCAGTGCCACGGATCGGGTGTGAACATCGATTCCTGGGAGTTTCCGGATCCCCGTCCCATCCTGGAGGGTTCCTGTTTTTCCCTGGAACCGGGAATCTACTTCCCCGGTTTCGGTATGCGTACCGAGGTGGATGTGTATATCAAGGATGGCCTGGCGATTATTTCCCAAGGGGATCGCCGCCAGTTTTCTTTGCTCTGCTGTAATTCAGTGTGCACACGGTGAAAACGATCCAAGTCCCCCCATCTTTGCTTGCGTTTATCCGCGAAGGCTCGAAGTTCCTGCTGGCGGGCCACAAGGAACCCGACGGAGACTGTGTGGGGAGCCAGCTTGCCCTGGCCTCGGTTTTGCGGCGAATGGGCAAAGAAGCCATCCCCTGTTCCGCCGGCCCCTTTAAGCGCACCGAAATAAAAGCCTATGACCCATTGTTTATCGCAGAGCCTGGGGACAGGGAGCGGAAGGGCGCAAGGGTGATCATTCTTGACTGTGACTGCCGGGAGCGTACCGGGGATCTGGCGCCTTTTATAGAAGGGCTTCCCACTGCGGTAATCGATCATCACGCCACGGGGGATCGTTCCGTCCCTTGTAGCAACACTGTTGCACTGTACCTGAACCCGGATGCCCCCTCAACTACCTTCCTGGTTTTTGAACTCATTAAGGCCCTGGGCCTTAGCCCCACCGTGGAGGAGGCGGAACTGCTCCTCTTCGGGCTTGCCACGGACACAGGGTTTTTCCGGCATGTGGATCAGGAGGGCGCTGAAACCTTCCGCTGCGCCGCCGCCCTAACAAGCGCCGGGGCAAGTCCCAAGAAGGTGTTCCAGGCCATCAACGGCGGCAAAAGCCTGGATTCCCGGATTCTCATGGGCAAGGTACTTC
>BNUR01000384.1 GCA_025997495.1 Spirochaetia bacterium | reverse complement strand
GCTTCTGTTTCTGGATCTCAGATACGGCGGGGACTTTACCTATTTTTGGGCCAACGATTCCGCCCAGTTCCGCAGAAATATGTTCACTGTATCACTTGGGTATAATTACGGATTTATCAATAAGGCGTTCCCGGTTCTTCGGGTTTCGCAGCGAACGCGGATGGCGTTCCTATTGCCGCCGGGCTAAACCCGCTTGCACCGATGGTGTTTTTTGCTTTAACCCACACATAGTAGGCGGTTCCGTTATTCAGCCCGGTAATAATCGTAGAAAGTTCCCCTTCACTTACATCGCCGCCGTGTTTGCTTGCCGATGCAGAATTATTCGATGTTCCCACCCATACTTCATAAGCCATAGCCATCTCTACCGCCGCCCAGCTTACGGTAAGTTGTTTATTGCCGGGACTTACCACCGGTGCGCCGGGAGCTGTGGGCGCAGACGTGGGGGCTGTTGGGGTTCCGACTTCCATTGGGCTGAAACCGCTTGCGCCATTCGCATTCCTCGCTTTTATCCAGAAATAATAGATCGTTTCGTTGGTAAGGGAGCCTATGACTGCGGTCGTCCCGGTTACGGTGGCACTTAGTCCCGCTGAACCGGAACTCGGCGTGGTATTAATGTACACATCATAGGATGACGCACCGCCTACCGGAGCCCAGTTGAGGGTAAGCCGGTTTATTCCCGGTATTACCGTAAGGGCTCCCGGCGTATCGGGCGCTTCGCTTGCCGGCCAGGGAGTTCCGTGCGCCATGGGGCTTAACGCACTGACACCAAAGGTGTTCACAGCTTTTACCCACACATAATAGGTTGTTTTATTTGTAAGGCCATCGATCACTGCAACGGTACTGACCGGGATTTTTGCCGGGGTCCCCGGCGCGGTTTGTGTATCGCTATAGTACACTTCATAGCTAACGGCGCCTTCCACCGCAGACCAGCTTACGGTAATAAGGCCGTCCGATGCAGAAACCTTCGGCAAAGACGGGGCCGCGGGAGTATTGTCATCAGGTACAGGTTCCGAAGGTTCTGTAGGATCTGAAGGGTCTGTAGGTCCGGGCACTGTAGGTTCTTCAACAAGGTTCTCAAAGAATGACCGGGGGCTTGTCACCACCTGTTCACACCCCGGCAATACCAAGGCCCATAGCAGGGTTACACACGCAGCAAATTTAAAGACACCACGATTTTTCATTTTCTCCTCCCGGAAGCCGCCTTATTGATAAATCCGTAATTATACCCAAGTGATACAGTGAACATATTTCTGCGGAACTGGGCGGAATCGTTGGCCCAAAAATAGGTAAAGTCCCCGCCGTATCTGAGATCCAGAAACAGAAGC
>BNUR01000383.1 GCA_025997495.1 Spirochaetia bacterium | reverse complement strand
GCTCAGAGCGGTTGGTGACCAGTACCTCTACGCATTTGCCCATGAACTTTACGGCTTCGGTCCCCAACTGCTGTTACGGCCGCAGATTTTGGTAAACAATGAGGGCAAACGTTTTATAGCGGAAAACGGAACTATTTCTTATGCTTCAGGGAGTGTGCCCGGCAGAGCATTGTTTGAGGATGCCAAACCGCCTTACTACGTTATTTTCGATTCAAACAATCCGAATCCGACTATCAGCGATACTGTTGTGGATCTTACCGCTGCTCTGGATGCCGGCGCCGCTTTGAACAACGGAGAAGTGCTTAAGGCTGGTTCCCTCGATGTTCTTGCGGATAGCATGTATGGTAGTGGTACAGCGGCGAAGACGGCCTTCCTGGCAGAGGTAGATCTCTACAATAGCGATTATGCTAGTGGTACTGATTCTCGATTCTCAAAAGCAGCTGCCTACAACCAGAACTACACCCATCCCACCACTGGTGTTACTACCCCCGTTGCTGTTCCCGGTTTTAGCAAACCAATCAATCAGGGACCCAACTTCTATGCGGTTAAATTGTATCCGGAATCACACATTTCAATTGGCGGTCCGAAATCCGATTATCTCGGCCGGGTATTGAATGAAAATGACGCTATCATTCCCCATCTGTATGCGGTCGGTGAATTGTCCAACCGTGAATTCTACAACGTAAATTATGTTGGCGCCGCTTCCCTCGCCCTATATCCCACTTGGGGACGTATGGCCGGTCTTGACGCCGCCAAAGACGCAAAAAACAAGTAGCTTTAGCTGCAATTGGAGAAACAAGTGAAAAAACAAACTTTGTTCATTTTGGGAATTGCGGTCATCGCTTTGCTGTTTGGTTTGAGCGGATGTCCTACTGATGATGATACTCCAACCACTAATGGGCCGGCGCCTTTTGAGGGTAAGCCTTCGGGACGCGACTCCGGCACATTCTGGGGTTATAGCAGCGACATTACCGTAGAGATTACCATGGAAGACGGGTATATAACCCTTGTAACCATTACAACCAGTGGTGGGGAAGGGCATGAATCACCGGGGATTGGACAGGTTTTGGTGGAACGGGCGCCGGACCTGATTAAAACACAAAACTCGATTGACGCGGTATCCTCCGCCACCTGCACCTATACCCGGGATGCGATCAAAACAGCCGGTCAACAGGCGATTGATAAAATCAAGGCCGCCCAACCGTAAAACCCTGTTCTATAAAAAACATCGTGTCCGGCCGTTTCTGTTGAAATGGCCGGATTTTTTTTAGTTTGTGAAATATGCTCATTAGGCTCCTAGTCATACCGCCGGTTCAGTTTTTCCGC
>BNUR01000382.1 GCA_025997495.1 Spirochaetia bacterium | reverse complement strand
CAATGTCAACAACTTAAGCATCTAGAGACAGACATATAAACGTATGTTAAGATAAGAGAAGGGGGAAGGGAATGAAAAAAAACTGGGGATAAAAGGGCTTTTGGGAAAAGCCAAGAGGCAGGCATATAGGCCCGGAACGAAAAAGCGGGGAAGAACCGATGCCCGGTACTTTACGAGGGAGAGGAAGTTGAAGTTTGGGGAATTGGTGCTCTTGGTGTTGAGCAAAATAAACACGAGTAGCCAGCGGGCACTGAACCAGTATTTTGAGCAGAGTTTAAAACGCAAGGAACATATGAGCCAGCAGGCGCTGAGCAAAGCGCGGAGCCATATGAACCACAAGCCCTTTGAGGAAATGTTTCGTGAAGCCGTGGCGGAACAATACAACGGAGAATATGATATAGAAGTATGGGAGGGGTACCAAATCCTGGCACTCGATGGGAGCACGGCGCAATTGCCGTCAATACCGAAGCTGGCAAGGGAGTATGGAACAATAGCAGACGCGCCAACGGCAAGGATTTCGATTTTATATGATGTGCTCAATGATATCATACTGGACGGGCGGCTGGCCACGTACGACAGCAAAGAGCGGGAACTGGCGAAAGCGCATATAGAGCAGGTTTTCCCCCTCTTACGGCCGGAAAAGACGATAGTAACGGCAGATCGGGGGTATCCGTCAGCAGATTTTATCGGGTATGTGACGGGAAAGGGGTTGAACTATGTCATACGATGCTCAAAAACGTTCAATACGGCGATAGAAGCGGCAAGGAATAATGAAGTTATAGAGATGGACGAGGCAGGACACGTGCGGGTTTTGAAATTCACCCTTGAGGGAGGGGAAGAAGAGGTCTTACTGACGAACCTCTATGAGGTGGAAGAGAGCCGGTTCAAGGCGCTGTATTTTTTGAGGTGGAAGATAGAGAGCAAATATGGGATGCTGAAGCAGAAGCATATCCTGGAAAACTTTTCCGGGTATTCCACCAATGTGCTCTTGCAGGATTTCTGGGCGACCTTGCATGTTGCGAATATGTGCGCGGTAGCCCGAAACGAAGCGAATGAGGAGCTTGCGGAAAAACGAAAAGACGCCCAAACCAAATATGAATATGTGGTTAATTACAATGAGGTTGTCGGTTCCATGAAGGACGTTTTGCTCTCTTCGATGTTTGTATCTTCTCGTAAAAAAGTAGACGCCTGCTTTGATGTTTTGTCGCAGCAAATAAAGAGCGCTCTGGTACCCATTCGTCCAAACCGCACTACCCCACGTCCAGACAACCCCAGAAATGCTCAGTTTAGGCATAATAGAAAAATCAACTGTTAAGTTGTTGACATTG
>BNUR01000381.1 GCA_025997495.1 Spirochaetia bacterium | reverse complement strand
TGAACAGATGGTAACGATTCAGAACAGGGCCGGAATTCATGCCCGCCCCTCGGCTATGCTGGTGCAGACCGCAAAGGATTTTCAATCTAACATCTATCTGGAAAAGGGAAATGAGCGGATAAACGGGAAGTCTATCATGGGTATCCTCACCTTGGGGGCCTCCTACGGGACTGAAATAAAGGTTATCGTCGAAGGGGAAGACGAGGCGGCCGCCCTTGAAGCTATGGTGAAGCTGTTCAACAAGAAATTCGAAGAGGAATAAATTTAACCGCGAATAACACTGTTGGGACAGATTAGCAGGGAGATTCGTAGTCACCGCCCCAATGACGAACCCCGCCGCTATTCTTTCCTGAATTTTTCTTCGTTGGGGGCGGTTCCTACTGTAAGCATATATTCATTGGAAGCACGCCAATACAAATAGGGTACGCTTTTTAACGTACCACTATCTCTGATGTATATCGTTCCTCTTTTTTCATCATAACTTGAGCTTGATTCTTCCGAATACCCTTTAAGCGCAATATTTTTGGTATATTCAGAGTTATAATTCATGTCGAAGGGTTTCACGGATCCGCTGATGGTAATGGAATCATAACCAATCACCAGACGGCCCCGGTCTTCTTCTGTCTCCCAGAGCCAGGAGTCCGGGTCTCTGATGGACACCCAGGACTCCCGTAGATAGTAATCAAAGCTTTCAGGCGGCGTATATTCACCACCGCAACCGAAAAGCGTAAACCCGGCAATAGTAACAAATGTCAATATCACCATAAACGAGAAACGATTTTGCATTTTATTCTCCTTATAAAAGGCCTCACTATTAGTGACTGGTTACCGGGTCATTGTATACCCTATTTCAATTCTTTTCAACCCTTCGACACTGAAAAGTGTTGTCTAAGGGCTTCAGTGGGAAACAAGTTCCGCACTCACATAGCCTTGTTCACCGTTGTACTCGACCGGCGCCCAGCCCCCGGTAATGTCTCCGGTTACGGTGAGGATGTCGCCTTTTTTCAAGACTCTCAATACCGTTGCAGTAGATGAAGGGCCGGAGCGGAGATTGAGGCTATCGGGAATTACCGTAACGGTAACGCTAACTTCAACGGCGGCATCCTGTTCAGTGTTTTGCTGCCGGCCAATGTATTTGTTGATGACATACAAAGCCCCTACAGCAATGATGACACTAAAAAACACGGTAAAAATTACTCTATTAATTCCATTTTTTTTAATCTCCGCTTTAGCTTTGCGCGGCACATTCTCTTCACACTGCTTGCGGCAGTTCACACATTCTTCAATTTGCGCCTTTACATCAAATGAGCCTGGGAGCGATCTGAATACTTGCG
>BNUR01000380.1 GCA_025997495.1 Spirochaetia bacterium | reverse complement strand
CCGTAAAACAAAATGCGGCTGCCTGTCATACAGGCAGACCGCGAATAGGAGTACGGTGAACCACACCCGATAATTGCTCCTGGTCCTTATTTTATTGTAAGGAGCAGAAAGATGGAAGAGAAGGCGCAGAAACGGCGGTATGTTGGACTCGACTTAGGGAAACGGACGTATGCGATGGCCGTGATCGGGAAAACCGGTAAGGTCACCCACAGCAACGGGCGGACGAGCATAGAGGGGCGGGCAGCGTTGTACAAAAAACTGGAGGCGACCGACAAGGTAGCCATCGAAGCGGGAAACCTAGCGTTCATCATGGCGAAGGAGATAATCGCTCAGGTGGGATGTGAGGTGGTGGTGCTGAATGCAAGCAAACTGGCGTTGATCTACGGGTCGATGAAGAAGACGGACAAATCAGACCTACGGTCTGCGGACTCGCTCAAGCTGGCCCGGATCATCGAGCAGTTTCGGGACGAGCAGTTGCCCTCGGTCAAACTGCCGAGTGACAAGGAAATGCGGCGGCGGAAGTTGTCAGACCTCCGGTCTGCAGCCAGCCAGCAACGGGCGGTACGGATGCGGACCCAGATGATAAATATGCTTCACGGGCTGTTTTTGCATCAGGGAATCACGACGGTGGTGAGGAAAGATCTGGCAACGAAGGAAAACCGGGAAGAAGCGGTGAAGCAACTGACCGGGTTGGAGAAGGAAGAGGCCGACTGGGTGCTCAAAGCCATTGACCTCGCTGAAGAGCGACTGGTTCGCCTGGGAAACCATATGACTGAGGAGCGGAAGGGCGACAAGCAGATAGCGCAGCTGATGGAGGTACCGGGAATAGGGCCTGTGGTGTCCTTGGCCTTTGTCGCCTTCGTAGGGGATGGGAGCCGGTTTGACAACGCCTCACAGGTGAGCAATTACTTAGGCCTGGTACCCCGGGTTGATATATCGGGAACCATAGTGAAGTACGGGGGGATAACAAAGCGGGGGAACACGTACCTTCGGGCGTTGTTGGTGCAAGCGTCTTGGTCGCTGATACGCTCAGGGAAAGGGGGCGCCTTGAAAGAACGGTATGAATATATGACCCAGGTAAAGGGGCTGGGTAAGAAGAAATCAATTGTCGCGATAGCCCGAAGATTGGCGGAGCTGTTGTGGACGCTGTTACGAACGGGGAATGACTATGAGATACGGAAATTCATCGGCTCCGTACAAGGTACGCCGATTGAAGATATGGTGACCGAGGCATTAGCGAGCTAAGCTCGTTTGCACGGGGCTTGGGGCTGTCAGGGAAAAAATCTTTGAAAAAAGATGCGATTTCTCTTGACATGAATCATAGGAGGACACAAAGG
>BNUR01000379.1 GCA_025997495.1 Spirochaetia bacterium | reverse complement strand
GTTCCGTTCGCCTAGGTCAGTCGCTACGCTCCTTCCCACGGCTCACTCCACCCACATTTTTTGCGGCGCTGGAACGCTTCGCGTTCCTTTATCGCGCCGCAAAAAACGTCGCAAACCTTTCACGTTAAACGAAATTTTTTTTGTCCCAAGACGGGGGGAGCGCCCTCCATGGCGCAAGAAATTTTAAACTTTTTATTATAATGGATATTGACAAAAATCTTTATATATCATAATATATAGTACAAAAATAAGTATGTAGGAGACCATATGGAAACTGGTTTACTTTATGTTGTACATAATGAATGGATACGGAATCCAGAAACAAAGAAAATGCCTTATAAAATTGGGATAACAAAAAAAACCGTTGATGATCGATATTATGGTTTAGGACTCAAAATGCCAGGGGAATTTATTTGTGATTTTGCATATTATTTTCCTAAAAAATCATACGCAGAAGTCGAAAAAATATTGCATAGTTTATATGATAAGTATAGAGTAAATGGTGAATGGTTTGAATTACCTGATGGGAAATTAAATTCTATACAAGAAGCATGTGTAGATATGGATGGAGTGTTACAAACCGAAGTAGTTGAAAATTCAATAGATGTTAAAATAAATCTAGATGACAATGTAATAAACTCAAATGAACCAGAATTGGAAAAAAATAAAAATGTTCTACAAGGGGGAAATGGTATGGGCCCTAGTTTTGAAGGCATAGTAACTTTTTTTCAAAAAAATGGAATTAAAATGTCCCTCTCAAAAAAAGATGAAAATTATGCTTGTTCTAAGACGAATAAGGATGGTATTCATTTCGCTATACGTTCCGAACATAATGAATTTATATTTTATTGGAGAACAAGTGATGAAAGCAAAGGGAAATTTGCCGATAAATTCCCAAAAATAGAAGCATGGTGTCTTGATAAAAAAAAGAATTATAAAATAAAACCAGGATCAAAGAACCCTAACTGGCGACGTCTTTATATAGAAGTCGATCAAGCTAAACCCCCTAGAAGATTTTTTGTATATTATGAAAGAAACAAAACTGATTATTGGTTGGACTGGCTGAATAAAAAAGATAATAGTACGAAAATTATCTCTCATAGTCCGCCATCCATGGCGGAAGAGGACAAAAAAAACTTCGTTTAACATACGCTATACGCTGCGCCGCAGTAGCGGCTTGGCCTACGAAAAAACGCAGTCGGCCTACGGCCTTTGTGCATTTTTTCTCCGGCACATTTTTGCGGTTGCTGGAAACCTGCGGTTTCCTTTATCGCAACCGCAAAAACGTCGTATAGAATTCACGTCACATGGTATTACGCTCCTAGAAGTTAATGTATCT
>BNUR01000378.1 GCA_025997495.1 Spirochaetia bacterium | reverse complement strand
AATGCCGGTAAAGGATTTTCCGGAGCCGAACTTGAGGAGGCAATAAAAGAAGCCTTGTTCCAGGCCTATGATGACAATAAGCGGACACTGGTTGATGAGGATATTATAAGCGCGATAAAAAAGACTTCGCCTTTATCAAGGACCAGGCACGATGAAATCAACACCATGCGGAAATGGGCGCAAGAGGGCCGTGCGGTAGCCGCTTCGTCGCTAGCGCCGGAATCGCTTGCCAAGGAGAATAACTATGGGTTCACTGGATGACCTGCTGGAAAGTCAGGTACAGGCGCGGACGCAAAAGGCGGCGGAAGAACTGGCCGCACGGGAGGAAGCGCGCCGGCAACATGAACAGGAAGAACAAGCACAGGTGTGGAGAGAACAGGAAAATGCCCGTAGGAAAGCTGAGGCAGATGCAAGGATCGCACGGGCAAAAGAGCTGTCAAATGCCATGGATGACGCGGCAGAACGGGCACGGGCCGCACTGGCGGCAAGACAGTCCGACGCCTACATCAAAAGCGGGCTAGAGTATTTCGAAAAAAATGATACTTTTAATGCTATTGCCGATTCCACCCAAGCCATCACCCTTAATCCGAATAATGCAAGGGCCTATTATCTTCGCGCCATGTCGTATCACGCCCAAGGGGACTATGACCGCGCCATTACCGATTACACCAAATTTATCACCCTTCCGGCGGAACATGGCGATGCCGAGCGGCTGCTTGCCAAGGCACAAGCAAGGATAAAACCATGGGAAAACTAAAATTTCACGCACGGTCTGCTGTATGTGGTGCTAAGAAGAATTTAACCACGAACCACACGAACCACACAAACAAAAGGACAAGAGTTAGTAGTCCGGGTTCGTGTTTTTCGTGTCGTTCGTGGTTCATTTTTATTTTGGAACTGGCTCAGATGCCAACGGATGTTTGAAGGAGGGGCGTATATGAGTTCATTGGATGACCTGCTGGAAGGGCAGGAAAAGAAGGCGGCGGAGGATCGGGAAAAGGCCCTGGAAGAAAAGCAGACAGAGGCGCAGGTACAGGCCGCACAAGAGGAAGAGCAGAAACGCCGGGAAGTTCAAGCAAATGCTCGGAGGGACGCGGACGCGGAGGCATGGGCCGCACGGGCCGAAGCGCACGTAAGTAATGTATTGAAGGCAGCCGAGATACGGGCCGTAATGGAGGAACAGGCGCGGAGGGAACGGGAGGACCGTACCCGCCGTGAGAACGAGCAGAATCAGCTCAAGCACGGCAATGCGTTAGCCAGATTAAGTACTGCAAAGTCAAAAACAAACAACAAAGGACAGACATCAGCAGATCTTGCAGAATTGAGTAAAGAGTTCGACAGCATTG
>BNUR01000377.1 GCA_025997495.1 Spirochaetia bacterium | reverse complement strand
CGGCGGAAAAGTCCTTGGTTTCCTTGGTCAGGGTGATGAGAAGGTCTACGATCATGTTTTCCGCATTGGGAATCCGGGCAATTTTCCGGTTCAGGTACTCCCGCCCGTCATCCCGCAAGGTAAAATGGACTGCTTTAACTTCTGTGTTCATAGTAACTCCTATTCCTCGTGCGGGAACTGCCGCACAGTTGAATCGAAGCGAAACAAAGTTTCGCCTTTCTTCTATATATATTCTCTTCTACCGGGTATACGACGATCCCAGATCCAGTTCATTGCGATATTTGGTCACGGTACGCCTGGCCAGAGGGATTCCCCTTCCGGCTAAGAGGGAAGTGATTTCCTTATCCGAAAAATGCCGTTCCTCTGCGGTAATAAGCTCCCTTATTATTGCCTTAACCCCCTCTTTTGAATAGTGGGAGCCCCCGGAACCGGCGCCGCTGATGGAATTGGTAAAGAAATGGCGGATTTCAAAGATCCCCCACTCGGTTCCCATGTATTTGCCCCGGGAAGCACGGGAAATAGTGGATTCGTTGAGGCCCAACTCCTGGGCTATGTCCCGCAGGGTCAGGGGGGCGATATGTTTAGGGCCATCCGTAAAAAACGACCGCTGAAATGATACAATGGCCCGGGTGACCCGGAGCAAGGTGTGGTTCCGTTCGTTAATCGACTGAATAAACCACCGGGCTTCCTTGATATTTTCCTTAGCAAAGTCCCGGACGGGCTTGTCATCCCGCCTTCTTCCGTATTGCGTACCGGGATACCCGGCAATTTGCATAAAAAACGGATTGATCCCCAGAACCGGAATCTCTTCATCGTTGAGAATGATGACAAATTCCCCCTCTTTTTTGATTACCTGCACATCGGGAACCACATACCGGGTGGAATCCGCAGCCGAGGCTGGCGCAAAACGCCGGCCCGGAAAGGGGGAAAGCTCCCTGATACGGGAAAAACAAGCCCGCACCTTATCTTCGGTATGGCCTACTTTACGGGCAACCTCCGCAATTTTCCCCCGCTCAAGGGGTTCCAGATAGTTCAGCAGGTCGATAAGCTCCGGAGGCGCCCCGGGAAGAAGCCCCGCCTGGATTCGCAGGGATTCCCGATAATCGGTGGTACAACAACCCACCGGATCCAGGGAGCGGATCAGGGAAAGGGCTGCAGCAATACGGGCAGGGCCTTCATGCTTAAGGAGCAGATCCACCGGTTCTTTATGAAAACCGTCTTCGTTCTGGAGGATCATACCGTCCTCTCCCTGGATGATGCCTATACAGGATCCCAGAAGGAGAAGGATGAATACGAGTATTTTGATACCAGCTCGGATTCGGGGTTTGTCCGGAAGGGGGGGGATGAGG
>BNUR01000376.1 GCA_025997495.1 Spirochaetia bacterium | reverse complement strand
CGGCGATCCGGAAAATAACGGTAGAGGCGCTGGCGGATACCGGGGCGATAACCCTGGTAATCAACGAGCGGTTGCGAAGAAAGCTGGGGCTCAGGGTTCGGCAATTGCGCGAGGTAACTTTTGGAAATAACACGAAAGAAATTGCTAAACTAGCCGGGCCGGTAGAAGTTCATTGGGAAAACCGCTCAACCGTATGTGAAGCAATGGTTGTATCCGGAAATGGGGGTGTGCTTCTCGGCGCCATCCCCCTAGAAGGTATGGATCTTATGGTAGACCCCGTTGGACAGAGGCTGGTAGGCAAACACGGCGATAAAGTCCTGGGCCTGGTCAAGTAGGAGAAGGAAGGTGAAGCAAACCGGAGAGCGGCATCCCTTACCCCGGCTTACCCCGGCGCTTCCCATGTACCTCTTCACCCTGGTTTTTGTGCTGGGGCCGTTGCTCTATATGGTAGTTTTAAGCTTTGTGCGGCGGGAAGGCGCCTGGGGAGTGGCGGCGGAGTTTACCCTGCGGAATTACCGGCGCATCGGGATTCCCGAATATGCGGGAACCTTTGTTCAGTCTATTAAGCTGGCCCTGTTCAGTACCGTTATGGTAATCATCATGGGGTATCCCTTCGGGTATTTTATGGCACGGCTCCCAAAGCGTTGGAGAAGCCGGGTTATGCTGCTCTTAATCATCCCCTTCTGGACCAGTTCCCTCATGCGGCTTTACGGCTGGATCATCGTGTTCCGGGCTAACGGGACACTTGACGCGGCGTTGATGGGGATACATCTTACCCGGGAGCCGTTACGATTACTGTATAGTTACCCGGCGGTGGTTACCGGAATGATCTATGCGCTGTTGCCCTTTATGATCTACTCGGTGTTTGCCAGCGCGGAAAAGCTGGAAAAGGGACTGGTGGAGGCGGCGCGGGACCTGGGGGCATCGCCGGTGCGGGCTTTCCTGACGGTGAGCCTGCCGCTGACCATGCCGGGACTGTTTTCCGGGGTGGTGCTTACGTTTATCCCCTCCATGGGGCTTTTCTTTATCGCCGATATTCTGGGCGGGAACAAGGTGGTGCTGGTGGGAAACCTGATACGGGAGCAGTTGATGAAGGCCCATGACTGGCCCTTTGCGGCGGCCCTGAGCGTGGTGCTGATGATCATGACCAGTATTTTCATTTATCTGTACCGGCGGTTAAGCAAAACCCTGGGGGGCAGCGGTGACTTGGAAGGGCTGGTATAAGCCATGTTTATGAAAAAAGCGTATATCACAGTAATCCTGTTTTTGATGTATGTACCTATACTGCTGGTTATCATCTATTCCTTTAATGCCGGGCGTTTGAGTTCGTCATGGGGCGGGTTTTCCCTG
>BNUR01000375.1 GCA_025997495.1 Spirochaetia bacterium | reverse complement strand
CCAGCTTTTCCATCACCTTTGGTGTCAAAAGCACTTCCGGGTTGGCAATGATAAACCGGCTTTCACGGGATTCCACCTTTTTCCAGATTGCTTCCCGTTCCGTTTGGCTCTGACCGCCCCGAAGTATCACCGGCGCGAACCCACGTCCCCGCAAACTCCGTTCCTGATCCGCCATCAGGGAGAGGATGGGGTAGATCACCAGGGTCGGCCCTTCAAAGAGCATGGCGGGAAGCTGAAAACAAAGGGACTTCCCCGCGCCGGTGGGTAGTATTACTATTTGTCTGCCCAGGACGGCACGGTCATCGGCATCATCTGTGTTAGCGAATGGGGGGAAAGCTTCCGGCCAAGCTACCTGCGGATTGGGGAGATTATCCGGGCCGTTGCGGGAAAGGCGGACGCCGGGGAAAAGGACGCCATAGACAACAGTAATACTACGGTGGGCAACGCAGGGCTGCCCCTGGTAACTGCCTTTACCGCTACCGCTTCGGCGCCGGTCTTAAATAATATACAGAAATATATTTTCGGCGGCCTGGACGGCGGCGCTGCCGCGCACCGTATCATCGGGAACCCGGATCGGAGTAACATTAGGTATAGTGCACAGGGCTGCATACTTCGGGATCTGGCGGTGCGGGATCTGCTCATCAAATATCCGCGGCCGGCGATTGTGTTTTGCTCATCACGGAACGGGACGGAAAAACTGGCGCGGTATTTACGGAATGAATTGGAGGCGGAATATTCCTCTGCACACGAAATCCGGTTTTACCATGCCGGGTTAAGCCGGGAGGAGAAGACCGAAGTGGAACATTGGTTTTTCAAAAACCCTAACGCAGTGTTACTGGCGACATGCGCGTACGGGATGGGTGTCGATAAAGCGGATATCCGCACGGTGATACACCGTGACTGTCCGCCGTCGGTGGAGGCATACCTCCAGGAATCAGGCCGGGCGGGGCGGGACGGCAAAGTTTCCCAGGCTATCCTGCTCTGGGGGCCTGATGATGCGCTGTCCATGAAACGGGCGCAGAAGGGCGCGGATAAACTACGGCTGGAAGCGCTGTTTGCATACGGCAGGAATACTACGGACTGCCGGCGGGAGGCCCTGCTCCGCCTGCTCAATTACGAAGGCAGCGGGGATACGCCTGAATCGGATTGCTGTGATGTATGCGGTCATACGGCCTCGGGCAAAATGCGGGAGGAGGAAAGTGTCCTTAACTTTTTCCGCAAAAACCGCCGGGCTTATACAGCGGTGGAGGCGATCCCGGTGCTTGCCGGCGCGGAATCCTTACGCTGGTCGGAGGATGATGTAAAGGGAACTATCCGGCGGCTGCTTTGTACCGGGCAGCTAAAAAAGATTCGGC
>BNUR01000374.1 GCA_025997495.1 Spirochaetia bacterium | reverse complement strand
GCCGGATGCCCCGGATAAGCATGTAATGGGTTTCCCCGCTGGGGAAGTTTACGGAAATATCCAGAAAATTGTTTTCCTGGTTGAAATTTGCCGTAACCCCGGCCCGGGCGGTGAGCTTAAGCGTAGTCCCGGCGATGAACGGCATTTGGGCCTGGACCGCCGGGGCCGGGGTTACGGCAAATTTCAACCAGGAAAACAATTTTCTGGATATTTCCGTAAACTTCCCCAGCGGGGAAACCCATTACATGCTTATCCGGGGCATCCGGCCTTTTACCCAAATACAGCTTTACAACATCCCTTTCCGCACGGATTCCCAGTTTGAACGCTACGATTCCTCGGGCTGGGCCTATTCGTCGTCGGAACAAACTCTGATGGTTAAGATGAAGCACCGGCTTACTACGGAGCACATACTGATATATTACTAGGTTTTTTCAGATCACTTCAGGCACGGGCGGGGAGAGGCGGTGACTGCCCTCATGCTAGCCGGGGAATCTGCTCCCGGAGCCCCGGCCTCAGGGGGCCTAAAGGGTCTCCGTGCGCAGGGAAACCGGATGCATTCGGTCAGTCACCGCCTCTCCCCGCCCGCTCTGTAGTGTCTTCCCTTTACTTGCATCACTTCCCACTGCGCCGGGAGTTCTCCGCCCGCTCTGTAGTGTCTTCCCTTCGCTTGCATCACTTCCCACTGCGCCGGGAGTCCCTCGCCCGCTCTGTAGTGTCTTTCCTTCGCTTGCATCACTTCCCACTGCGCCGGGAGTTCTCCGCCTGCTCTGTAGTGTCTTCCCTTCGCTTGTATCACTTATCAATTTATTGTGCCGCCACCCCCAACCCCTGCATTGACTGCAACCGGTTCATCAAGTTTTCCCGGCTCCTGGAACGGGCTCGGCAGCTTGACTTTGACACCATCGTTACCGGCCATTACGCCCGCATAGAACGGGACGGCCCCGAAGGGCGCTTCCTGTTAAAGCGTTCTGTGGATACCCACAAGGATCAGACCTATGTCCTCTACGCCATGACCCAGGATCAGTTGGCCCACACCAAATTTCCCCTGGGAGATCTGACCAAACCCCAGGTCCGGGATATAGCCGATGCCCAGGGGTTTGTGAACGCCCGGAAACACGACAGCCAGGACATTTGCTTTGTCCCCGGCCGGGATTACGGCGGCTTTATCGAACAGTATACTGGGCGCGTATCGCCTGCGGGGAATATCATTGATGAAACGGGCCGGATTCTGGGCACCCACCGGGGCATCATCCGGTACACCATCGGCCAGCGCCGGGGCCTGGGGGTGGCGATGAACGACCCGGTATACGTTACCGCTAAGTCGGCAGCGGACAATACGGTAACCCTGGGCTCCGA
>BNUR01000373.1 GCA_025997495.1 Spirochaetia bacterium | reverse complement strand
GGTTTCGGTATACATAGCCAGGAACCGTTCCCGATCCGCCATGGCGTCATCCAGGGCAGGGGGAGTCAGGGTGAGGGCGACGGTTTCGATGCCGCTGTCCCCCCGGTAGCCCAGTTCGTCCAGGTCTTTGCCCAAGGCGTCAAAGGCGGTATGCGGGCCACCGATGGGGCCATAGAAGCCTGCTCCATCGACGCCGAAAGTATGGAGCCCACCGTTTCCATTATAGGGGAAGCGGGCCAGAAGGCCGGGGGACTCTGCGGTTCCGGCCTTATCGACACCATTGGGGAACTCTTCCGCTGCCAGATCATCAACGCCAAGGGGAAAATCATCCGGGACGGCAAGCGGATCAGCCGGGACGAGTACGGTGCCGCCAGTTATGTCCTCGCCTTTGCCGAAAATAGCGTAACCGGAGCGGATATTGCCCTGAACGAGACGGATATCGACAGTTTTATCCGGGCCAAGGGAGCGATTTTCTCCGCCATCAGGACGATGATGGCGATTATGGACTTTTCTATTGACGGCATTGAGGAAGTCTTTGTGGCCGGGGGTATCGGGAGCGGGATCAATATCGAAAAGACCATCCGTATCGGCATGTTCCCCAAGATCCCCTTGGAAAAGTACCACTATATCGGCAATACCAGCCTCACCGGGGCCTATGCCATGGTCAACTCTGCCGGGGCGGCCGCTAAGGTGAGCGAAATCGCCCAAAGCATGACCTACCTGGAATTGTCATCGCATCCGAGTTATATGGATGAATTTGTTGCTGCCTGTTTTCTGCCCCATACCGACGAGGCGCTGTTTGTGTAGGGAGAGTAATGTGATGAAGTATTATTAATTTGTCAAATATTTTTCTAAATACGTTTATTTCGTATACCTATTGGGAAGCCGGTGACGGCTGGTTTGTGAGTTATTTGAACGCATCTTACTCAGGGGCATGATCTTGCGCTTCCGGTTTTTGGCATCCCAGTGATATCCGGATTCCTTTTCTTCCATATTTTTCCTATGCGTTTTATCCTGTTTTCCCCGCTATTTTACTTGCATGTATCAAAAAAGTGCGTTATATTAATACCGCTCGGGGGTTGGTTCTAAACCGGCTTTTGATACATTTTTTTAAGGGGCCGAATTCAGGATCATGAAATCACCTAATTCCTTGTACTGTAACAAATTCCTACATCACCAGACCCGCTTGTACATAAACATTCGCCACCCTCTTTTAAACTATTGTCCGCCACGTACGATGATGCCATACACTCTGCCTATACTGCAGCCTACTCTTCTTAATATTAGTACGTGTCCTATTAACACTGTTCTGCACAACATCTTGATCCAACCTATTACTGATATCGACTGCTACTAG
>BNUR01000372.1 GCA_025997495.1 Spirochaetia bacterium | reverse complement strand
CCTTAAGAGCAACCGACACCTGCTGGGGGGTCATACCAAATTCCAACAGGTTTCGTATACCCTTTTCTATACCCTTTGCCTCCCCCTTTTCCATGGCTGTGTTAATGGCAGTCGTATAATCTGACATGCCCATTTCCCGGAGATGGTACATACGCAGGGTTTCTTTGTCATTGGAAAGAAACTGCATCTTCTCATTGGTCTTTTGTATCGTTGCATCCATAGTTATTACCTCCTGTAAGGTGTCTTCCGGTGTCGTTTCATCAAAAAATGACATCCATCGATCTAATAGGTCGTTTTGTATGTCCTTCTTTTCAAGAAGGCGGAACTTTGCCATATTGATAAAGTGTATTTCCAGTACGTCGGTAAGGATAAAATCAGGGGTCTTATCCTCCCGTAAGTGAAAACTGGTGTGATAGGATTCAAGCGGGATGTAATCAAAATTGACTATGGTAATGGTGATTACCTTGGGCAGGGTGTTGTAATCGTCCCCGGCGGCAAGGTCCTTCAGATACTCACGGCTCCAATACACAAGGTCGCGTTTCCCCATGTTGTGCAAATCCTTGAGCTGCACCTCGATGTTTACCTTTTCACCGCGGTTCGTTACAGCACGGCCATCCAAAATACTCGCCTTGTTGCCGATAATTTCTGGGGTAAAGGTTTTGTTTTCAAGGATCTCAACCGACTGCAGCTGATCCCGCCCCGTGCGTTTCAGCACGGCGTTAAGGAAGGAAAGCAATTGCTCTTCATCTCCCTTTTCGCCCATGAGCTTTTGAAAGAGATAATCATTTAAAGGTTTTAGCCGTTCCATGTATGTACAGAGTAACAAAAAAGAGCAATTACTACAAGTGCGCAGAAGATGTATATACAAAAGATACGTATAATTTCCCCTTTTGGGGCGACTGAATAGTTACATCCGGAGAACCGAAGGTCCATTCATCCCTCTTATCCGAGTTCATCCGTGTAATCCGTGGACTGGGCCTCTTCATTCTTTATCTGTTCGGCGGATATTACTTAGCAAGTATGCGCTGGCCCTGCCTCCTGGTCACACGCTTTTTTCAAAAAAAATCTTTCAAAAAGGTTGATTTCTGAAAGTTCATGTGATATATTTCTTCACATGGCAGAATTTTTATTGTCCGGCCCCCCCCCCCCCCCCCCCCCCCCCCCCCCCCCCCCACCCCCCACCCCTTACCACCAAACTTATTGTCTCCTTTCCTCTCTTTTCCTGCTGGTGTTTTGTTTCTTTTTGTTTTTGGTTGTGTTTTTTATCTTTTTTTTCTCTACATTCTTTTAATATAAAATAAAAAAATATAGATATATCAATTATTATATAATATATTATTATGATAATAATTCTTGTAT
>BNUR01000371.1 GCA_025997495.1 Spirochaetia bacterium | reverse complement strand
GGATCAGACAGGCCCGATACCATTGCGGCCTCATATTCTTTTCTGCCTTTATGCGGGGGGCTGCATTCCGGGGAATTGCCGGTCATGTCCGGGCCGAAAAGATCCGGCTGTGCGGGAAACTTCGCTACGTGTGAGGCGGGGGAGTGCATTGACCCGGTATCGCCGGGCGCCGTGGTTCCCTGGGGGCCGCGAACACGATCCGGGAGAAAAGCCTCCGGGTTCTTCGCCCGGTAAATACGGTCAAGCACTGCGAAGAGGCCCTCAAGAGTACCGTCATAGGTGTATTCGATCATGGCATACCTTTCCTTTAAAAATCGAATAAAGGCAGTTGAAGCCCCGCCCCATCCTGATCCGAAAGCAGACGGCGTATCCGTTTGGGATCTTCGGGGCGATCAATGAAGGCGCCCCCCAGGGTGATGAAGTACCGGGCCCGTTTCAGGATGACCCCCAGGCGGCGGAGTCCGTCAAAGCTGAGGGTACGGAGCCGCCGAATTTCCAGGATACGCCGGGCCGAGGTGGCGCCGATACCGGGAACCCGGAGCAGTTCCTCGTAGTCCGCCCGTTGGAGGTCGATGGGGAAGCGGCCGATGTGCCGGAGCGCCCAGGCGATTTTGGGGTCAACGTGGCGATCCAGGTAGGGGGTGTCCTCCAGGATTTCCGCAGCGCTGAAGTGGTAGAACCGCATGAGCCAGTCCGCCTGGTAAAGCCGGTGTTCACGGATCAGGGGCGGGCCGGGGATTTCCGGTAACCGGGGATCGGGGATACCGCCCCGGCCATCGACGCCCACGGGGATGAAGGCTGAGTAGTAGACCCGCCGCATGGCAAATTTCCGGTACAACGCGCCGGAAAGGCCGATGATGGTCCGGTCGTCCTCCTCGCTGACCCCCACGATGAGTTGGGTGCTTTGGCCCGCCGGGGCAAATGTCGGGGTGGAGCGGATTTTGCGGCGATCCTCCTCGTTTTCGGCGCCGCACTGGGATATTTGCTCCATGGCCCCAAATATCAGCTTCCCCGATTTCTGGGGGGCCAGGGTTTGGAGGCTCTTGTCCGTGGGCAGTTCGATGTTTGCGCTGAGCCGGTCTGCCCAGAGCCCCGCTTCCCGGATCAGCTTTTCACCTGCGCCGGGGATGATCTTCAGGTGAATATAGCCGCCGAATCCCGCCTCTGTCCTGAGCTTTTTGGCAACGGCGATAAGTTTTCCCATCACCATATCCGGGTCGGTGAAGATACCCGACGAAAGGAAGAGGCCCTCAACATAGTTGCGGCGGTAGAATTCGCAGGTTAGGGTTACCAGGTCGTCCACGGTGAAGGAGGTTCGCGGGGTATCCGCCGAGGCGCGGTTTACGCAATAGGCGCAGTCGAAA
>BNUR01000370.1 GCA_025997495.1 Spirochaetia bacterium | reverse complement strand
CCGAAACCAAGGATAGTACACTCGTTTAGCTAGGCGAATCTTGTTTCAGAAGAACCGGATGCCTTAATTGGGCACGTCCGGGTCTGTGGGGGCTCCGGGTGGGTAACTGCCTGGTTCTACCCGGCAAGAAGAATTTATCACAAAGGACACATCAAACCTATGGTTTGCGGAACACAAAGGGAAGAGAAAAAGATCACAAGCCCCCTCTTCATCCTCTTCCTTCTTCTTCCTTCTCTTTTCTTCACCTTTGTGTCCTTTGTGTCCTTCGTGGTTGATATTCTTCTCTTTTCTTCATTATTTTCCTATGCGTTTATCCTGGCTAGCGTAAAGAACCCGCAAACCGGACGGCCCGGAAGGAACGGGTATCCTGAACCTGATACCGGCTTTGATCCCTCTGGACATTGGTAATACGCTGGGCAGGCTGCGGATGGGCACCCCCGGCGCCTGAGGGACTGCCTCTTTTCTGGAGGATCGTCAAAACATCAACCATGCTGCCCGGAAAATAGCCGGCGCCGGCCAGAAGCCCCAGGGCATAGGTATCCGCCTCAAACTCCTGTTTATGGGTGTACCCGTTTACAATCAGGGTGGTAACCATTTCCCTGACCGAATTATCAAAAAGCACCTTCCGCCGGTTCAACCCGGCTTCCCGGGCGGCGATACCGGCCGCCCGGTCCGCCGTATTGGAAAGTTCCTGGGTAAGCCGCATATTTTTGATGAGTTCGACCCCGTGGCTAAGCTGAATGTGGGCAATTTCATGGGCCAAAACCGCCGCCAGGGCATCCTCTGTGGCAACCGCTTCCATTAGCCCCCGGCACACGAAAATATGGCCCCCGGTGGTGGCAAAGGCGTTCAGTTCCGGGGAATCGAGGATTGCCACATGATACCCGTTATATACATCCGGCATGGGGGAATTGGCTGTTATGGCGGCGCAGATTTGGTTCAGATACCGGGCGGCGGCGGGCTTTTGGGTGTAAAGCCGGTACCGGGAAAGGATATTTGCCGCCACCGCCCGGCCCAGGAAGTAGGCGTCCTCTGAAGATATATCATCGTTGGCCTGGGAAAGGGCGCTGTCCATTTGGGAAAGGGCATCGGAAAGGCCTCCCCCCGGATCCCTAGCGCTGCCGCCCCCCCTCCCGCTTTGAGCCGGGAGGACAGAAAATGCCGCAATGCCCAATAGTATTGAAAACAAAAATGCTTTCATAATGTGTTTTGAGTATTATTCCGTTTCCCCTCAATGTCAATGCAGCAATTCTAAATTTGCCTGATTTATGATAAAATCGGGGGTATGGGTGGGGAAACATTTGAGCGGCTAATGAGGAATCTAGACAAAGCGGCGGAGAAGATACCCGACAACCGGCATGGGCCGAAT
>BNUR01000369.1 GCA_025997495.1 Spirochaetia bacterium | reverse complement strand
TTTGTCTGCTTACGTGAATTCATTGCTTAATATCCACCTCCTCCATCTTTCATGCTTTTCTTACGGCATAGCCATCAGTACATAACCACCGCCATAGGCGGTGGGTTTTTAAGTTTTACTAAAATTTGGGCTGATGATGCCTGGGATGCGTATGTATATTGGCAGACCCAGGACAAAAAAACCTTACACCGGATAAATCAGCTCATTAAAGACATTGAACGCAACGGCAACGAGGGCATCGGCAAACCGGAACCGTTAAAACACAAACCCGGTTTCTGGAGCCGCAGGATTGACGATACAAACTGTCTGGTTTATCGAATTGTGAATAGCTCAATCGAAATAGCCCAGTGCCGTTTCCACTACGCCGATTGAAGCCCCGTCAATAGCCCCGCCCCCAGTTCAAATGCCTTGCGCCTGTCCTGGGGGAAAACTTCATCACGGCGTTTCTTCCGGGCGTCCCCGTCAAACATGGTCATCTCGTATTTACTGTAGTCCGTGGTCTGCCATGTTTCGGTACACACCAGGGTCTTTGCGGGGCCGATCAGCGCATTCAAGCGATCCTCGTAGAACTTAAACTTTTCCGCATACCCGTTGGATTCCATTACCGCCTCGCTTACATTCATGGTGTAGATGAGAAGCGTTGGAAGGCGCCGGGTAAAGAAGGTGCCTTTTTCTTTGCCATAGGTGATGTACTGAAAGGTGAGCCGTTCTAAGAGCGCCCGGACGGCGGAGGTGACCTCCCCGATATAAATAGGGGAGCCGATGATGAGGGCGTCACATTCATTGATGCGTTCCAGCACCGGTGTTAAGCCGTCCTTTGCGGCACAGCGGCCCAGGCTCTTGTCGCCCCGGCGCTTGCACTCAAAGCAACTGATACAGCCCTTGAAGTTAAGGTCGTACAGGTTGAAGAGTTCCGTCTCCGAACCCCGGCTTGCCGCACCCTTCCCGGCTTCCTCCACCAAAATGTGGGTGTTCCAGCCCTTACGGGGGCTGCCGTTGATGGCGATTGTTTTCATTGCTCACCTCTCTCTATACGTCAAATTCTTCCCATCGAACCCGGCCGGCGCGGATGGCGTCCCGGAGCCGTTTCTCCTGGTCGTTCAGGTTTTTCCCGGCCCCGCTTTTAACCTCCAGAAACACTACCTCGGTGATATTCTTTTCGTTCATTCCCCGGAACACGATAAAATCTACCGGTTTTCCTACAAAGCGGCAATCCCCCGGGTCAAAGGGAAAGCCCGGCAGCAGGGCAACATCATCAACTTAAGCTCCTAAAAGCTCGGTTTTAGATTTTGGGGGTGTTTATTGGATGGATGACGGGTTCTGGGACTCGTCGGAGATACCCGTACCGGCAAGACATACCGTTCAATATC
>BNUR01000368.1 GCA_025997495.1 Spirochaetia bacterium | reverse complement strand
CGCAGTGCCTCATGAAAAATGTACCCCAAATAAAGGTTTGCCTCATTTAGAAAATGTACCCCAAATAAACGGGCTATTCTGTAAGGTGCGAGCTTACGGAGGCCAAAATGGGGTTAAAAATGAGCGAGAAGAAAGCACTGACCAAAGAAATCAGCGCACGGTATCGTCAAGCGGAGCGGAAAGAAAAGACCTCCATTCTTGACGAATCCATCAAAACATCTGGCTACAACCGCCAATACGCCTCCCGGATGTTGAAGCTACAGGGACTGAAAAAAAAGGGAAGAGCAACCAAAAAGAAACGGGCCAGCAACCACCAGGGAAAGCTGGTCTACGGCCCGGATTTCGTAAAAGTCTTACGAGATATTTGGCAATTTTTCTGGTATAAATGCGGAAAATATCTTGCCCCGTTTATGCAAGAAACTATGCCCTATCTTGAGGCAAGCAGGGAACCGGACTTTCACCTCACCCCTGAAATCAAGCAAAAACTGCTCAAAATCAGCCCCGCGACTATCGACCGGAAACTCAAAAGCGAGCGGGCCAAATTGCAGATACGGGGCATCAGCGGCACCCGGTGCGGCGAGGCAGCCCTCATTAAGCAGATACCCATTCGGACGCACTACAGCCCCGCTGAGAGCACTACACCGGGCTATTTCCAAACTGATACGGTGCATCATTGCGGTGATAATGACTCAGGCGAGTTCAATCTGACCCTCACCGTTACCGATGTTGCTTCCGGATGGTCTGAATTCCGCGCTTTACGCAATAAAGCACATAAATGGACCCTTGAAGGCCTCCAAAACGTCCATTCCACCCTCCCTTTTGCCATGATTGAGCTTCATAGTGACAATGGCAGTGAGTTCATAAATTACGACACTTTGAACTGGTGGAAAATCACCAAAACCCTTGATTTGTCCCGCAGTCGTTCCCGTCATAAAAATGATAATTGCTACGCCGAACAGAAAAACAACGCCTTCGTCAGAAATTATATCGGCTATTACCGTCTCGATACGGAGAAGGAACTTGCCGCTCTGGGGCGGGTCTATGCGGCGCTCTGCCCACTGCTCAACTGCTTCATCCCAAACAAGAAACTCATCAGTAAAACCTCCGTCGGATCAAAAACGGTCAAGAACTATGACCGCCCTAAAACCCCGTATCAACGCCTCTTGGAATCCACTCATCTCGCCGACGAGGTGAAGGCCCGGTTGATCGCTTTTAAGGAACTGTACAATCCGGTCGTTTTACAGCAAGCTGTTCATTGGGCCGTCAACTCCATGTTGGCCGCCCACCAAGCCAAGCTTCGTACCAAGGCTTAAAGGTACATTTTTGAAATGAGGCACCCATAGCTGAAAGGTACATTTCTAAATGAGGCACCACG
>BNUR01000367.1 GCA_025997495.1 Spirochaetia bacterium | reverse complement strand
GCCGGTATGCGGTGGAATGAACGGTGTGCTCAACATATGCTGACCCTTTGCGCGAGAGCCGCCAGCAAACTCGGATTCCATCTACGGCCAGCAGCCTAATTTACCCGGAAAAAGTTGTTGCACCCAGTTATATGAATTGGACTTGACATAAGGTGAAAAATATGAAAAATGGGGTATTAGGAGACCATAATGGCTAATATCATTTTTTATTTTACAGGAACAGGAAATTCCCTCAAGATTGCAAGGATGGTCTCAAATAAAATCGGTAATTGTGAAATTTTCTCAATAGGTTCAAATCAAGGAATAACCATCAATAAAGAATATGAAAGCATTGGCTTTATCTATCCGGTTTATTATTGGGGTGTTCCCAAATGTGTAAAAGATTTCATATCAAGTATGACAATTACCAACAATGAAAAAACTTATGTTTATGCTATTGCTTCCTATGGAGGGTTCAAAGGAGATGGTATAAAAATATTAAATAAATTAATGCTCGATAACGGAATTAAATTAAACTATGGGAAAACCATAAGGTTATTTTCAAATTATATTATTAATTTTAATGTTCCCAATGATATTAAGAAACGTCTGGATAAATGTGATAAAAAGTTAGAATCCATTATTGATTCAATACAACATAAGAAAACAAACTCAACCGGAAAGCCTAATGGAATAGTAGGTAAATTTTATAATAAGTTCATTGAAACTGTATCTCAACAGGATAAATATTTCAATATTAATAGTGATTGTATTGGATGTGGTGTTTGTAAAGAAGTCTGTCCTGTAAATAACATTGAAATTGTATCAAATAAGCCAGAGTTTCAACATCACTGTGAGCAATGCTTGGCTTGTCTCCAGTTTTGTCCAAAACATGCAATAAATTATAATGATAAGACTCAGGGCAAAAAATGATATACCAACCCTGATATAAGTTATAAAGAGTTAGCACAACTGAATAAGGTCATATATGATAAACAATGACTTAATTTTTAATCTTGACAAAATCCATACAACCGAATTAGGAATTGAACGAATTAAAAATAATCTCGATTTGGATATTACCGATATTGTAAAATGGTGTAAAAATAAAATTAAAGATCCAAACTGCCATATTTCCAGAAAAGGTAAAAACTGGTATGTAAATGTAGATAATTGTATGATGACAATTAATTCTTATAGTTATACCATAATTACATCCCACAAATTGAATGAATATGACAGGGCCGAGTTTGATGAGTAGCATGGCTGGATTACATTATGAATACAAGTGAGAAAAACAGAAAGGCATATAATCATATCTCGACAGACTGGGTTGAAGCCAGAGAAAAGGACAAAGTAAGCAATATAGTAATAGGATTTTGTAATAAATTGAAGCCTGGT
>BNUR01000366.1 GCA_025997495.1 Spirochaetia bacterium | reverse complement strand
TTACCAGCCAGGGCTTCAAGGATGCGGTTGCGGCAGCTCTGAATGAAGCTGGTGCACCTTCTTCATTTACCGCCAAGGCGAAAAGTCCGGCAAAGCTTGATAAGGTCTTAAATACTGAAGTCCTGGTAATAGGCAGCGGTATTTCCGGTTTAAGCGCCGCCATTGCGGCTCAGGATATTCAAGTTACTGATCCTCCAGCTCCTCCGTTTTATTTTCCCACCCCACCACGTGATACTAACGTAATTGTCATTGAAAAACAGCCGATTATCGGCGGTTCTACCAAGACTGCCGCCGGTGTTGTGTATGCGGCATTGGATGGTACACAAGCAGAGGCTGATGCTCTAAAGAATTACTATATGGCACGAGCCCAAGGTTACGCCAACTCGACCTTAGTGCAGTATTTTGCGGATCATTCCTACGCAACCCTGGCCACATTAGGTATTGGTGGCGCTCCTGGCGGTGGCTCTGGTACTGCTGCCGCACCCCGTATGCGGTTTAGTGCCGGTGGTCTTGGCCTTGTGCAATATCTGAGCGGCCAACTGAATAATGATATTCTGACCGGTGTCAAAGCTACGGAGCTGATCGTCACAGCCGGTACGGTAACCGGGGTTAAGGCGGTATCGGAAAAATATAACTATACCATCAATGCAACCAAGGGCGTAGTTATTGCCACCGGTGGTTTTGATAGTGATCGTGATGGCCTTATGGCGGACCATAACGCCGACTCCAAATATGATATACCCCAGTCCAACCATGGCAATGTGGGCGATGGTATCAGAATGGCGGTAGATGTTGGCGCCGACACCGTATTTAAGGGTGGTAAAATCGGCTGGGTAGGTATTGACCCCAGTCTCGGTGAAGCCAGCCACTATTACTCAGCGGTTATTGATAAAAATGGTGATCTGCTTGCTTTGCGACAGGGTGATAAGAACGCCGCAGACACGACACCGGACATAGCGTCTAGTCTCGCCGGGACAAATAGCAATGGAAAAACAGTTCCTGCGCTGGACGCCGTTGAGTATGAGACCCATGCTGATGATTATGCGGTAGTACACCACCGGATGCTTGATGCCCGGAAAGCCGCCGGAGGCGCCATGAATTTCTGGGCTATTAGCAACGCTGCTGCAAACGCGGCCTATGTGAGCAGTGGTTTAGCATTTACTGATACCACCATAGCGGGACTGGCTGCCAAGATTGGTGCGGATGCTGCCAAGCTACAAGCCGCCTTTGCCTCTCATCAGGGAATCTCTGATATGTTTGGCCCTGCAACTACTTTAACAGAAACCGGCAGCGTCTTTACCGCAACAAAAGCGGTAAATGAAGAAGGTGCACCAGCTTCATTCAGAGCTGCCGCAACCGCATCCTTGAAGCCCTGGCTGGTAT
>BNUR01000365.1 GCA_025997495.1 Spirochaetia bacterium | reverse complement strand
TTCGGGATACAAATAACAAGGAATGCCCTCCGAATGTGCCCGGAGAAATTTGCGCTAGAGGATATAATATTATGAAGGGTTATTACAAAATGGAGGAAGCTACCGGGGAAGCCATAGACAAGCACGGTGATAATCGCGGTGATATAGAAAAAAGGCGCCGGAGTTAAGCCTATGGATTTTTCACTAACTTTCCCCTGCCTGCTTGGCTTATAAACATTCATATTCCCGGAATTGATAAGATTCCGATGGGTAAGCATCGCGCCTTTGGGTATACCGGTAGTACCGGAAGTATATATGATACAGGCTGTATCGATATTGAAGACTTGAGCTTCCGCTTCTTTTAATTCGGTATCAGCAATCTTACTTCCCTGTTTTATCAAGTCTTCTAAAACATACATTCCCGAATGGGGCGTTACATCCATATTTGCTACCATCCGCAAACAGGGGAATGTAATTGTTTCAAGGCTTCCGGCAACAGCGCTCTGTAATTCCGGGATTATCTGGTAGAGTATTTCCGAAAAATCTGCATCCCGAAATTTGTCAACGATAAACAGTCCGTTTATGTCCGCCTGCTTCAAAATAAAGCCCAGTTCTTTATGCTTGCAATTGGCATTTATCGGTACTACGACAATTCCCACCCGCGCTGCGGCGTAGAATACGACCGGCCATTCGGGGACGTTGTATGCCCATATCCCGATGTGGTCCCCCTTGGCGAAGCCCGCCGCGAGAAGCCCCTTGGCTAAAGCATCGGCCTTTTTATCGATATCACCGAAGGTGTACCGAATATTCTGATTTGGGAAAACAATGAATTCACTGTTTCCCCGTTTTGCCGCCTGTCCCCGCAGGGCCTCACCCATGGTTATTTCAAGTAATTCCTGCATATACGTCTCCTGTTAAATGGTCATTAACACTTTCGACCACGGGCTACCGTCCCGCCGTACACTGCTTTTTACATTTTAACTTCGATAAACCAACTAACGCCGAATTTATCCACCAAAGAGCCAAAATATTCACTCCAGAATGTTTTTTGGAGTTCCATAGTAACGGTACCCCCTTCTTTGAGTTTGTCGAAGGCGGATTTGACACTATCGGCGTTATCCAACTCTACCGAAATAGACATGCCGCTGCCAAAGGTTACCGGCATATCCGGCGTTACATCAGCAAGAAAAACGGTATAATCATCGCGATTGGTAAGGCACGCGTGCATTATAAAATTTTCTGTTCCCGGCGGCGGCTTGTAACCTTCGGACGGAGGCGCATCACTATACCTCATTACTTTGGCTTTGACCCCGAAGGCTTTTTCATAAAACTCAACTGCTTCTGTGCAATTCCCATTGAAATTCAAATACGGTGTAATTTTCATTCGTATCCTCCAAAAGATTTTGCC
>BNUR01000364.1 GCA_025997495.1 Spirochaetia bacterium | reverse complement strand
CAAAAAGAATGCGGCAATGGGAGAGTGAATATTTCAGATTTATTGAAAGTGATATTAGTCCGACAAATAATCCGGCGGAACAGACGGTGCGGCAATCTGTCCTCGATAGAATGGTTACTCAAGGGAGTCGGAGCCAATGTGGCAACGAATGGCATGAACGCTTTTGGACAATCTTTACTACGTGTTCTTTGCAAAATAGGTCTGTTATGAATTTCATAAAACAATGTTTAGATTCGGTAACCCTTCATTCGAAAATTCCATCGTTCTCATTAGGTCGGGTTTAGCCTTGTAGGCCGTGAACGGTTACAATTATTTTAGTGTTGATTTTTCAATTCACCTATAGCAATAAGATGCAATAGCAAAAAGGTCTAATGCACCTTGTTTATCCATAGGCCATTCAATTTTGCTACATGGGCTGTCGGATTGCGGAAAGTACCAAAAAGTCCTTTTAGTAAATTATAAAACCCCTTCTGTTCTGATTTTTCTGATTCGGTTTGTAATGAATTTATAAGTAATAAGGACTTTGTTGCAACGGTACGATTTAACGCCACCAAGACCAAACCGGGTATCCAACTAATCAACTTTGTACGAAACCGGCATCCCTAAGTCGCAATACACATTCAACAGTTTACAATTCAATTGCACCTCTGTCTCCTGATTTTTAGTTTTGCGTGCAGACAGTTTTTCCCCAAATATGGTTTTGTAGCGGTACATTACCACTTCGTTTAAACTTCTTTTATGATAACCTGACTTCTCTTTCCATTCATCACGGCTCGTTTCATTTATTGTATTGACCGCATCATTGCGTTGTTTAAGGTATGCCATTTTAGGATCATTTTCTATTTCGGGATGAGCCACTGCGTTTTTCGGCGGTGGTATTATTTGGTTCACCTCATCTCCAAGAAATTCTCGAAAACAATCGGACTGAAAGTCCGCATCATCATACGCGCCGTCCCCGCTAAATGATTCTATGTTCTTTGTCTTGCCTTCCAATATCTTTTTCGCTCCCGGTGCATCCGCTTCATCATTTCCCGTTAATTCAACCGCAAGTATTTCCTGGGTGTCCAAATCCATGCATATGCTCATTTTCCTCCATGTCCGGTGTTTTGACCAACCATGTTTACGAACTTTCCATTCCCCCTCGCCATACACTTTTAATCCGGTTGAATCTATCCCTATATGGAGGTTCTCGCCATTGGCCAAACGTTTGCTGACTTCCACAGGCAACCCGTCCTGTCTGCGGCATAACGTTGAATAATCGGCACACTGATTTCTCCCAACGCGGGCATTAGTGAAAATATGCTTCCGATAAATCCCTGCGCCTGCCGCAACCGTAGATGAAGCGGACTTTCAGTCCGATGATTTTTATTAGTTGGCAACATTCTAT
>BNUR01000363.1 GCA_025997495.1 Spirochaetia bacterium | reverse complement strand
CACCTTTTTTTGCAGAGTTTCAGATGTCCGGTGCAGGGTAACCCGTTCTTCGTCTGGTACTGCATTCCCTGCGATGTGCTGTTTGAGGTGATGGTCCGGATGGCGAGGATGAAAGATTGTCTCACTCTCCGGCCAGCGCATTAAACAATTCCCTAATGTCATCGGGCATTTCATTTTCCCTGCCAAAAAACGCGGGCGGTTCCAGCCCCCTTTTATGGAACTCCCGAAACATCTGTATACTCTTGGGTTGTCTTAGCGGTGAGGCGCGTTGAGATGCTCCAATTGAATTTAAGTTTTTTTGTCCCTCATCGGATACAATCCTTTCAAGTGGCTGCAAACTATCACGAATATGCTGCTCTTCATGCGCAATTCTATCAGCATCTTTTTCCATAGCTTCTGCAAGACCTTTCTTAATATTAGCCTCAGTTGTTTCAATATCATAGCCCACTGCAATTTCTCCTAACGGTCTTTCCTGTCGTCAAAATTATATATGTCCACCGCATAAGCGGGTAACACCTTTGCTAAAAACGGCGACTGTCACCATAGGTGTTTATTTAAGTACAAAACAGGAAGAATTTAACCACGAACCACACGAACCACACGAACTTTTGCTTTTAAATTTCATTCTTTGTTCGTGTTCGAACCGAAGGTTCGCTTCGTGAGGTTCCCGGTTGGTCACCTCCACGGTATCTGCATAAAAAGAGATATTATTGACGCGATACTCCCTACGATTGAAATAATCGTTACGCAACATATCTTTTTGTCCAGTTTTACAAAACCAGTCTTCAACCAGTTCTCAATGTCATCCAGTCTCTGCCCCTCGATTGCCGGAGTTGTCGTGGGATTCTTACCAGGGGCAAGGGTGTATACGCTACCTTCTTTGCCCTTTTGCCATCCTGTGTCAATATATCCAGCCGCTTTACGTAGTTCAACGATCTGTCTCCGTGCACGGTCACGGTCAGCAGAATCACCATATATGATTTTTTCAGGCGACTGATTACCTGTAGTATCAACTACTTCCCAATAGCGTTGTGTGTCATTACTGACATCCGTAATTGTTATCATCTTCTTTTCTCCTCTAGTTCCACTTGGCCCAGGAGGACATCCCGCCAACGGCGATTTTCTTGTCCCCTCTTGTGCCTTCTCTACTTCGCAAAACCCTTTTTTATGGGCACACAACACGGAAACTGTAGATGTCGTTCCTGTTGATTGCGCTGGTTCTATCCATCCATGTTACACCTCCTTCCCCCTACTTCCAGTTAGCGTGCAGGCCGGCAGTAACCGAAGCGGGACAACCCACAAAGGTATCTAAATCAGTTGATGGCATCGGCGGCGTTGTAGTCGTGTTGCCATAGAACCCCATCGACAGGGCATTTAAAGCAGAGCCGG
>BNUR01000362.1 GCA_025997495.1 Spirochaetia bacterium | reverse complement strand
ATCCTTGGATCCCGCTCTTGCCCCCCGGGCGTAGGAAATCACCTGAAAGAGAATGGCGTGATCCAAGGATACACTGTTCCGGTATACCAGGAAGAATAGCTGGGGTTTCTCCGACAGCGCATCCCTACCCAATCGCCCCAATTCTGTTCCCGGATTAACCCGGTCGCCCTCCCGTACGGATAAACTTTCGCAACCGCCGTACACGTACAAATAACCTCCCGTAACCTGAATTATCGCTACCTTCCCAAAGCCCCGGTAGGGCCCGGCGGATATCACCACCCCCTCTTTCAGGCTCTTTACCGGCTCATTCTGTTCCCCGGTGAGTACCACCCCATTTAGCTTCCCGGTCATATAGGCCATTTCCTGAGCCAGAATCGGCCAGGATACGGACTGGTCAAGGATACGGGGCACGGTGGCACGGATGTCGGTACTGTTCCCAAAGGGGCTAAGGGCCCCCGGGCTACTCGTCTCCGCAGGCGGTCTTGCCGGAACCGTGGGAGCCGAATTCTTTGCCGGCGGGGGAACGCCGGTTCCAAGTTCCTCCTTTAGAGCAGGGGGAAGCACCGCTATGGCCGGGCCGATCCGGGGTACCCGCAGAAGTTCCCCGGCTTTCACCTTGTAGGTTTCCGAAACGTTATTGGCCGAACAGAGGGTTTTCAGGGAAATCCCATACTGCCGGGCTATGCCGGTGAGGGTTTCTCCCTTCGCAACCAGGTGATCCACCAGTGTTTGCCGCTTGGAGGAAGGGGAAACCGTTGTCTGGGGGCCGGGAATACGAACCTTCTGCCCCGCCAGAACGCGCCGGGGATCCTTAATGCCGTTGAGATCCAAAATATCCTGAGGACTCACCCCATAGGTACGGGCTAATGAATAGATGGTATCACCCTTTTGCACAACAATCATTTCCTCCGCAGCCGCCAGAGTTGCAAATGCTAATGCATCGACCACCAATACCAGCCATAAAAAACGGGAACGTAGCTTCATTTGACCAATATCGGCAGATTCATCGTTTTTTATAACAGCCTCTTGCAAAATATATATCGCTATCATACCCCGGATGCCAATTATTTCCCCCCAAATTTTGTTATTTTAGTAAAAAATAACCATGGTTTTCCGTTAATTAACCATTGATCGCGATATTATTTTACCAGGAGGCATTCTATGGCGATAGAAATAGAACTGAAAGCTCATGTAGTGGAAACCAGGGATCTGGAGGCATTGAAGGCCGCAATCTCCCTTCTGGCATCCGGCAGCCCTAGGGGTTGCCCGCCCCTTTCCTTTGAAAAGGACGATTGCTACTGGACGCCAGAGGCCTCCTGTCCGCCTACTGCCGGCGCCGGGAATATCCCCAAGTCCGGGGTGCGCATCCGCCAGGAACGTATTCAAGGGCC
>BNUR01000361.1 GCA_025997495.1 Spirochaetia bacterium | reverse complement strand
TTGAACAGGACCCGAAGGTTCCTGATAAACCTTTACCGTGCCGCCACCGCCGCACTGAGCAGATCCTCCGCCAGGGTAAGCCCCCCGGCAAAGCCCGTATAGCCCCGGTTCAGCACCGCCCGGTTCGCCACCGGAAAGCTCACCGAAAGGTGGGGCGCTCCAAGTTTTAACGCCAAATCCCGTTCAAGGGAACTGCCGATAACAAAGGCCGGCGTCAGGCTATCCACATAGAGGTCGGTTTCCCGGCGGGGATAGATTTCCAGCAGGTACCGGCCGGCCTCCGAGGCATTGGTGTCGAATACGACTAGCGGATTTATTCCTCCGGCCCCTGAAAGTTTTGCCGCCAGCTTTTTTTGCTGTTCTTCATTAAGAATTTCGGTAAACTGGGTGAGCACCGGAATCCAGCCCAGATCGTCGAAGAGGAAGCGGGTAAGCGCCACCGCGTAATTTACATCCGCCACAATTACCGCATACCGCTGAAGGTCTGCGTCAAAGTAAAGATCCGTCAAGGGTTCGAGGTAACGGTAGAATTTCCGGTTCTCTTTTTCGATAATGTGTTCCACATCAACCGTAAGGTGCAGGGCTGCTACGGTTTGACGCAGAAGATTGGCGCTTGCGGTGGGACCCACCGGAAGGGAAGATACAATATAGGGGGTTCCGAAGCGGTCTTGATACGCTTCCGCCGCGTCAATGCCGTATACATCGGACACCAGGATATTGAGTTCCGCTTCGCCTGAGTTTTTTAACGCCTCAAGGGAATCTTCATCGGTAAAAAAGGTATTTACTTTTAGGCCCAGAAGCTCCAGGGTCTTACGGACCCCTTCAAGGTTTCCCCGCCAAAAACTGTCCATATAGGGCACGATACCGAAAACATTTACCAGGCCCGTTGTTTTTTGCGCCGGTTTCTGCACATACTGATTTGCGATGGCGCTCAATACGATGTCGTAACCGTAATAGGAATTTCCCTTAAAGCCGCCGGTACGTGCAAACACCACCCGTGCGTCCTTGTTTTTTTCCGCAATTTCCGCATTGATTTCGGAAACCACCGCCTGCACATCATCGCCTATCATTTCCGTAACACAACTGGTGATAACCACAAAAAGACGGCCGTCCATTACCTCAAGGGTATTACGGATTTCGTGGGTGAGCCGGTCTGACCCGCCGAAGATTACTTCTTTTTCGCCCACATTGGAACTGGGTACGGCCAGCCCCCCGCAATAGCCCCCTACCTGTAAACCGGAGCCGCCGTTTTGCCCCCATGCAATACTTCCCGCACAGCCGCCGGCCGCGTGGAGCACAGGAATGGTGTCGGGCAGGGCTTCCAGGGTAGAGAGCGCCCCGCCGAAGGAACAGAAGTAACGGGGCCGCTCAATATAATTATGAACGGCAGAATAGTTTGGCGCCATTAGTTTTCTCC
>BNUR01000360.1 GCA_025997495.1 Spirochaetia bacterium | reverse complement strand
GCGGCGATCCAAAAGGGGAGACCATCGAGATTGCGGAGAAGAACCTTATCTGGATACGTTTCAGTACCATTGGCGCCCAGGCCCACGGTTCCCGGCCCGACCAGGGCATAAACGCCCACCTCGCCGGGGCTGACCTGGCGGTACGGCTCCACGAGGAACTCTCCAGAAAGTTCCCCGGCCACGACCCCCTCTTTGAGCCGGACTACTCCACTTTCCAGCCCACCAAAAAAGAGGCGAATGTTCCCAACATCAATACTATTCCCGGAGACGATGTGTTCTGCATGGATATGCGGATTCTCCCCCGGTATCCCGCAAAGGCCGTACTGGCGGAAATCGACCGCATCAAGGCGGAGGTGGAAGCCCAGCGCGGGGTTAAGATCAGCTATACCCTCCCCCAGTGCCACGAATCCAAGCCCACCCCGGCGGACGCGCCTTTAGTAAAACTGTTATCCAAAACCGTCAAAGAAGTATACCAGGTTGAAACCCGGCCAATCGGCATCGGCGGCGGCACCGTAGGGGCCTACCTCCGCAACGCCGGCATAGATTCGGTAGTGTGGAGCCGCATGGACGACACCGCCCACCAGCCCAACGAGTACACCCTACTGGCCAATATTTTGGGCGACGCCAAGGTAATGGCGTTACTGATGGTGACGGAGCAAGAGCGGCACGGGCCATGACAAGCCGAACGCATCCGGTTTCCCCCCAGCCCGTTTAGTATTATAGTGGTGACGGAGCGGTCGTGGCGGGGCATGACGGGCCGAATGCATTTGGGCCTCTCTGCGTACGGAGACCGACAGCCCCCCTGGGGGCAGGGCTCCGGGAGCAGGTTCCCCCAACAGCATTCGGAACGGCATGCCCCGCCACGACCGGCTTAGTCAACAGGGTTTATTTTCCCGCCGCAGACCTGAACGCGGTCCAGATCCGGTTATGTTCCTCCTCCGCCTCTTCGTTGATGTTTTGGATCATCTCCATGTCCACATTGAAACCCGCAGGCATGGTAAGGAATGACTTGTATTCATCACTGATAAGGGGATCCGAAGCGGAGTAGGTACTGTAATACCCCAGGAATTCAAAGCACTCCGCCCCGCGTTTAGCATCCAGAATATAGTTGAGGAAGGCGTAGGCCGCGTCGGCGTTCGGCGCTTTGCTGGGAATGAAGCTCCCCATGATCCCAAACCCGATTCCCTCTCCGGGGAACACCACCTCCAGGCCGGGGTTCTCCAGTTTTGCGGCGGTTACCATTGAGGTGTACATCACCGCAGCGGCAATCTCCCCGGAAAGGAGTTCCTCCTCCAGGAAGTCATCCCGAATCAGCCGGATATTCGGCGCAAGGCCCAGGAGCTTTTCCCCCGCCTGCCGGATTACAGCAATATCATTGGTGTTATAACTTTGCTTCAACACCTTTAATGCCATCCCG
>BNUR01000359.1 GCA_025997495.1 Spirochaetia bacterium | reverse complement strand
GCAACATCATCAACTTAAGCTCCTAAAAGCTCGGTTTTAGATTTTGGGGGTGTTTATTGGATGGATGACGGGTTCTGGGACTCGTCGGAGATACCCGTACCGGCAAGACATACCGTTCAATATCGCTTTGTAGCTGAGACAAGAGTTCCAAACGGTTCTCCTCGTCAGGTTCAACAAAGATTTTGACGAACCGGTCTTTGAAAAGCCCTATGGCAATATTTTCATTCACCCGTATGGGATACGTATATGCTTTTTCCATCCCCCGCAATTCCGCCTCCTCGTTCGCCGAGTGCATGACATCTTGTATCATGTTATAGACTATCACTTGCGCCCAGAAGTCCTGGTACACATATACGCTGGCTTTTCCCGTGATACTTTCAAATTGCATCTTGTTCTTCAGGGTGTGGTATTTCTTTTCTATCTGCCATCGCTTCAAATAAAGCTGCTGTACCTCCTCAGTACTGATGTCAGTTGGAATATTGGTCATTAACGTAACTTCTTGGCCGCTGTCCAGCTTCAGGTTGATAATCCGCGTCTGGGTGGATCCCGTGGTTGTTAGGGTGCCCGCCAGTTCCGGTGTCGACTTCTTCATGGATTTAAGCCGGGCAGGGGTATGCCGGAGGAGCACTTCTTCATCCCGCCCCTCCATCGCATCCCGTTCCTTCTGGTAATCCCCCGTTTTCAGCCGGAATAGGTACCGTATCCCCTGTTCCTCAAGGATATGGGCCATTCCTAGCGATGGATAATTCCGATCCGCTATCAGTATGCAGGGCGCATCCCCGATAATCGCCTTTACCGGCGCAATATGCTTCCTCGCCAGTTCTTTCTCACTGGCGCTTATCGTGTCTATCTGGATGTCAAGAAAAAAATCGTTGTATACGTCCATCACCGAGCTTAAAAGCGCCCGGGCAAGGGTTTGGCCGTGTTGGTTCGTCACGGCTCCAAATGTTTTCTGATTTTCCGGTGAGTTCGGAACCTCCACCTTGCTACCGTCCACCGCCAATACCAGGTATCCATGCCATCGTAAAGGCTCATCCCCCTGGTAAAAGTCCTGCAGGTAATCCGCCGTTAGTGCAGCGAACACCTCATAGTTCACTTTCTTTCGCTGCTGGAAATAGCCTTGTTTACTCACTCCCGCCCCGCCGCCCTTGTCCTCGAAAAACTTCCGGACTTCCATGCTACCGGTCTTTCCCTTTTTTGCCAGGGTGCACAGCAGGATATCTTGCAAGGGCATTTTCCGGTTCCGGCTAAACGCATTCGGCGCTGCGGCGGTACGCGCCCGGTTTCTCAGGTCTTTGCTGCCTATCCACCCCGGTATCTTGTTAAATCGTTTCTGGTATTTTCCTGACATGACCCCCTTGGTTGAATATCGTCTTTTTATCGGGCTTACGGGAGTCTCTTTCCCTTAAGTTGATGATGTTG
>BNUR01000358.1 GCA_025997495.1 Spirochaetia bacterium | reverse complement strand
AACCATGAAATGCCCATAATCATTGTATACTATATCGATATAGTATACATAACTAAAATCTACTTTAGCAATTATCCTGTTTTAAGTCGTAAAATATGCTTCACTACACTATTTGGGGCTTGTTTTTGAAATTTTTAGTACTGTATACTATATTTCAGAAGTGAGTTTAGGTTATACGCTGTTTTTTTACCCCTATTCACAACTCGGTCCCAAGAACCCGCTTGCGCAGGGGAGATGGAGGACAGGGACCGTTACACTAATGTTCTTATTCTTAATATTTTATACCATTACTAAAATAACACTAACTATTCAACCCAATTTAGAATTTTCAAATCTTCTACATTTTTAAAATGATCTATATTATTGGTAACAAGAGGCAAGTTATGTTTCATACAATAGGCCGCAATAAACAGATCGTCATCCTCAATACTCTTGCCCTGTTTTTGCATTTTTAGTTTTATCGTTGAAGCAATGTCCAAAACAATTTTATCAATAACACCAATACCTTGAGCAAAACACATTTTCTCAAATGTCGCCATCTTGTTTTTTGAATTATTTCTCAAAAGCCAATTATTGATTTCAAAATAAACCATTGGGGGAATGACAAATTGGTTTCCATTACTATTTTCCAGCCGCATCCGTGCGACAATCGTTGCGTCTTTTTTGAGAAAATAGGAAACGATGTTAGTATCATCGGACTTTAGTCCGCGGGCATAGGTTATCATAGAGCTTCTGTCTCTTCGGGACTTCTGAAGTGTAATCGTTCCGGCTCACCTTCAAGCATTTCATCGGAGTTTTCTATTTCATCTATTATTTTGTTCCATAACATTTGATACGCTTTCCGTTCCCTAGCATCGTCCACGTTCTCATCTAATACCGTGACAATGGTTTTCCTTCTTTCGGGGATTTGAACAGGGGTATCAGTTACAAACCGCCCCGACTGAAAATAACCTTGAAATGCCAGCATAGTACCCTCCTGGACCGTTACTACTTTATAGTATACAATTGTATTGCAAATGAAACAAGGGAGCGCACAGGAGGCGGGGATGGGGTTTATTTAACCGAATTCAAGATTTCATTGAACGAATCGTCAAATGCCCGTTTAACCTTGTTGAGCTTTCGCAGGGCTTCATTGGAGCTAATGGCCGTCGGCTAGACGGTTTCTATTGGCAATAATAATTGAAAAGTCTCAATTTTGAGGGCTTCCGCAAGAACCTCCGGTTCGCGGTGAAGAAAAGAGAAGGATGGGGGAGGAGAAGATTTTACTTTTCCATACCCCAACCCCCATACCCTCAACCCCTAACTCCGCTTATTTTAGGCAGTCTATGCCTATTTTTTTGAAAATTTCGCGAGTCCTTTTTGGGATTTCGCTACATTGCCACTCGCCTTGTATTTTCATTTGGTAGACAGCTTTGGCAAGTTCA
>BNUR01000357.1 GCA_025997495.1 Spirochaetia bacterium | reverse complement strand
GCCCGGAAATATTCAGGAGAGAGTCTGGTGAATCGGTTCGATGGCACATCACATAGATGTACCATGGATGTATTGTGCGTATGAATTGACGCGCAAGGATGGAGCGGTGGGGATAGACAGAGTAGGAGCGGAAGAATACGAGGTGGGACTATGGGCGAAGCTGGAAAACCTGGTAGAGCAGTTGAAAAGCGGCAGATGCCGGGCGCCGGCAGTAAAGCGGGTGTACATACCCAAAGCGGGGAGTAAAACCGAGAAGCCTCCCACGCGCAAGCGTGTTCTTCATAGGAATACCGACGTACGAAGACAAAATACTCCAGAGGGCGGTAGAAATGGTACTGGAACCGATATACGAGCAGGAGTTTTACGACTTCTCGTATGGGTTCAGGCCGGGGAAATCGGCCCACAAAACTCTTGACCGAATCTGGAAGGAAAGCATGGACATAAACGGTGGTTATATCATCGACATGGACATAAGTAAGTACGCGAACCAAAGGTTCGACGACACCATACCACAGGACAAACTCCGGGAGATAGTCGGGCAACGGGTTAACGATGGAGTGATACAGAGGATGATCGGAAAGCGGCTGAATGCCGGGGTAATGGAACAGGGAAACCTGGAATACCCCGGGAAAGGAACCCCGCAAGGGGGAGTAATCTCACCGATATTGAGCAACATATACCTTCACGAAGTGCTGGACAAGTGGTTTGTGGAAATGGTAAAGCCCTGCCTCAAAGGGAAAGCATTTATGGTGCGATATGCTGATGATGCATCGGAAACTACCGTTTCCGCCATCGGCTGTGAGCTGCAAGAGGATGCGAACCGGATAATGAAGGTCTTGCCCCTCCGGTTTGCAAAGTATGGACTAACCATACATCCCGAAAAGACAAAACTAATTGACTTCACGGCACCACAGGGAAACAACCGGAAAGGGAAGGGCAGCTTCACGTTTCTTGGCTTCAAACATTTTTGGAAGAGGTCGAAGAAAGGCAAAGGGTCGTATACCACAAAACAGACAGCAAACGGTTGGCGTCGAACCTTTGGTTCGCAGCAACAGAGGCAATCACCCAATGGTGTAGGCGCTTTCGAGATACGCCACAAAAAGAGCAACATGCAATGCTTGCAGCAAAACTGAAAGGGCATTACGCATACTACGGGATTACGGGCAACTATAAGAGCATAGCGCTATTTTATCATTTAGTTCAGGTGGTATGGCTAAAATGGCTTAATCGCCGGTCTAACCGAAAATCCTATACCTGGGAGCGGTTCGCGGATTACTTGAAACAGTTTCCCCTACCAGCACCCAGGATTGTACACTCATATGGTTAAGCGAATCTTTTTCCAGAGGAGCCGGATGCCGCGGACCGGAGGTCCGATAATTGGGCATGTCCGGATCTGTGGGGGTTCCGGGTGGGTGACTGCCCGGT
>BNUR01000356.1 GCA_025997495.1 Spirochaetia bacterium | reverse complement strand
CTGTTCATTGGGCCGTCAACTCCATGTTGGCCGCCCACCAAGCCAAGCTTCGTACCAAGGCTTAAAGGTACATTTTTGAAATGAGGCACCCATAGCTGAAAGGTACATTTCTAAATGAGGCACCACGGCTCTTTGGGGAGCACAAACGGTATCAGGCGCCCCTGCGTTCCCCCTGCTTACTATTTCTCAGCTTGCGGGCAGCATAGAAAAGCATGCCGCTTGCCACAAAAAGAGCTATCGTTAAAATAATCTGCCACATCATAAACTTATCCCCCTAGCCATGTTTTGATAATATCAATGGCCGATAAAATACCCAGAATACCCGCTCCGGTTGCCGCTCCTACAAGTATCCTCGAAGCTACTGAGGGCGGTTTGGCAAGGGTTTCGAGAAGCTCGATAATCTTGTCAAGCCGTTCGGTTATTCTATCCACGATTCAAGTATATGTCTTTGGGAGGAATTGAGCAATGCGCCTGGCACCGTTTTTCTCCCGTAATTCCCCACTCCCCATTTTTGGTCCCTTGTAGGTACCACCTTTTTCATACTATAATTTAGAACATGACCATAGAACAAACTGTTGAAATACCCGCCAGCACTTCCTCAAGGGAATGGAAGGTCGGAGAGGGAATTTCGCCTCTCATCATGGCTTCCCCTTCCTCAAAGGCGGCGATGGTTTCCTCATTGGGTTCCTTGTAGATGGCGCAGAGGGGGCATCCGTCTTCGGAGCGCGGCTCCTCGGCCTCCGCCGGATCGGGGAATCGAATAACCACTTGCATCCTCCCCGCTGGAATTTCGCGGGGCACATCAATCCTCCCTTGCGTTAGCAAGTTCTTGCCGGTGGCTGGCGGGTATTTCAACAGTTTGTTCTATGGTCATGTTCTAAATTATAGTATGAAAAAGGTGGTACCTACAAGGGACCAAAAATGGGGAGTGGGGAATTACGGGAGAAAAACGGTGCCAGGCGCATTGCTCAATTCCTCCCAAAGACATATACTTGAATCGTGGATAGAATAACCGAACGGCTTGACAAGATTATCGAGCTTCTCGAAACCCTTGCCAAACCGCCCTCAGTAGCTTCGAGGATACTTGTAGGAGCGGCAACCGGAGCGGGTATTCTGGGTATTTTATCGGCCATTGATATTATCAAAACATGGCTAGGGGGATAAGTTTATGATGTGGCAGATTATTTTAACGATAGCTCTTTTTGTGGCAAGCGGCATGCTTTTCTATGCTGCCCGCAAGCTGAGAAATAGTAAGCAGGGGGAACGCAGGGGCGCCTGATACCGTTTGTGCTCCCCAAAGAGCCGTGGTGCCTCATTTAGAAATGTACCTTTCAGCTATGGGTGCCTCATTTCAAAAATGTACCTTTAAGCCTTGGTACGAAGCTTGGCTTGGTGGGCGGCCAACATGGAGTTGACGGCCCAATGAACAG
>BNUR01000355.1 GCA_025997495.1 Spirochaetia bacterium | reverse complement strand
CCGGATCCCCGCATCCAGATACAGGCCGAAGCAATACCCGCCTTGTTTATAAAACTCACCTTCAGCCCCCCCGTCCGGCAACGGAAAAATCGGTGATCCCACGCTTTTCTTCCATACCCTTGTAGGCGGCGGCCTCCCATCCCGTAATACCGTAACGGCCCAGGAAGGATGCTTTCCGTGTTTCCCAGTCCCGGAGGAACACCTGCTGGTACCGGCTTTTCAGGAGGCCGTGATCCGTGGTGTGTATCTGAAGCAGCGCCTCCGGTGTGTAGGCGCCGGTGGTGACAAAGGCGGGGAGGGCGGCGATGATGTCCGTCAGGCTAAAGTCCGGCCTATAGGTTTCCGCCTGGTCGGAAAGGCTGCACCAGAGTTCAAAGAACCCCTTTCTATCCCCCTCGGTTCGTATGGTGAGGAGCTTTATCAGGGAAAGCACGGTGTTGATAGGATCCCGTACCGCCGATGGATGGGTGATATTCCCCCCGGCGGAACCTTCCCCCAGAATGCGTACTATATAACCCTGTTCCCGCAGCTTCCGGGCAAGGCCCACAACGTTGGCTTCCCCTACCTCGGCACGGAACACCGAAACGTCAAAGGCCCGGGCGATCCGGTCGATACGCATGGATGTGGGGTCATTCACCGCCACCGCCGCCTTGGAAAGGGCATTCCCCTTATTATCGTAACGGAGTTCCCCGGTCCAGACCAGATGGGCCAGTTCCGAAACACAGGCCAGGGCAAAGACTTCCTGAGCTTCCAGCGCCCGGGCCTTATGCTGCCCCTCATCCCAAAATACCAGGTTCCCCCGGTCACCATCACAGTCCGGCACATATCCCAGGACAAAAGCCGGATCCTGCCGGTGGGTTTCCTCCAGAAAGAGCCGGCAGGGTTCGAGGGATTCCCCTTCCGGAACAATGCGGTGGGCAATTTCCCCCGGTTTATCGTTCATGGTGCGCAGCTTGACCCCCAGGGAGCCAAGGAATTCCCGGTCGATGGACAGGGTTCGTGCTGAGCCGTTAAAGTCAGCCACCACCCCCAAACTCAGGCTGCGGCCGTCCGGCCCTTCCCGGATTAAGCGGGAGATTACCCCGAGGATGCCCTCCGCCGCAGTAGTATCATTGGAAGCGGATTCTTTTGTCCCGGTTAATACTTCCCGGATAAAGTCCAGGTAGGCCCGATATGCGTCCCGTTTAACCTGGGCTGCCCTGGTGTACACTTCTTCCAGGGCTTTAGCGTCCGCCGAATTGACCAGTTCAGTAATCCTGGGAATACAATCCTTTTCGGCTATACGGCGGCGGAATTCTTCTATTAAAAATGTTGCTTCCCCGGCCGATAGAACCCCGCCGTCGTTACGGCCGAATTTAAGGCCGTTATGCCCAATGGGGTTGTGGCTGGCGGAAATGTACACAAACCCATCGGGTTTATCGTTGTCATACC
>BNUR01000354.1 GCA_025997495.1 Spirochaetia bacterium | reverse complement strand
TTATTGCAGATCAGGTAGCCCGGCCGTTTGTGGAGCCCTAAAAGCCGGGCAAAATGTTCCATGGCCGTGGGAATCCGGCCCGACGCCAGAACCACCACACAGCCCAGGGCTTCCGCCTTTCTGATGGCATTCCGGGTGCGGAACGAGATCGTCAAGTCTGACCGTAACAGGGTATCGTCTAAATCAATGGCAAGCATTTGTATGGATGTCATGAACACTCCTTTGGGAGAATAACCCCTATGGCCAAGCTACACAATAGCACCGTTCAATAGCATTGAACAAGCATATTTATAGTATTATAATGTGGACTAGTTTTCAATACCGGTGGGGAAATGGGCAGAGTATATGTTTTTGTAAACCAGAAGGGGGGGGTTGGTAAGACCACTTCCGCCATCAGTCTCGGAGCCTACCTTGCCGAAGCGGGAAAGTCGGTACTCCTGGTGGACTTTGATTCCCAGGCAAACCTATCAAGCGGCGTGGGGCAGCGTTCCACCAAACCCGGGGTGTATGAACTTATTTCCGGAAACGCCACCCTGGCGGAGGTTATCCATCCTACGGAGATCCCCAACCTTTCGGTGATCCCCGCCAGTATCGACCTTTCCGGGGCTGCGGTGGAACTTATCGGGCAAGCGGAGCGGGATTTTTTTCTGAAACATGCCCTGGAACCGGTGCGGAATACCTATGATTTTATCCTAATAGACTGTCCCCCTTCCCTGGGGGTGCTTACCATCAACGGCATGGTTGCCGCCGATGCGGTGCTTATCCCCATGCAGTGCGAATATTTCGCCATGGAGGGCCTCTCCCTGCTCTTCCAAACCATTAAGCGTATTCAAAAAAAACTGAACCCCCATCTGGAAATCGGGGGGATCTTCTTTACCATGTACGATTCACGGACCCGGCTGGCCCAGGAGGTAGTGACCAAGGTGTGCGGTTATTTTAAAGACAAGGTTTTTACCACCATCGTACCCCGGAATGTCCGGCTTTCCGAGGCCCCCTCCTTCGGCAAGCCTATTTCCCGCTACGACCCCCAATGTTCCGGCGGCAGGGCCTACAACAGCCTGGCCGAGGAGGTGATGCGCCGTGGGGCCTAAAAGCCGTGTGTCTGTAAGCCGTGCGTCTGTAAGCCGCTTGGGTAAGGGCATTGACGCCCTCTTTCCGATCGACCCGCTCGCGGATCTTAACGATTACAGCGGGGACGATGTGGGTGAAGCCGATGTAGCGAGTTCCGATGCCGGTACGGCGCTGAAAAGCCCGGGGACTATTTACAATATCCCCTTGGACAAACTCAAGGCCAACCCCGGCCAGCCCCGCAAACATTTTGATGAGGAAAGCCTGCAGGAATTAGCGGACTCTATCCGGGAGCAGGGGATCATCCAGCCGCTGATTGTGGAGGACGCCGGAGACGGAACCTGGAGTATCGTTGCGGGGGAG
>BNUR01000353.1 GCA_025997495.1 Spirochaetia bacterium | reverse complement strand
GTAGGGTGGTTGCCGAACCCCGCTGGCCGGGTATAGCCGGGGAGACGATTACGGAGGATAACTCACCGGTTCAGGCGGGCACTCCGGCAGTTGACCCCGGAACTGCGGATGCCCGGAACTCCCGTCCCAGTACGCCATCTATCGTGGTTCCGGGGAGGGCCGCTTCCGATCAGGCCCCTCCCGTAGGCGGGACGGTGCCGGCGGAGGTACCCGGACAAACCACCCCTGCTGTCTCCGGCCAAGCTGCCCCCGCAGACAGGACGATATCACCTGCTCCCGGTCAGCCCTCCCCCGCAGGCGCGTCGGCCTCTTCTGCTGTTCCCGGCCAGACCGCCCCTGTTGACACTCTGGGTCTGCCGGTTTCATCTGCCGCCCCAGAGGCCGCTGCTTCCGGAACTGCGGCGGCCGGTTCTCCATCGCTCCTTCCTCCGGACACCTCCCCCGAAGGGTACCTTCGCAGTGCCCGGGAAGAATACGAGGCAGGTCATATTCCCCAGGCGATTGCCATTCTGGACCAGTTTATGGCGCGGTTCCCCCTGAGAAGCGGCGGACACAGTAGGTCCGACGAAGCTCTGTGGCTCTACGGTCAGATGTATGAAGCGTCAGGGCCCTCCCGGAATATCCGTTCGGCACTGGACTGTTACCGCCGTCTGATACAAGAGTATCCCCAGAGTAACCGGTATGCCGATGCGCGGCGAAGAATCGCCTATCTGGAGCGGTACTATATTAATATACAATAGAAGGAGAAATGGTATGGTGGAAGCGATATTAGGCCGTACCGGTCTGCGGGTGAACAAGGACGGGTTCGGCGCTCTGCCGGTACAGCGGACATGTATAGATGAAGCGGTAGTATTACTGCGGAGGGCTTTGGATGGGGGGATCAATTTTTTCGATACCGCCCGGGTCTATACGGATAGTGAGGAAAAACTGGGGGCCGCCTTCGGTGGGCGCCGGAATGATTTTATTCTGGCCACCAAGACCATGGCGAAAAAGGGGGAGGATCTTTGGAAGGATCTGGAAATCAGCCTGGGAAATCTTAAGACAAATCATATTGATATCTACCAATTCCACAACCCCGGCTTTTGTCCCAAACCTGGTGACGGTACCGGACTCTACGAAGCCGCGCTTAAAGCCAGGGAACAGGGCAAGATCCGCTTCATCGGCATTACCAACCACCGCCTCTCTGTAGCCCGGGAAGCCGCTGAAAGCGGTCTCTACGATACATTGCAGTTTCCCTTTAACTATCTGTCGGATGAAAAGGAACAGGCTCTGGTACGGTACTGCGAAGAAAAAAACGTGGGTTTTATCTGCATGAAAGCCCTGAGCGGGGGGCTCATCACCGATGTAGCCGCTTCCCGTGCGTGGCTTTCGGGTTTTACAAATGCCGTTCCCATCTGGGGAATACAGCGGGAAAGTGAACTGGACGCCCTTTTTGCCG
>BNUR01000352.1 GCA_025997495.1 Spirochaetia bacterium | reverse complement strand
ACGCCAGGCTGACTTGTCGCGCTTCCATCAGTACCGCCCATGGTTAGGGTACCATTACTGTTAAATGTCAGGGTAAAACTACCGGGATCATGCTCTAAAACCCAGGTTCCAACTATCCCGCCACTCGGAGCAGGATTAGGGTCGCCGCCGCTCTTTGTAAAGGTACCGGAACCGCCGGCATAAATACCCGCGCCGTCGGTTAATGTAACGGTAAGTGTGCCGCTTGCTAGCGCTGCATAGCCTACCGTTGTGGCTGGGCTGCCGGATTTCAATGTCGCGTTATTCCCGGAATAGGTATATGTTCCCGTTTCATTCATAGATGCAGCAGAACACACAAAATTCCACGACGTATCCGTTATAGTCACCGTAGCGGCTGCTGATTGCCCGCCAATTGACGCAGTACCAGTCCAAACACCCGGAAAGGGATTTGTCGTTACATCCCTGCCACCGGTTGTTCCATTATCGCACCCTGCCAGAACCATCCCCAATGCCAGCGCCACACTGAACATTGCCGTCAGAATCATCCTCTTTCTCATATTAACCACCTCGCTTCATTTCCCCTAATCACCATGGACTTGGGCTTGCATATGTATGATATTTTATACATGCATACAGAAATATGCAGAACTATTAGTCAATTAAAATACCAAACGATAAAATATTACCAAACATATTGTTCATTGTCAATAACTATTATGTATTTATGATAGAGAAATCGATGGTTTACATAACTAAAAGGGTATCCCGTGACGGATCTTAAAGCATTGCTAGCTTCAAATATGAAGGTGTACCGGGGCGCCCTTGGGTTAAGCCAGGCAAAACTGGCGGAACTGGTAAACACGGCCGCGAACTATATCGCCCTTATTGAGACGGGCAAGCGTTTCCCTTCACCTCAAATGCTGGAACGTATAGCGGATGCTTTAGGGGTAGATACAACTCAATTGTTCTCGAAAAAGCCGGAGGAGGAGGAGTTTGTAATGGCGTTCTGTGAGCATCTGGTGTCGGATATTGAACAGGTTATCGCCAATAGGCTCAAAGAGTTGAAAAGTAATAAGGATCACTTTATAGAAGAAACTTGTCCCTCTATAGCTTCTCCCGAATAATGCGCCTTAGTGCATTAATCAAGGGAAGCCGCCCCTTATCCCCTTATCAGACCGGATTACGCACAAAGGAACTTTTCATCAATAAAACATACCAAAAACTACAAATAGGTAAGAAATTAACCGCAGAGATCGCATCGAACCTTCGGTTCGCGGACGCAGAGTTTTTAGACAATTCTCTCTTCTTCCCCAGGATAAACGCATAAGAGAAGAATTTATCACATCAAACCTTTGGTTCACGGACACAAAGGAATGGCACAAAGGAATACGAAGGGAAGAGAAAAAGATCACAAGCCCCTCTCTTCCTCCTCTTCCTCCTCTTCCTCTTCTTTTCTTCACCTTTGTGTC
>BNUR01000351.1 GCA_025997495.1 Spirochaetia bacterium | reverse complement strand
TATACCTAAGAGGGAAAAAATATTAGAATAGGGGCATGGGAGAGGAAAAACTACAATTCAATAAACTGATGGGGCTGATGCCCGACGGGTGGGAAGGGAAAGCAAAGGAATTAAAGGCTTTGCAGCGGGCAGGGAAAATAAAAACCGCCAGGGAATTGCTGCGGCTGATATTCCTGTATTTGACCGAGGGAAAATCCTTTGCCGTAACAGCAGCGATAACCCAAATAGCCGGGGAATGGAAGCTGAACAAAATGGCGGTATGGAAGCGGATAAGGAACAGCGCAGCGTGGCTGGAATGGCTCTGTAAAAACATCTGCCGAAAGGCGGGGCTGGTGGCAGAAAAACCGGACTGGCTAGCGGGGAAAACGGTGAGCCTGGTAGACGCAAGCGAGGTAGTGCTGCACGGGAACCATAAGAAGTATTATCTTTTACACTACAGCCTTGATTTATTTACGCTGTCAATGCGTGAAATGCACATAACCGACATGACCACCGGAGAAAAGCTCAGCAATTTTGAGCGGATTGGGCACGGGGACATTATGATGGGGGACCGCATATACGGGAGCATATCCGGGATGGAATATGCGCGGGGGTGCGGGGCGGACTATGTGCTGCGGTTGCGGGCAGGGGCGTTTAACCTGTATAACGCGAAAGGAGAAAAGGAAGAACTGCTCCCGTGGCTGTCACCGCTGGCAGAATATGAAATGGCGGGGCGTGTATTCTATTATAAAACGGAAGCGGGCTATGTCCCTGTCCGCATATGTGCGATGAGGAAAGACACTGCAAGCGAGCGAGCCGGGCTGAAGCGGCTCAAAAAAGAGAGCCAGCGGAAACACGGGGGAAAGGTGGTAAGCGAAACGCAAAGCGAATACAACAAATATATCATCGTGGCGACCTCCCTTGGGGAAGCGGAAGCGACAACTAAGGCGATACTGGAACTGTACCGGATGAGGTGGCAGATAGAACTAGCGTTCAAACGGCTTAAATCATTGTTCCGCTATGGCGATATACCGGTAAAATTAGACGCGAGCGCGAAGGCGTGGTTTTATGGCAAGATGCTGTTAGCGGCCGTGACCGAAACGCTCGTGAACAACGGGCGTTTTTCCCCCTGCGAACAGGAGTGTCAGTACAGAGGAACACATGCGTTGGAGCTTGTGGAGGGAACAGCAGCTAGCGTTGGTGTTAGTGGTTAACGCCTTGCTGCTATCATTCGGCATAGATGCGCTTATTGACCGCATTGAACTGTTGCCTGAAATTTGTGCCGATTCAAAGCGGCAAAGACTTCCAAGGCTATACCGTTTCAGTTCGGCTTAGGTATACGCCTATGGGGATTGTCACCTTTTCCCCTTTCATGCTATATTTATCTTGTCATGACCATTGAACAAACCGTAGACATACCCGCCAGTCACCGGCAAGAACTTGCTAACGCAAGGGAGGATTGATGTGCCCCGCG
>BNUR01000350.1 GCA_025997495.1 Spirochaetia bacterium | reverse complement strand
GTGTGAAGGTTCATACCTCCGAAAAAAACAAAATATTATTATCGCCGGCCCAACCGGCGTTGGCAAAACCTATCTTGCCAGTGCCCTCGGCCGTTCGGCTTGTTTCCAGGGAATTCCCTTACCTATATCAGGATCCCTGACTTCTTCGTACAGCTTTCCGTTTACCGCAAAATACTAAAACCACATCAGGTCATGAAGTTTTCATGCGTGTATCCTGTTCGAAATCGAAGCTCATTATTGTATTTCTCAAAATATTCTTCAGCGCATTACAACTTCCGGAATGTGACTGGATAAGGACAATATTGCTCCGGACTGCCTTGTTTTTTGCAGCCCGCGCCATACTATGAGAAACCGGATTGGTAAAAAGAACAATTAAGTCAGGATCCCCAATACGATCCGGTAAGCCCCCTTCAAATTTGGTAAAAACCTTTGCTTTGCAGCCGTACTCCCTGCATACCCGTTTGTACCGGCATTCCATACACTCGTTCCCGCCAATTATGACCACATTCATGGGGGCCCTGCTACTTAGCGTACTTAATATACGCAAAGGGTTCCTTCTCGTACCAGTCCTTCTTAAAGGGCAGCGGCACATTGAGCGAAAGCTGCCGGTTAAACTGGCTGTTCCGTAGTTTCGCATAGAGCCGCCGGGCCACCTCAAAGACTCCGGTATAGGCGCAGTAATTGTTGGCCGGATGGAACAGGGGCAGTATGGGGAGGCCGTGCCGGGAAGCAATATTGTTCCCCCCCGTATGGGCCACGATAATATCCGGCTTCAGCCTGTTGATGATGTTCGATGTTTCAAAGGGCTGATTGGTAGCAACACTAAAGACCACATCGTCCACATTGTCCAGGGCTTCAAAGATGGGTTCCACGAAACGGTCGTAATGGTGCGCCTTAAACCCAACCACTTCCATGCCCAGGTCCTGCATGATCTCCGCGGTGGCTACGATACGCACCTCCCCGCCGGTCAGGTATACCCGTTTTCCGTGGAGGAGTTTCCGGTAAGGTTCCAGGGCCTCGTCCAGGAGGCGGTTTTCGGTCTCAATAAACCGTTCCGCTTCCTCTTCAAGGTCAAAATGTTTTGCTACCAGCCGCAGCCACCGGTCAGTATTTTTCCTGCCGATAGGAATAGTGTCTACAATAAAGGGGATGTTGTATTTATCCTTGAGGTGTTCCACAAAATAATCGTCATGGGTGCCGCAGAGGCTCACGTTAAGGGACGTTTCCAAACCATACTGGAAGTCCTCCGGTTCCGCATAGCAGGGGATGAACGTAACATTAAGGCCCAGACCTTCAAGGATGCGGCGGAACTCCGTTTCATCGGCCTGGCTCATGGACCCCACGTTAAGGATATTCACGTTCCGGCTTTTCCGGTAGGCCTCCCGGAGCTTATCAATGTACGGTTCCCACCGGGGGAGCCGCCGGTCGGGGTACTTGATATACTTTTTCAGGATACCGTGGTACACC
>BNUR01000349.1 GCA_025997495.1 Spirochaetia bacterium | reverse complement strand
GGTCAGCCCGGAGGGTTGCGGGGTCAGTTCAAAGGGCGGATCACCAATACTGCGGCTCTGGGAATTTGAACGCCAGACACGGCTTTTCTGGCGTATCGAATTTTCCTTGGCGGATGACGCACCGGTTCTCTATGCCTATGTCCGTGTAGAAAATCCTGACACTGAACAAAAGCCGCTCTACTGGTGGACCAATGTTGCGGTTCCCCAAACCAAGAGAACCCGGGTTCTCTCCTCCACCGATGAGGTAATTTACTTTGTACCCGGAAAGGCCAAGACCATGGGCGGCGCCAGGCTTCCGAACTTACCCACCCTTTCCGGAGCGGACACCAGTTATCCTGCGCTGTTCAATTATTCTAACGAGTATTTTTTCCAATGTGAAAAAAACTTTTGGGAGAGCGCCGTATATGAAGACGGCTATGCCTATGTGGAAACTTCCACCGCCCCTCTCCAATACCGTAAAATGTTCTGCTGGGGTTCCGGTCCCGGGGGCCGCCGCTGGCAGGACTATCTGTCCCTCCCCGGCGAAGAATATCTGGAACTCCAGGCCGGTCTTGCCCCGACACAGCTCCACACCGCCGATCTTGCCGGCCGCAGTTCCATTGACTGGGTTCAGGGCTTCACTGTTTTGCAACTGGACCCCCGGATCGCCCACCAGGAAAACTATCGTGACGCTGCCGCCTATACCGGTGATCAAGTTGCTGCCTGTATCAGCCCCGTGGACCTGGACCGGGTTCTGGCTGCCGTGCGTCAAGGTCAGGGAACGCCGGTCAGGGAAATCCTGGCCATGGGCAGCGGTTGGGGGGCTTTGGAAAAACATATTGCGGAAACGACCTTGCGGGCAAGCCCGATAGCGTCGAAGAAACCGGCGGCAACAGCAAAATTTCCGAACATTCCCGAAGCGCTTAGTTTTCCTGCCGAGTCTATCGGCGCCGGTGAAAAACCTTGGCTGGAATTGCTCACCGGCGGATCCCTGCCCATACGCTCCGTTGAGGAGGGGCCGGGGAGTTTTGTGTGTTCGGCGGATCCCTGGGAAGCGTTGCTGGAAAAGAGCCTTGGCCGGGAAGGGGACTGGCTGAGTCCCTATCACCTTGGGGTGATCGCCCTTGAGCGGGGAGAGATCGCTAAGGCCACGTCCCGGTGGGAACAATCCCTGGCTGCCCGGGAGAATCCCTGGGCCTACCGGAATCTGGCAATAGTATTGCTGCGCGAAGGGAAGCCCGAGGCCGCCCTGGACTACTACCGGAAAATCTTTAACCGCTTTGGACAAACTCCTCTGGATAGTTCCTTTGCGGAGGAGTTTATCCCCTTGGCTTTGGAACAGGGCCGGGAGGAGGAAAGATCGGAAGTGCGTCGTCTAGGCAAAGAGTCTCTTCGCCTGTTTACATTACTTTCTTCGCCGCCTCTGTACCAAACACCTCTACTCAATCCCTTTTTCCTCCCCCCCCTTCCCACTCTCTCGCTGCACCTACTTTTCTC
>BNUR01000348.1 GCA_025997495.1 Spirochaetia bacterium | reverse complement strand
GTAAAAAGATTGAGTATAATCCATCCTATTCTTATGCGTTTAACGGGTTGGACCTTGTTGTTCTTTTCTCTCGCGATCTCTGCATCCAGTGCGTTTATTTGCTCGGTAAATGTTTTTACAACATTTGAAACCTGTGCGCTATTTAATTCATGCCCGCAGGAAGGGCATATCGCCGTCATTGAGGGCACTTCCGCACTGCAGGCAGGGCATTTACGGATATTGCCCACTTTTTCCGTTGCCGATTTCGGTGTGGGGGCCGCTCCCCCCGCCGGAGTTCCGCAGGACGGGCAAAACTGCGCGCCGTCATCCATTTTAGTTCCGCAACTTGAACAAAAAGCCATAATCATTTCTCCTTCGTTTTATCTTCAGCCGTATACGCGGCGTAAAGCCCATCTTCATCCGCCAGGGACCAGATACTATTTCTTTTCCATATGAACAGAGACACGACTTATGCCATGTCTCCCGTTCAAAAGCTAAAAACCCGCACTCGCCAAAAAAGCCTTTATTTTGAATTTTTTTAGCACCCCCTCAAAATAGGCGGCATTAGTGGTGTCACCTTTGCTGCTCAAAAGCCGGATACCTAATCCCATTTTTTCAATAATGGCGTTCCGTATCGCTTTTGCGGAATCTTTATTTCCGCTCTTGTGGGCGCTAAACAGGGTCTGCAAATCACCAAGCCGCAATACAATAGATGAGGCATCGCCTTCAAAAGAAATTGCCATGATGGTCTGCAAACCTTCCTTTTTCTCCGCGTTGTCTGTCTCTGCTGCCGTAGCGCTTACGGCGGCAGGACTTCCACTGCCGGAATTTCCACCGCCGGAATTTCCGCCGCCGCCATTTTTTGCCTGTTCCGCAGCAACCTTACACGCTTTACTGCAATACTGCTTTATCAATGCTTTGCCGAGTGGTTTTGTGATAAGGTCAAGCCCCATCATTCCCATTGCGTTATTGAACCCTTGTTTGTCCGCACTGTCGGGTATGTAGTTCCCACACCATGCACATTTCCCCATTTTTATTCTCCTTTCGCGTATTAAGCCCGCACGGCTATACTGTTACCGTCCAACGAACGGTTATTTTTACCGGTTTCCAAAGGGGAATTGACCGGCTAAAAAACAAAACCTGCCGCATTGTGTAAAACACACTCTTTTGGAATAATCTTGCTGAAAATCTGGCTCTATATGCCGCAGCCTCGTGTAGGAAACAGGGAAGCTCTACCGGATACGTAACTTGAGAAAGTTTGGGATTGTTTCGTCTGTCAGAATTTCCCGTGATGATGTTGCCCGAAGGGGCGTATGACCATACCTTAAAGGAATGGCAAGAGATGTTGCTATATGTCAGTAAACCGTAATGATTGTCAGAATATGTTGCTAAATGCGGGGGGGGGGGGGGGGGGGGGGGCGGCACCATTATACCTATAATCTTCTTTCTCGTTATGTTCACTGTCTTATATCTCTTTATCTACTTTTCTTAACGTCGTTTGAATATACAAAATGTTGA
>BNUR01000347.1 GCA_025997495.1 Spirochaetia bacterium | reverse complement strand
GAAAAAGCCAATCTTGCCCCGGATTATTAGCCTCACCGCCTTGTATGCGGCTGTTTTTGTCCTGTTGGTGATCATCCAGTTTACCAAACAGTGGAGTTTTACCCAAAAGGTCGGCGATTTTGTAGTTTCCGGCCACTATGGCAAACAAATCTCAAATAGTGATGCTCCGGCGGGTATCGAACACCCCCTGGAAGGGGTGATAAGTATTTCCTACGGCGGCATGGAGTTCATCCTTACCGATGATGATAGTAATGACTGCCTCAGTCTCCTCCATTCCTCGGGAAAACGGGAATGGATCAAGCCCCTTTCCATGGTCATTAACGGAGGGTTCGCAGAATTTCTGCTGGGGGGAGGGGCAAAACTCAGCTTCAGCACTCTGAATATCGGTGAAACCAAGGAATTGCGGATATCCGCCAAACTGCCTGAAGGATACCAGCGGCTGGAGCTTCCCTACCGTCTTTTGGGCAAATCCCGTATCAGGCATAGTGATGACGGGGAATCCCATATCATCGCCGATGGGAAAAGTTACCGGTTCAATGATTCAACGGTGGATTCTACCCGCCGCCTGGTCTTTATAGATACCCACGCCCCGGCTGTTTCCTATGGGGAGGTTCAGGGGATTGAAGTCCTTGACCCCTCAAGTTTTATCCTCAGTGCCGCCCGGGACAAGCGGATGTACGACAATGCCCTTATCCGCTGGCGTGATCAATCTTTTACCCGGTGGGGCGGGAGCATAGCAGCCATCCAGGATGAAGAAACGGTTCTGGCCTACCTCTCCGAGTCGGTATCCCACGGAGGTTTCAGTTCCGCGGTTGCCGGGATACCCCCGGCTTTTTTGGAAGGAACCCAGCGAACCTTTGAATCCTCCGCCTATCTGGGCAGCCTGGATTTGGGACTCCGTTCAAACGCCATTTTTGAACGGGAAAAACTTGGCCGGCTGACCCGGCTTCTCGAAAGCGGCTCCACGGAGGTTTTGAAGGACTTCCACCTCATTGAATTTCTCGCCATCCGAGGCCAGAGTAATCAGATTGATCTGCTAAGCGGTATCATTCGTTCCATAAATACCGCCGAATTGGATCTGAATTTGATACCCGGTATCCTGGAAGGCTATATGGACTGGCAGGACTTCCGGCCCAATACGGAAAACCCCTTTAATGCACTGATAGATCAGGCCTGTTTTGCCATATCCGATGGTATCATCATTAACGAGCAGGATAAACTGATTTTCCTTTTTGATCAGGGGACGGCGGATCTGGAATTCAACCTCCGCATAGGGGCAGGTCTGGCTGCTTATGGGGATTACTCCGGCCAGGAAGTTTGGAGCGGCATAGGCCGTTCCTTGGTTCTATCGGTACTTTCCCTGGTAGACGATTCCGGCGCGGCCCCTCTCACCCTGACCCTTGTCCTGGCTGAAAGCGGCAATCTTCGCCCCACCCCGGCCCCCGGCGCCGCTTCCCTTAGCGCCGCCCGAATTTACCGGCAGCTCCGGCCGGGGGACTATGCCGCCCG
>BNUR01000346.1 GCA_025997495.1 Spirochaetia bacterium | reverse complement strand
GGTGGTTAGAACAGTATATCATAAGAGAACGGATATGTCTTTATTTTTTCACCCATTGGGTGGTTGTAGTTTTAACATAATTCCTTGTCTTATATGGAGTTAGCTGAATTAGTGTACGGATTCAGGACAAAGACAAGGCCATGTATCCCTGGCTTGACTTTGATCTGCTGCACCTCCGGCTTAGGGATGAAAAAACTGAACCGGTACCGTGGGGCGGCTATGCTGCCGGCAGATATACTGCGCATCTTGTTTCCGGCAGTAATGCTGCGGCAGGCTTTAAGGACAGGCATCTGGGAACCTATACCCGCACCATCGTTGCAGGAGATGAGACTCATCCCCTGATCATGGACATCGTCTTTGACCTTGAACCGGATCTGCCGGAACTCCCTAAGGTTGGAATCACCGCGCAAATCCCCGTAAAATACAGTAATATTACCTGGTTCGGCAAGGGGCCGCAGGAATCCTACCCGGATCGCTGTACCGGAACATTCCTGGGGCTTTACGAGGATACCCCCGCAAGCCTTGAGGTGGGCTACATCGTTCCCCAGGAAAACGGCAACCGCATGGGGGTGCGGTACATAGGCCTTTCGGGAAAGGACAATGCGGCCTTACCGGTAACGATACTGTCTGAGGAACCCGTACACATGAGTGTCAGCAGGTATACCCAGGAAAATCTGTGGCAAAGCCTGCATACCTGCGATCTGGTTGACCTTTCCGCCGGGGACGACGGCTGCTACTTCCTGAACATCGACTGCGCCCAGCGAGGGGTGGGAACCGCCACCTGCGGGCCGGATACCCTGGAACAGTACCGGGTACGGCCGGGGATTTTCAGAATGCGGCTGTATGTTTATTAATATAATGGAGCTGCCGGTGTAAAATCTACACAGACAGATCCAAGTCCAGGATAAACGCATAAGAGAAGAATTTATCACAAAGGACACAAAGGAGTAGCACAAAGGAACACGAAGGGAAGAGAGGAAGGAAAGGAAGAAAGAAGGGAGAGAGGATACAGAGGAAGAAGGGAAGAGGAAGAAGATGTTTAACCGCAAAGGCGACGAAGGCGCGCGAAGGAAAGAGGAGGGGAAGAAAGTGGTAACCCTTCTTCCCTTCGGCGCCTTTGCGGTTTTTCTTCTTCTTCGTTTTTGATCTGTGGGTCAAGTTTAGCGCTCTGCGGCGGGGGATAAACGCACAGAAAAATAATGAAGATAAAGAGAAGAATTAACCGCAAAGAGCGCAAAGTCGAAGCCGCTTTCGCGGCGTATAGGGCAAAGAACGCAAAGGAAGGGAAGAAAATAGATGTTGGAGGTGCTATCTGCGGTTATTATCCTTCTTTTTTTCATCTTCTTTGCGTCCTTTGCGGTAAATTCTTCTCCTATGCGTTTATCCTAGGTTGAGTAATTCCAAATTCAAAAAGGATAAAAACCACGAACCTCACGAACCACACGAACAAAATACAAAAAACATCTAAATGTTCGTGTTTTTCGTGAGGTTCGTGGTTAAATTTCTTGTTTTTCTTTCA
>BNUR01000345.1 GCA_025997495.1 Spirochaetia bacterium | reverse complement strand
TGAGCAATGCGCCTGGCACCGTTTTTCTCCCGTAATTCCCCACTCCCCATTTTTGGTCCCTTGTAGGTACCACCTTTTTCATACTATAATTTAGAACATGACCATAGAACAAACTGTTGAAATACCCACCGTCCGGTTTACCAATATCGAAAAACAGCTAAAGGAACTGGCGGATCTGTTACATCCCCGGGAAACAGGAGCATAACACGGTGCCGTATTAGATAAGCTTTGTTCAAGCCTTGACAACGAGTTATTTTTGACTATATACTCTCCATAAGAGGTATATTGTGTACGAGACAGAAAAAGCATTTTACCGGGCGAACAAACCGAGCCTTCGGGAGAAGTACATCGGAAAGCACATTGTAATTGTCGGTGAAGACATCGTCGGAGTATACGACGACGCCGGCGCCGCATACCACCAAACGATAAAAACGTACCCGCTCGGTTCGTTTATGTTGCAAGATATACCTGAAAACATCGAAGACGAGATACCATATATCTCCCCATTTGTAGGTATCGCCTGTGTTTGACGACACAAAACAGCAGCTCACTTATAGCTATACTAAACTTCAAAGACGAATCGTAACGCCTGTGTATCTCTACAGTGTTTCTTCGACGATTCCTAAAGACACCGTGACATCCGCTCTTTGGGACACCGGTGCAATTTTTTCAGCAATAACACTAAGAATACAACAAGAGTTAGGACTTATTCCAACAGGTTCAAAGTTTGTTCGCGGTGTAACGGGGATTCAAGAAGTTCCTGTTGTTATGCTGACGTTAGAACTTCCGGACAATCTGCTAAAGCAGAACATCGAAGTCGCTGTTTGTGATTTTAGCAGCGACATCGGAATGATTATCGGTATGGACATTATTACCCTGGGAGACTTTACCCTTTTACACGGGGATAAGCGTACTGTCTTTTCCTTCACGACACCTCCGCAGCATAATCGGGAAAAATAGTGCCCGGCGCCATAGACGTTGCAGATGCTTAGAGAAACGGCGCCTGGCGCCGAGCCGGAGCGGGAACAGCGCCCGTTCCGGCTTTTTTGCAAAAAAGGTGAATCCGGATTGAGCGGGAGATGCGGTTATTTTTTGAACAGATCGGAATGGGTTCCGGTACGGTAAAACAAAATCTTTCGCTCTACCGGATATATCCGGTAGATATATCCGGTAGATAAGCACCCAATCGCCCTGTAGGTGACATTCACGGTAATTGTTGTAATTGCCGCGTAGCGGGTGGTCAAGACGCTCCGGGGGCGGCGGACTAAAGTCCGATGGCTGTTCGTTGATAAGCAAATCCATTACCGTTACCAGCTTACCCATATCCCTGCCCCGTTTTTCCGCCAAGGCGAATTCTTTTTTGAACGTTGTACCGAGCTTGACATCAAGCACGACCTAGCTCCGCAGTTCCGCCAGCACTTCCTCAAGGGAATGGAAGGTCGGAGAGGGAATTTCGCCTCTCATCATGGCTTCCCCTTCCTCAAAGGCGGCGATGGTTTCCTCATTGGGTTCCTTGTAGATGGCGCAGAGGGGGCA
>BNUR01000344.1 GCA_025997495.1 Spirochaetia bacterium | reverse complement strand
TTCCAGCGCCCCTTGGGATATATTCAGGGAAACCAGTTCTACCTGTTCATCAATCTGAATCGGAATCCGGCCGGGGGGGAAGAGCATGGTTACCAGAATCCCCGAGGCAACCACAAAAACGGCGCTTACGAGGATGAGCAGGACGGAACGGAAGATCAGACGCCAGAACTGGCCGTCCTGACGGAGTTCATAAATCGCGATGGTAAGGGAAAAAAACAGGATGGGAACCGTTCCATACCGGCCAATCCTGATAGCCATATTTTCGAACCAGCCAAAAATTGCAAGAATCTCTTGGTTATCAGTAGGCAGGAGGTGTCCGAGGAGAACCCCCAGGAGGGCGCCGATTAACAGTTTAAGCCAAACCTTCATTGCTGTATCATACCCGGCCGCTCCCCTTGCGTCAAGAAACACCTTCCCGGTATGCTTTTACCCATGAGCGATACCATCACTTTGCTGAAAGGCTCCGGCGCCATGCTGGAGGGGCACTTTCTCCTCTCCTCGGGCCGCCATTCGGACTTTTATTTTCAGTGCGCCCGGCTCTTGCAGTACCCGGATAAGGCTGCGGAGGCCCTGGCGGGGGTGGCGGATAGGCTGCGCACGGATATACGGGGGGGAAAACTTGCGGTGGATGCCATTGTGGGGCCCGCCATGGGGGGAATCGTCGTGGCCTACGAGCTTGCCCGGCAACTGGGCCTGCCCGGCTTTTTTACCGAACGGGACGATAGCGGCGCCATGGCCCTGCGCCGGGGGTTCGAAATTAAACCGGGGGCAAAGATCCTTATCGCCGAGGACGTGGTTACCACCGGGAAGTCCTCCGGGGAAAGCGCCGCGGTACTGGAAGCCCTGGGGGCAAAAATTGCTGCCCTTGCCTGTGTGGTGGATCGCCGGGCCATAGAAGCCTCTCCGCTTGCCTGGCCCCTTTACGCGGCCTGCACGGTGGAAGTTGGAAACTGGGAACAGCATAATTGCGCGCTCTGCAAACAGGGTATACCTGCGGTAAAACCGGGTTCCCGGAAATTGTAGGGATACTGTATGAACAATTCACTAAAGGCCATATTCCTGGACATAGACGAAACCCTGGTTGCCGGCGGGAACGGGCCGTTTCCGGAGGACATTGAACAAATCGAAGAAGCCCACCGCCTTGGGCACAAACTATTTCTCAGTACCGGGCGGAGCCTGGCCCACATCCCCGCAGTATTACGGAAGGCGCCCTGGCTGGACGGCATCGTCGCCGGTGCCGGTGCAGATGTACTGGTGGGGGACAAGACTATTTACCACAAGTCGGTTAAACAGGAAATTCTTCCGGCAATATGCGCCCTCTATCTAAGGATGGATAAGTTCTGCGTTTTTGAAGGGGTAAACGGCGTGTATGGGATTAATTCACCCGGGCGCTACGATGGAAATGAAACCATTCTTCTTATTAACAAGGAGGATGATTTTCTTACCCGGTATCGGGATGCGGTAATAACAAAACTAACCATCGGGGGCAGCATAAGCGAAGCGGAGCGTACCCTGTTAAGTACGAATTTTCACCTGACC
>BNUR01000343.1 GCA_025997495.1 Spirochaetia bacterium | reverse complement strand
GTGTCAAGCCAGAGTACCAAGGCCGCAACCATAAGCGGAGGGCCCGCCAACGCAAAGCCCTTCTTTGACCTGGCGGCAAAGGCGCTGAAGGAAAAGCCCATTGCCAAGGGCTCGTATGCCAAGGACGGCTGGCATTATGCGGCATCCGACGTAACGGATGAGTACCATACCAAAAATACGGCGCTCATCACCGTGGTAAACGGTACTATTGTGGACGCCCTCTGGAATGGGATATTGCAGGGAATGCCCGCAAGTGTTAACCCCTCAAAAATGATCACCTCCCGTGCGAAAGGCTATCCCATGACCGGCGCGAAAAAACTCTGGGATGTACAAGCGGTTAGTACTACTGCCGCCCTGGTCAAAGCCCAAAACCCGGATGGATTAAAGATGAAGGCCGATGGAAGCGCCGATGCGATTTCCGGGGTATCGATTCATATCAAGGAATACCTTGATGTGGTAAAAACGGCGCTGCAGAATGCCCGGTAGTATAAAAAGGAGTGTTTAATGGGTAACGGAAAAAACATCCTCATCATTGGCGGGGGATATGGCGGGATAGCCGCCGCGAAAAAGCTGGCGAAAAAATATAAGGGTAAGGATGATGTGTCCATCACCCTGGTGGATAAGCGTCCCTTTCATACCCTGATGACGGAACTCCACGAAGTCGCGGGGCACCGGGTTGAACCGGATTCGGTACGGATTCCCTACGCGAAGGTCTTCGGCGCCTCAAAGGTGAAGGTATCACTGGATACAATTACCGCCATTGATTTTGAAAAAAACCAGGCCAAGTCCGCGGCGCGGGTCTACGACTATGATTATTTGGTTCTGGGATCCGGCGCGGAACCTGAGTATTTCGGCATCCAGGGGATCAAGGAAAATGCCTTTACCCTCTGGTCCTTTGATGACGCCATGAAACTCCGGTACCATATCGACGATATTTTTGAAAAGGCGGTGGCTGAACCGGATCGGGTAAAACGGCAAAAAATGCTTACCTTTGTGGTTGCCGGCGGCGGCTTTACGGGTATAGAGTTTGCCGGTGAGCTGCTTGAATGGCGGGACACCATGTGCGCAAAGTGGCTCATCCCCACTACCGAAGTTCGGATTGCGGTGGTGGAAGCCCTGCCGAACATCCTGCCCATGCTGTCGGAGGATCTCCGGGAGAAGGTTGAGGGATATTTAAAGAAACATGGGGTGGAACTCCTAACCAACACATCGATTGTGGGGGCAGAGCCCGGGGCGGTCAAACTCAAGGATGGATCCACCCTGGAAACCTGTACCTTTGCCTGGACCGCCGGCGTTTCAGGCTGTGTCTTTGCGGATTCCCTGGATCTTGCCAAGGGCCCCTTCGGCAGAGACCTGACCAGCGCCGACGGCGCTCCCCCCAAACGAAACCGGCGGGGCCGCCTCCTGGTCACCGATGAGATCCGGTCCACGGAACATCCCAACGTATTTCCCGTGGGTGACAATATCTGGTTTGTCGAAAATGAAAAGCCCCTGCCCCAGATCGTGGAAACGGCGGTACAGACCGGAGAAACGGCGGCTCACAAT
>BNUR01000342.1 GCA_025997495.1 Spirochaetia bacterium | reverse complement strand
CCCTGGAACTGAAGATTATCGAGGAGCAGGTGGGCTTCATCACCACCAACGCAAAAGACCTTCTGGCAATGGCGAAGGAAAAGTGCGCTGAGTATGCGGATGTGAGCAGATTTATCGGCCATGAAGACTATGCCAAAAAAGAAAGGGCTGCCCTCAATAATGCTGAGAAGAAAGCCGCTTCCATGGCGAGCGAGGTAACAAAACGGTGGAACGCTCCCCTGGAAGAGTTCGCCGCCACCATGAAAGAGGTTCGGACTGCGTTCAAGGGCGCCTCCCAGGCGCTTGATGTTGGTATTAAGGACGCGGAGAAGAAAGAGGCCGATAAAAAAACCGCGGACATCCGGGCCTACTTCGATACCAAGAAGTTTGATCTTGTTCCCTTTGATCAACTCTTTAATGATCGGTGGCTTTTGAAGGGCTCCAAGATGAAGGACATCGAAAAGGAATTGGATGAGAAGATTGATAAAATCTACAGCGAAATTCAAGTTCTGGAACGTATTCCGGATCACGGTACCGCCGCAAAAGCCTTTTACCTTGAACACCTGGACATCGGGACCGCATCTACGGGGCCGGATTCAGTGATTGTGATTTTTGATTTAGTCATTGTTTTCTCCTCTCTCTACAATCATGGCATCAGCGATTTGACCGGCGTGTCGCGCTATCATGTTAAATCCTTCTTGTGTATGGTCTTTGAGGGCAATGGCCAAACCAATCAACGCACACCCTGCAAAATGATCCCGCAGGGTCATGCCAGACCTCGTTGACGCATCAGGGACATAAGGAAACGCGCTCCCGCCAGTGTTCTTTTTTAACGCCGTCGCTCACCCAAGCCCTCCTCGACGTAGTTCCGGGTATCCCGATCCTCTTTGCTCTCCTCGGCGGCAAAGGCTTTAATTTCGTCCAGATTCTGCATAATCAGAATCCCCTTGTCATAGGGAAAGATGAAGGGGTACTTGTCATTGGCATCCCGCCGCAGAGTAATGTCCCCGCCCTTCTCTATGCCATCGCTAATCAGATCAAGGTTGGAAACTATTAGCTTTGCCTTAGCCTTCCCGAAGGAGAAGGGGCGTTCATCCCCTTCGTTTTCGTGCAGGCAAAGAATGTTATTTCCCTTGAACCGTTTGTAGGTCGTCATTTTTATGACCCTCCTGAAAGATAAATAACCCCACTACGCAGGGCTGTTTGAGAACTGTAAAACCTCCTGTGCTTTAATTTTTCCAAAGGCCTCCTCAGCCTCTTTGACACTGATAAATTCGCAGTCCCATTTTGAGCACCGACCGCCGGCGTGGAAGATACATTTTCCGCAATCTCTTTCTTCTGAATTGTTAGGCACTTGCTTCTTCCTCCTCCTCTTCCTCATCCAGATAGGGACATTCCCAGTCATAATCACATTCATCATCTTCTGCTGGATATCCAGGGTCCCCATTTCTCAAATACATCTTTGCGGGCCGACCGGGGTGAAAAGACTTACAGTTTTCGCAATCTTCATCAATTTCTTCTTTATAGGCCATTAGAATAATTCCCCCTGTAAATACTTTTTCCGTTCTTC
>BNUR01000341.1 GCA_025997495.1 Spirochaetia bacterium | reverse complement strand
AAACTGCCCAAATATAGCGAACCTATGGTTCGAAGCGTCCGAAAGGTTCCGGTTCCTGCCGCCATACAGGAACTTTTAGAAGCAGTTAAGAAGTCAGCCATAAACACCACTCCCGGTTCTTTTATCCTTGAAAGCCCCGCGCTGCAAGGGAAACCTGTATGCACGAATTTTTTCGGTGAAGCAATAGCCAAGGAACTTACTGCCATAGGTATAAGCGAAGCGGACCAGAAGGAACGGTTTTTAACCTTTCATTCGATGCGGCACACCTTCGTAACCCTGGCCCAACTTGCCGGAATACCAGATGTTGAAATCCGGGCGCTATCAGGCCATAAGGATGCCGCAGTTATGCAGAAGTATAGCCATATACCCCAAGTTATAGACTTCGAGGAAGCACGACGAAAGATTGAGGCATCGGTTCATGTAGAGAAGAAACCTAAGGTTGCAAATTTTTAATGTGATAGGGGGATGGTCACATCAGCCATTCCCCTTTGCCGTTTTCAGGACAGGGCCATCCAACATGACCAAGCGTATAAACCCACGGCAGCCCCGGTCGGGTGTTCCAATCCTGAAGGAGAAGGGGGGCAATAGGGCAAATTCCGGGGAATTTTAGCGGTTCTCGTATGGTGAAAAATAGGAGCATAATGTTTGAATAGGAAACTGGAGTATCCATTGATTCTGGTGATAATAAGAAGCACAAGAATGACATTTTTCATATTTGTGTCATTCAAAGCCCGTGGGACAGATAGAACGTAACGAAGACAATGAAAAAACAAGAATTATTAAAAAACCTCTTGCAAAACTTTTCAGGCTGATCTATATTGGTACTAGGATTTTTTAATCCCGGTAAATGTTTTGAGTTAAAGACTTTAATTCGTAAGAGGTAATCAAATGGCTGCTTTTATCTATGATGAGGATTTCATCCTCAGTGTCGGCGACTCCTTTGGAAACAGCGACCTTTGGCACTGGTGCAGGCTTTGGTTGTTCCGCTATGGGATCGGGCTGGGGTTGAGCGAACTCCGCACAGAGGGCATCTGCGGCTTTTTCCGCTTCATACCTGCGTTCCCGCTTTCCCTCTATGGGGATCCCGGTGGATCGGCTGTGGGCATACTTTTTGAGCGATTCGTCCCAAAAACGGGCGTACCAAAAAGTACCGGATTTGTTTGTCTCTTTGTACAGTGTATACTGACGACGCATACCATACTCCTAATCCCGCTGAACAAAACTGAAAAAAGTATCAGTTTTGTATCAGTCAGAATATGTTACCGTGGTATGCCGCCACCATTGGGGTAGGCATGTTAAGCGTAATTCCTTACAACGTAAGGAATTATGTATTTGCCCGGAAGAAGACTCGAACTTCCATGCCGGTGAAGGCACTGGTACCTGAAACCAGCGTGTCTACCAATTCCACCATCCGGGCTTGTGGGAACATTGTACACCAGGCCGGGCAAAAAGGTCAAGCCAATCCCTCCCCCGTACAGCAATTCTAAATTTGCCTGATTTATGATAAAATCGGGGGTATGGGTGGGGAAACATTTGAGCGGCTAATGAGGAATCTAGACAA
>BNUR01000340.1 GCA_025997495.1 Spirochaetia bacterium | reverse complement strand
TCTTGTATGTTTCCCTATTGCGGCAATTGAAGCGTATAGCGTGAGGGCCGGATATATACAAATAATAAATGGCGAAAACGAACAAACAAACGCATCAATTGAGTTAACGTATAATTATTTTAAACGGGTAATTTCTTTTTGCCCCCTTAACGATTTCGCGGTCACCCCGCTTGCCGGTATGGAATTGCGATTCAAATCTATTACCGGCGCCTATCAAAGCATTATTGAAACATTCGGCGATACTGTTGTGGTACGGATTGTACAGGATAACCTTGTGAACGCAAAAAAGATTGAACAAAGTCTTGGCGCTGTCCCGGATAACCGTGGATTAACTATAAAGTTTGAATTGTATACCATTGCGCTGTACCGCAAGGTATTAGAGGAATCAGGCGCACTTGAATTTTCCGCATTGGGAAAGCAAGACGACTAAAAAAAAGATTGATTTACCCCCCGTTTTATGCTGACCGGTTTCGTATTCTATTAGTGTAAGGGGGTAAAAAACCCCGAAAAATACATTATGGAGGTATGTTATGAAACATACGAAACTTTTGGGGAAAATAATTCCCGCGGTATTGCTGTTTGCAATGTTCTTTTCGGCTGTGCTTGATCTTTCTGCACAAGATGGTGGTTATCAGGGACCCAAACCCAGGCGCGAAACCGCTAATCTAGTCCTTATAACCGTTGAAGAGGCAAAAACTCTTAACAATAAGGCATGGGTTCTTTTAAGAGGGAAAATTGAAAGTTCCCTGGGGCACGAAGATTATGTGTTTACCGATGCTTCGGGCAGTGTCAACATCGACATTGACGATGAAGTCTGGCGGGGGATTTTTGTAAACGAAAACGATATGGTTGAGATTGTCGGAAAAGCAAAGAAAACTTCTTTTGGCAAAAACATTGAAATAGATGTAAGAACCATAAAGAAACTATAGACCGGCCCTTTTCAAGCCCTGTCACTTGGTAACGCATGGGGACGGCGGACGGTTAGGCTGAGCGCTTTTGCGCTCAATCTTAAGAGTCTTCCGTCCCCAGCATACCCCCGATTCTCAGACATAATCACTGACCAAAAGATACAGCGCCGCCTCATCTTCCGTAATCGCCGGGAAGCGCCCCCGGTCTTCAAGGAAATAGTTATCCGTTTTATCGTCATTTACCATGGACACTTCACCCAGCAGTAGTTTTGCGTCATCGCACCAAAACTGTCAGAAAAATTTCCATTCCGTATGGTAAAGAGAAATAATCCAATCTTGTTAAAATCCCTGCTGCCAAAATCGGTCAGATCCCATCCAAGCAGGTTCCGCCGTATTTCATCGTATTCAGGCCCCTTGGTTTCCCAATCCTTGGGACTTCAAGAACGCGAAGGGGGGTATACTGCTTATGGGATGAAATTCAACATCTCCCTAATACAGAATAAACGCATAAGAGAAGAATTTATCACAAAGGACACAAGGGAACACGAAGGGAAGAGAAAAAGATCACAAGCCCTCCTCTTCCTTCTCTTTTCTTCACCTTTGTGTCCTTCGTGTCCTTTGTGGTTGATATTCTTTTCTTCATTATTTTCCTATGCGTTTATCCTGCCTACT
>BNUR01000339.1 GCA_025997495.1 Spirochaetia bacterium | reverse complement strand
TAAGTATAGATCAATAAAAGTGAAAAATTATGTGTTGTATTATATTGTTGATGAAGGAGAGAATAAAGTTAATATAATTAGATTTTTATATAACAAACGAGACTGGAAAAATATATTGAAAGAAAACAATATAGAAAAAATGATGTAAAGTACGCCCCTACTGCACATAACCAGGGTCAGCGCATACTTGCTAAGAAATATCCACCGTATAGATAAAAAATGAAGAGAAGAGTAAACACAGAGAGCACAGAGGTTTCACAGAGGACACAGAGAAAGAAAAAAATGAGAAAATAGAGACTTCCGACACTTTTTCCCCCTCTGTGTTCCTCCCTCTGTGACCTCTGTGTTTAAATTCTTTCTTATCTCATGCAAGTATGCGCTGACCCTGGATGAGTAATACTATTCTAATGGTTTTTGAGGGAGAAAAGATTTTTTTGCCATATAATCGGCAATAATCCGGGTGATTTCCCCTGTCATTTCCTCTTGCAGACGATTTATGGAGTAAATTTGTACGGATTCCATTGAAAAAAGTTCCGGGGTGTCAATGTTCAGGGCCTCCGCAATCTTTTCAAGTACTTCCACCGAGGGAAACCGGCGGCACGCTTCAATGGATGCAATATAATTGGCCGCAGTATCCGCTTTTTGGGCTAATTTTTCCTGGGAGAAGCCAAGCCTGCCCCGGTGAAACTTCATATTCGTGGCCAGCAATTTTCGTAAATCGGTCACTGGGTGATTTATGGGAAGAAACCGCCCAGCCTCGGCGGACTGCAGGGCGGTCAAATAGCTTCTCTACTGATTATTCACCGGTTACGTAGGTGAAGTACTTAGTCGTGATTCCAAAGACACCAGGTTGTTTGTAATATTCAACCGTGGCAATCTTCGTAATGCCGTTGTCCTTCGCTACTTGCCATGCGGGGGGAAAGGAAACTTTCCCAAAAATCCCAAAAACCACTGTAGAGCTGGCTTCCCCGGTCTTTACCGAGTTACCATTTACCTGGCTAAATGCCGGTCCAGGCCCCCCCAACCCGCCCGGAGTTGACGCACAGCTTGCAAAGAGCGCCACAAGTGCCACCGCACTGACTAAAAGAAACATTTTCTTCATTCTTACCCTCCTAAGGTAGACACATTTTTTCCGGTCAAAATCCTGTAATACCCGCCGATATTCAGAATAGAGAACCGTCTATTGCTACGCCGGAATGCCGGGCAAGGGTACTATACAGACACCGTAAAGCCCTTGCATTTTACCCGGACGTTAAAGCCTTTATTCAGTCCCGTTTGGTCTTACCCCTGCCTCCATCGCCGTCTCCGGTACGGTCTACACCGGCAGCCGTAAGCGCCCTGTCTTCCGCGAATTTAAGCGCACAGGCAACCTCATAGGCCCGTTGTTGGTTTGGGAAGGATAATGCTACACAGGCGTCCCGTATTTCCTTTATTTCCGAGTTATCAGGCATTTGTTCTCCTTATTATTATTAAATGACAAAATATCAGATAAAAATACTATTGTCAAGTATTTTTGTGAAAGAATTTGTGATTGACAGATAATTTTTTTCTATTATTGTTAGTTAATAGGAAAGGTTTACCTAT
>BNUR01000338.1 GCA_025997495.1 Spirochaetia bacterium | reverse complement strand
GTCTGAAAACGCGACATTGGCAAACCGGGCGGTGGAAACCGGTAATTTCAGGGAACGGCGCATCAGAAACATTTCCATAATGCGCTTGGAAGCGCCCATCATGTTTACCGGATTTGCTGCCTTGTCCGTAGAAACACAGAAATATTTTTTAACGCCTTTTTCGTTAGCCTGTTGCATAGTCTTATCGGTATTAAATATATTGACATCGATCATCCGCATTAAGGTAAAAGGGTCCTTTTCGCTCCGTACATGCTTAAGTGCGGAAAGATTGAGCACATAATCATATCCCTGTCCGTTCATTATGAATGAATCAAAAATGTCCGAACCGCAATCAATAGCAAATGTAGCAAACTCTCCATCAATATAACCCAGGGAACTGCGGATATCCCTGACCATCTCTACCATATTATTCTCGCTAATATCCACTACATGAAGCAGTTTTGGTTTGCGCTTAAATATTTCGCGTACTACCGCTGAACCGATAGACCCGGCGCCGCCTATGACGAGGAATCGTGAGGAGGTAACAATATCGGACAGTTCTTTTTCGTGTCGGGAAATATCAGCAGAAAAGAGCAGTTCGGTACGGCCAATGAGAGAAAGTATATCTGACATAATATTATACCCTTACACTACTGGGAATGTTCACAAGACGATCCACGATATATTCAGCGTTTATCGTGTCTGTATGCTGACAATGCTGATATGGTGGTAATGTATGGAGCAAAGTCCATGCCGGACGAGTCTGAACGCCGTTGTCATTTGAGTATTCAAGAAAGGCGTCCCGCTGCTTCCGGTCGTCAAACAGGATAGCGTTTAGCCAATAATTGGACTTGGCATTATCCGGTTCGGTAATAAACTTGATATGTATTGAATCAAAAAACTGTTGATATAAATGCGCGGTCTCCCGCTTATTTTCAAGGGTCCTGTCAAAATATTCCAGTTGGGCAAGCCCGACTGCGGCATTAATACTGGGCATACGAAGGTTGTACCCGACCTCATCGTGATAAAACTCCCAGCGGTGAGGACGTTTCGCAGTAGTCGAGATATACCGTACCCGATTAGCAATAGCCTCATCATCGGTGATGACCATACCGCCGCCGCCTGTAGTCGCCAGTTTATTCCCGTTAAAACTGAATATTCCCGCTTTTCCGAAAGTACCGGTATGTCTTCCCTTGTAGAAAGTGCCGAGGGATTCGGCGGAATCCTCAATAAGCATCAACGAATATTCATCACAGATCTTTTGTATTTCCTCAATTCGTACCGGATGACCGAAGGTGTGCATAGGGATAATAGCTTTTATCTGTTTTCCACTTTTTTTGTTGATGCATTTCCTGTTTATTACTTCGGCGTATTCCTCAAGAAAGCTCTTGAGGCTTTCCGGGGACATACCGAGTGTATTCTGTTCTACGTCAACAAAGACTGGCATACCCTGGGCATGAACAATAGCCGCGCTGGTTGCGGCAAAGGAAAGGGACTGGGTAATAATCTCATCCCCAGGTTGTATATTGAGGGCAAGAAGGAGCATGTGTAAGGCCGCTGTTCCATTCACCAAAGCAACAGCGTGTTTTGCACCGCTTATTTCCTT
>BNUR01000337.1 GCA_025997495.1 Spirochaetia bacterium | reverse complement strand
GGGGATTTTGGCCGCCTTGGCATTCGCGAGCTGGTTGGAAAGGGCCGAACCATCGATGGACGAGATAACCAGGGCTTTTACCCCTTTGGTTATGAGGTCGTCAATCTGGCGGGTCTGGGTGGGGATATCGTCATCCGAATATTGTAAATCCACGGTGTAGCCCAGCTTTTCCAGCCCTTCCTTGACGGCGTTCCCGTCCTTAATCCAGCGTTCCTCGGACCGGGTGGGCATCACCACGCCGATCAGGCCCTTGCCCGCGCCTTGGCCGCCCTGTTGGCCGCCGCCGGCAAATACGGTTCCCGCCGCAACCGCCAGAATCGCCCCGGTAAACAGTACTTTCTTCACTAGTTTCATCTTGTTCCTCCATAAAAAATTTTTTGCGTGTACGTACACGCTTTATATATAATAGTATAACCCCAAAAATTCCATTCTGTCAACGAAAATCACTAAAAATGTAAATAACGCGTGATAATTTTCACCCCCCAGGTAAAATAGAGGCACCCGGCAAACTACACCGAGGAGAATCTCCGTCGGCAGATTGTGGCTCTGAAAAAGACCGAGCCATACGACCAGACCAATTTTGCCTATTTCAAGGAATTGCTTGCAGAGCGTGAGCATATGGCCATTAGCTACACAGCCTCATAGAGTTTTTCAAGTAAATCACATTGGCCGCATACCGCCAAGGCAAGGAGGGGGGCGCCGAATCACAGGCGATAATCATAGTACGCCGATACTTTTAAGCTCCCGGTCTAAATCATCGCTTTCATAATTGATAACCGGAATACCCTGAATAGCCAGGAGCGCGGTAAAGTCATACAGGCACATCCCGCAGAATTCCGTCGCCTGTCCAAGGGTCAGTTTGCCCTCCTGGTACATCTTTGTAGCGTATTCCTTCCGCATGGATGAGATAATCTCACCAACGGACATATTTAACGAGAGTAACAAATCATTGGAAAACGATATGGCTGCCTGCTGCATAATGGGCCTCCCTGTAAGGTATGGTCTAAATTTACCATGTTTTGGCCCAGGTTGCAAGGCATAATAGGCTGGAAAGCCAGTCAAAACACCGGACATGGATGAAAATGAGCATCTGTATAGATTTGGATACCCAGGAAATACTAGCCGTTGAATTAACGGGAAATGATAAATCGGATGCGCCTGTAGCGAAAAAGGTTTTGGAAGGAAAGATTGAGAACGTAGAATCATTTAACGGGGATGGTGCTTATGATGATGCGGACTTTCAGTCCGATTGTTTCCGGGAATTTCTAGGGGATGATGTAAAACAAATAATACCGCCGCCTAAAAACGCAGTAGCCCATCCTGAAATAGAAAATGATCCTAAAATGGCATACCTTAAACAACGCAATGATGCGGTCACTACTATAAATGAAACGAGTCGTGATGACTGGAAAGAGAAGGCAGGGTATCATAAAAGAAGTTTAAATGAAGTGGTGATGTACCGTTATAAAACTATATTCGGGGAAAAACTGTCCGCGCGCAATTCAGCGAACCAGAAAACCGAGGTGCAACTGAATTGTAAGCTGTTGAATGTGTATTGCGATTTAGGGATGCCGAATTCGTATAAG
>BNUR01000336.1 GCA_025997495.1 Spirochaetia bacterium | reverse complement strand
ACCGGTATCATCTCCCGTGTACCGACCTTTACCCCGCTCAAACGCGCTTTCTCAAGCAGCCGAACATTGCATGCCTGCAATTGCTTGAGAAGCGAATCAACATCCCCTGACATCTGCTCCAGATACAACCTGACCGTCTCTGGCGAAAATACCTTCTCCAACTCCAGTGCTTCTTTGAATACCGGGTCGTCTCGAAAATCCCTCAGCGATTCGTAACTGGTGTTTCCCTGAACAAGGGTTAAGAGCATATGGGCAAGAATATTCCCCGCGCCTTTTTTGAGTTTGCTGATGATGGAAGTAACCCCCATACGGGAAATAAGTTTTCCGGTCAGCGGCAAGCCCGCTATACTTTCTATCCGTTCCGTGGTATGCTCTATCTTAATCATATCCGTTCTCCTGGTGTTTGTTTTGTGGCTAAAACAGTATATCATAAGAGAACGGATATGTCTTTTTTTTCACCCATTGGGTGGTTGTAGTTTTAACATAATTCCTTGTCTTATATGGAGTTAGCTGAATTAGTGTACGGATTCAGGATTAATATTAAAAGATTCCGGTTTGAAAAAATATTTGCCAATGATAGTAGATAAACTACTCATTAAATACCAGAATATAAGGGCATATATTATTTTCACCGTTTTCTTTAGCATTTTGTTTATATCATTTACAGGGCTAATGTGAATTTTGTCTTTTAAATTAAACATACCACTTATCATAAAGAATACCGGTACGGCATACCATGAAATTGAAAAGTATACTAAATGTATATACCAATCAACTGTTCCAAAAACATCTAATTGATAAATACGCCATTCTGATACATGGATCATAATAACACTAAATATTGCAACTATCCGCAGTAAGTCAGTGTAAATTATGCGATTGTTTTCAGGCTGTTTCTTATCTTTATTTACCGGCATAACAACCTTCCGGTTATATGCCAATGATTTTATTCTTGAGATAATTTCAAGAAAAATGGCACATAACTCCATTTATACGCGCCGCCTTTGTGTAACACACAGCCTCGGCGTTGTATCTATCCGACGGGTAAAACCCGCCGTCTTTAAGCCGTCCAAAGACGGCATAAAAGCCACTACCTAACCTATTCTCTTAGTTAAATGCCCGTTTTTGTCCTGAGTTTTGTTCACGGCATTCACAAACGCCAATGCCTTCTTGTCCTCCCCCAACTGGGTAAAGGTAAGCGCCTTGACCATGCCCAGAATTTCAGCCTGTTTTTCACCGGATAGGCGGTTAAAGCCCTTCATCAATGCAAATTTCCCATCATTACCCATAACATTGTCCTAAAATTCTAAAATTAACAATGAAATAAATATATAAGGACAAAGTGATATTGTCAAGTGCTATTTTGACAGTGCTATTTTGACCTTTGATTGAAAATGAAGGTTTTTTAGGTTATTATTCCGGTATGGATGAAGCGGGCGGTTTGAACGTTAATCAGCGGGTTAAACTTCTAAGAGCCTGTCTAATATCTCCTCAATAACAACGAAATAAACGCCAACTTGGAGGCTTGTAGCGTGTTATGGATTTTTCGTTCGCAATTCTTCCACAGCAGGCGGTAATCCTCAAGCCAGCCGAAA
>BNUR01000335.1 GCA_025997495.1 Spirochaetia bacterium | reverse complement strand
GTCGTACAGGCGGTTGGAGCGGCCTTGCGGGGGAGGCGGAGGTGGACTTTGAGGGGGAAACCTTCCCCTTTGCCAATTTTATGGACGAATACCGGCACAATGCCTATATCACCCTTTCGGACGGCAGCCACAGTTTTCCTGATGAGCGTACCATGGAGAAGTTTGACCGGCTGGTGTCCCGGCTCAAGGGCGATAAGGCGGTGGAGTTTTCCTGGTTCGATGCCCCCCTCATCATGCAGGACGAGTCCATCGAAATTACCGGTGCAGCCTGGAATGCGGTACGCGCTTTTTTTGCAGACTACAATACCATTACTAACAGAAAAGGCAACTGGCCCCTTGCAGAAGGGAACCTCCGGCCCTATCAGGAATACGGCGTCCGCTGGCTTGATTATCTGCGGGAACACCGCATGGGGGCCTGCCTTGCGGACGAAATGGGGCTGGGCAAAACCATTCAGGTAATCGCTTTGCTGCGGGCGCTTTACAAAAACGGCGAGCAGGGGACGGTTCTTATCCTCTGCCCCAAATCCCTGGTGTATAACTGGGCCGCCGAGCTTGACCGCTTTTCCCCGGAGCTTCCCTATACGGTGCACTACGGAACCGGCAGGGCTCGTAAGGCATCGGGCAGAACGGATTTCCGAATCCTCCTCAGCACTTATGCTACCCTCCGCAGGGATGTTGAAGAATTCATGAAGCTGGAATTTCTCTACATCATCCTGGATGAATCCCAGAACATCAAAAATAGTTCTACCCAGACCAGTGCGGCGGTGTTGAACCTCCGGGGTTTGCACCGGCTTGCCATGAGCGGCACCCCGGTGGAGAATAACCTTGCGGATCTGTACAGCCTGTTCCGTTTTTTAAACCCCCGTATGTTCGGTTCAGAAAAACTGTTTACCCAAAGGTACCTTAAACCGATTCAGGATAATGCCGACGAGGATGCGTTGAAGGATCTCCGGGCGCGGATCTACCCCTTTATGCTCCGCCGGCTTAAACGGGATGTCCTCAGCGAACTGCCGGGTAAAACGGAAGAAACCGCCTATATCGAACTGGAAAAGGATCATCTGGAGATATATCACCGGCGGCGGCTTGAATACAAAGACCTTATTGACGGCATCATAAAAAAAGGTGACTATAAAAAATCATCCATGGTGATTTTCAAGATACTCAGTGTTTTGCGCCGCCTTGCCAGCGTCCCCGAATCGGAGGATGACTACAACGGGATCTCGGCAAAGCGGCAATACATTAGGGAGATGATTGAGGAACTGGTGGAGAATGGCCACAAGTGCCTTATCTTTACGAACTTTTTAGCCCAGGTAGATTTGGTAAGCCGTGACCTAGCGGAGATGGGGATTGCCAACCTGGTTATGACCGGCGCAACCGTGGATCGCCAGGGCCTGGTGCGGCGTTTCCAAACCGACCCGGAGGTAAAGGCCTTTATCATGACCTTGAAAACCGGCGGGTCGGGGCTCAACCTTACTGCGGCGGATTATATTTTTATCCTGGACCCCTGGTGGAACAGCGCCGCCGAAGCCCAGGCGGTTGACCGCAGCCACCGGATGGGCCAGATAAACCCCGTGTTCTGTTTCCGCCTCATCGCCCGGGA
>BNUR01000334.1 GCA_025997495.1 Spirochaetia bacterium | reverse complement strand
CCGAGTACGGGGACTGCCCCGCCTGCGGCGGCCTTATTCCCAAGCATTCCCAGCACTTACCCCCGGCCGTTTCCCAAAAGCCCCGTTTTCGGCAATCTCTCCGGTGCTGTTCCCGGCCATACCCCCGCAGCTTTACTGTTACCACGGCTATATCCACACCAAGAAAGACCGGCCCTGTCTGCAAGCAGACAGCCCCAGCGAATAGAAGATTAGACGCTATTTATACTAAGCCCCCCCAGCCCCGCTTCTTCTCAGGAAAGCTGATCGTACTACGGTGGTTGTTTATTGGCTACCTTGTATTATCCCTCCCCCTCGCCGCAGGGCTTCCCTCACTGTTAAAGAAAATTGGAGGGTTTTTTTCCGCTTGCGCCCAGGGGCGCCGGGCCAGTGGAAAAAAGCCATTCATTAAGTGCTCAAAGGGGAAGGGGCAGCTCCCTCCCCGTGGTCGGTCGCTGAGCGGTAGAAAAAAACGCCGCCCTCCATGGCGGAGTTTTTTTCTTTTTCGGTCGGCCTCCTGCCTCCCCGCCAATAAACAACCACATCTGGTCGTACTATGCCCGCCCGGAAGCGCATAACCCAGACGCTTTGCATACTGCGAAGAAGAAGATTCCCGGCACTCATTGAGCCGTCCCCCCTGCGGGTAGACGGCCCGCCGGAGGCGGCCATTATTCCCCGGTTTGGTTCCCCTTGCGCCAGCACACACCCAGCAGACCCCGAGTACGGGGACTGCCCCGCCTACGGCGGCTCGATACCACAGGTGAAACCGACACCCGCCATCCCCCAAATGAAGCCGCCACCATCCCCTCACAGCTTTGTTGTAAGCACCGCCCCCCCGCGAATAGCGGTAGGGCTGCCCATCATTTACGGTATTATCCGCTACCATCACTCTACCGGTGAAACCGACACCCGCCGTCCACCGGGTGAATTCCACCCGAGGCCTCCCACAAACAAAATCAAAATGACCCATGACCATTAAATACGCGATTTTCCAATACCCCCTATATATACCCTATTATACTACTTTACTTCTTTTTCTAGTCATAAAAAGAAAAAAGAAAGATATAATAATAAGAGAGAATATTCGATACGGTTGTATTCAATTCAGTACAACGCCATTCATTGACACAAAACACCCCCAAAACCCCAAATCATGCGTCATTTGTGACGATACCATCGGTCATTTTTCTAAAACACGGGGGGAGCGCGCGCCCCTTAAACTTGCTAGATTTTGTACAACAAGACAAAATTCACTGTCAAATTATTTTTTACTTGAATACGTTACCATTTCTCATACCACTACAAACAAAACCAGCCTACTATCGTACACACCATTGTACGATACCAGGCTGGCAAAATACCTCCACTGCTTTTACGACAACCCTAAAGGGGGCGCACGGGGGGAAAAGGCTACGCCGTCAATTTTACCCGTAGCGCAATCCCCGACCAATACCGTGCATCCGCTGTCCGGGTCCGCTCATACCCCATCTCTTTAAGCCGCAAAGAAAGAAACCGCTCACTACAAGCATGTTCATTGTTTTCCTCACACCATTCCTGGTACGCCTTAAAGAACTCCCGTATCCTGATAGTAGACCCCGCATTCA
>BNUR01000332.1 GCA_025997495.1 Spirochaetia bacterium | reverse complement strand
CTACGACTTGCCGCTCGACTTGCATGCTTAAGACGCGCCGCCAGCGTTCGTTCTGAGCCAGGATCAAACTCTCCATGATATGTATTCCAACGACCTTGCGGCCGCTGAAAATTACCATTTCAAGCCGGCAACCAGGGCTCCCCGGTTACCGGTACGGCAAGCCTTTCGGCCCGCCGCTGTTCCTCTTCGATACGCTTGCTTAGACGCCACGGTCTCCCATGACGCCTCTGCTGGCTTCGCGGCCCCGCTTACGCGGAACCGCATCTTTCTTCTTGACAACCCGCTCTCACGGGCTATCTCTCCCCTTCCCTATATTGCCAAATATCACTGAAGCCGTAACTTCCGTCAAAGCTTCCCCCGGCCTGTTTTAGGCGGGTTTGCAGACTTTACTATATCCATCTGCATCGTGTCAAGTCCCTGGCGCGTTTTTTGTTTCTTTTTGAATACAAAACGATAAACCCGGTAAAACGACAACGAACCTATGGTTCGCCGGACCCCCGGTCCGCTACACCCCTTCTTACGGGTGACAAAGACAAGTATACAAAAACCGCCGCAATCATGTCAATAGCTTCGGCCATTATTTTCATCAATTGAGCCAGTTCCAAAATAAGAAAGTCAACCACGAAAAAAACAAGAAACACACGAAAAAAGACCGATAAAGAAGCTCTAAGTATAGCACATTACTATTTCTTTTCGTGTGTTTCGTATTTTTCGTGGTTTTTTCTTCAATTTTGGGACCGGTTCAATTATTTCGCATTTTGTTATCCCTGACTTTTCCGCTGCCGCAGTTCCTCCTCCCGCCGTTCAATAGCTTCCTTTGCCACCGCAATCTCCCCTAAAAGGGCGCTTACCGCAGGCTCATCACGGGAAATGTTTTCGGCGCAGTCTTCGGAAAAGCGGCTGTAGGACTCCGCGCCGAGACGGGCTATAAGCTTCTGGGCCTGCCCCTCAAACTGCTTGATTTCCAGCTTGAGGACGCCGATTTCCCCCAGTTCCTGGGCCTTGGCCCCCGCCTTAACAGCAAATTCCTTGGAAGCCGAAAGGCCCCGGCTGCCCCAATCCTGGGCTCTTTCACCGGCCTTGGCGGCAAACTCCCTGGATACCACCGCGCCCTGCTCCAACAATTCCTTCATCCGTTCACCAAACGTCATTTTGTCCTCCCTATTGCCTGTCTTTAAAATACTACAATTAAAACCGGAAGGAAAGGCAACCAGATTTGAATATAACAGATATTTTCTGGTGAAGATAGAAATCTCCCTATATTTTTAGCAGCAATAGGGCTTGAACCTATGACCTAACGGATATGAGCCGTGTGCTCTACCAACTGAGCTATGCTGCCGCGGCGCCGCATGGCGACGCACTAAATAACTTTCCACTCAGCACAAGGCCCGTAGGGACTCATGCTGCCGGTACCTTGCAAAGTGAGCCCTAATCTACCAACCTTACCCGGTTTTGTCAATACTGCGGCGGAGGGGTACCTGGTTGAGATAGCGGTATGTGTGAAGGAAAGCAGACCATGAATCGTGGTAAGCGAAACGCAGGCAAAATCGCATGGCCTCAAAAAAAGCTACCCGTGTGGAACAGGATGCGCGGGCTTTTTGATAGT
>BNUR01000331.1 GCA_025997495.1 Spirochaetia bacterium | reverse complement strand
GAAGGGGAGTACCATCATGCCCGGAAAGGTGAACCCGGTTATCCCGGAGATGATCATCCAGGTAGGGATTAGGGTGGCCGCCAACGATTTTGCCATCACCGCCGCCGCGTCCCGGGGAGAACTGGAACTCAACGCATTCTCCCCCCTCATTGCCGATGCGCTTCTGGAAAGCCTTTCACTGCTTAACCGGGGGGTGTACCTGTTCCGTACCAAGTGTGTAGAAACACTAAGGGCAGACCGGGAACGCTGCGCAGAATTGTTAGCCGCATCCTATGCCTTTGCCGCTTCACATATAGGGCGGCTGGGGTATGACCGGGTGGCCGGAATAGTCGCGGAGAACGGGGGGGAGCCGGAGCGGATCAGGCGGGCATTGAACGGTCTAACGGGGGAAGCAGCCCCGGCGGACTGTCAAGCAATTCCCCCAGCCCTGTAAACACCGCCTCCAGATCCCACAACCGCAGTGTTGCGTCATCGTCCAATGGCGTTCTTATATCGTTAACAATAACCAGCTTGCCCCCACGCTGTAAGGTAGTCCGGGGAATAGCAGCGGCAGGCATCACCGTAAGGCTGGATCCCAGGATCAGTATCAAATCCGCGTCCTGGGCCTCCCCTTCCGCATCCCGGCGTGCCTCCAGCGGGAGACTTTCGCCGTAAAAGGTGATTGCCGGTTTTAGCGCCCTGCCGCAATGGGGACAGCGCGGCATATCGCCGGCCTTTACTGCAGCCGCAGCATCGTTGTACCCCACCCGGATACCGGCGCAGCGGAGGCAGTAGTGCATCCGGGGTGAACCATGCACTTCGATCACCCGTTTGCTAAGCGCCTTTTGGTGAAGCATGTCGATGTTCTGGGTGATCACCGCCTTGAGAAGCCCCCGCCGTTCCAGTTCCGTCAAACAGGTATGCACGATTGAAGGTTCCTTCTCATGTACCGTATACACCATGGGCCCGGCGTTTGTGTAAAAGTATGAGGGATCTTTTTCAAACTCATCAATGTCGAAAACTTTTTCACCCGGCATACCCGACAGATATAGTGCGAGAACCTCCGGCGGGTACTTGTCCAGAAATTCCTGGGGAAGCCCTGCGGTATATAAACCGTTTTTGCCGCGAAAGTCGGGGATGCCGGAGAGGGTACTTATTCCCGCGCCGGTCAGGGCGATACAGTGGCGGGCATTAGTAATTAGGGTGAAAAGTTCTGCAATAGTGTTATCTATTTTAAGTACCGTTCCTCTTCGCTAAAAATACACCCACAGTATTTCTGCATATAAAACCCCCGTTCCCTGGCCTCCTTCTGCCCTTCCCGAAACCCCGGCCTGAAATCCCGGTAGAAAAACTGCACCCCATACTTTACCGCCGCTTCCCCGGCAATCTCCCGAATTACCTCGTGTTTCTGATAGGGGCTGATAAACAGGGTTGTTGAAAAATAGTCGTAGCCATGTTCCGCCGCAATAGCCGCCGTCCTTTCCAGCCGGATACGGTAGCAGTAGGCACAGCGGTTTTTTAGATCGCCATAAACACCGGTAATAAAGGTGCGCAGGCCGTATTCATCTTCCATGATTAATTCCAGCCCTTCATCCCCGGCAAATTTGACCAGGGTGTCCCGGCGGGAGCGG
>BNUR01000330.1 GCA_025997495.1 Spirochaetia bacterium | reverse complement strand
CCTGGACTTTCGACATCTCAAACCCTGCGGCGTTCCCCTACACAAATCCCAAGCGGAATGCCCAGAAACAGGCGCCGGTGTTTGCCCCTGGAGCGGCCGTAACGGTAAAGACGAAAACAGCCGACAGCGTAACCGTCGAATTCGATCAGGCCGCCATACCCACGCCGAATCCCGGCCTGGAGGCGGTTCATTCCTACCGCTTCGATTTTTACACGGCGGCGGGTGGGCTCACTCCGGTAAAACAGGTAAAGCAATGGTCGGATTTTATGCTTACCCCCAGGCTTCGCAAGCCAAAGCTTGAGCAGCTTATCGGCGGGTTGGAGCCGGGTACGAATTATGAATTGCGGGTTTACGCCTACGGTTCCTTCCAGGAATGCAGTACCCGGTACCTTGCGGTGGATTTTGCCACGAATTGATGGGTTAGGGTGGATAAAAATTTGAAAAAACTGCCGCCCCGGTACTTGACAAATTTTCCCAAATCCGGATATAGTATTGTCATCATTCCCCTGTAGCTCAGTTGGCAGAGCAAGTGGCTGTTAACCACTGGGTCCGTGGTTCAAACCCGCGCGGGGGAGACAGTAGCCCATCCGAAAGGATGGGCTATTTTTTCCTGGTCCACGGTATTTCATTGCTCCTCTTTTTCTCCGGTGGTTCGCGGTAAAAACCCGCCGATAAAAAGCGTCAGCTCAAAAAGCAAGTATAGCGGCACGCCGAGCGCCACCTGCGAAATGACATCCGGAGGCGTACAGATACCGGCGGCCAGAAAGATCAGGAAGATGGTGTGGGGCCGGAAGCGGGCCACCTTTTTCGGTGTGGTTAGTCCAAGGGCGAAGGAGAATAGTAGCAAGAGCGGCGCCTGTAAAAGCAGTCCCGCGGCAAGCATCAGGGCGTAGAGCAGGGCGAGATATTCTCTGAAGCCCCAAAGCGGCCGGATACCGTCGCCTGAGGCGAAGCCCAGGAAGAACCGCAGCACCGTGGGCGAAAGGAACCGGTAGGCCAGGCCCGATCCGGTAATAAACAGTACCGGGACGATAAGCAGCGCCGCCAGGGTCCACCTGCGTTCCTTTCCCCTGAGGGCGGGCCATACAAATAATCCGATCTGTAAAAGACAAAAGGGCGCGGAAAAAATCGCCCCGGTCCAGACCGCAAGGTTGAGGTAGGCAAGAAATTTTTCGGCGGGGTTGAAGGTGTAGAGCGCAACCCCAAGATCCGCCACCGGCGTCATGAGGAAAGCGGCAATCTGTTCGGAAAAGGCGAAGGCGGGGAGGGTTACGATGGTAAATACTGCCAGTACGGCGATTATCCGGCGGCGAAGTTCCTCAAGGTGTTCGGTCCATTCGCTTAAGTCCCCATCGCCATCAGGTTTTGTTTTCGGCGCCATCGCCATCGGCCTGCTTCCCGGCGGCTGTTGCGTGTTCAACCTCCGCTTTAACATCATCCTTCAAGGCGCCCACGCCATTGAACGCGGACTTAAATTCCCGTATGGCTTCTCCGGCGGCGCGGCCTACCTGGGGCAGCCGTTTTGCGCCGAAAACAAAACCTGATGGCGATGGGGACTTAAGCGAATGGACCGAACACCTTGAGGAACTTCGCCGCCGGATAATCGCCGTACTTGC
>BNUR01000329.1 GCA_025997495.1 Spirochaetia bacterium | reverse complement strand
TTGCTGATTTCCATAAGATTTTAGCGAGTTGAAATAATGTTCAGCGCACCATAGTCAGCTAAAATCCGGCAAAATCAATCCAGAAATATCTTTACGCATTGTTTTATACGGATTCAGGATATATTTTGCCAAAATCTCCCATTTTCTTAACCAAAACCAAAAACTTCCTCTTCTGCTCCGGTGAAATGTTTAAAAAATAGTCATAAGCCTGACTATTACCTTTTTGGTCATAATACCATTCAATTGTAAAATATTGACCTGTATATATTATACAATTTTCTTTATCCATAATTTAATGTACCATATTTATGACACATTGTCAAGCGGTTTTTATATTATTTTCTTAAAATTTTCGACAAATTTTGGCCCAAAAATTTCGCATAACGTGAAAGGTTTGCGACGTTTTTTGCGGCGCGATAAAGGAACGCGAAGCGTTCCAGCGCCGCAAAAAATGTGGGTGGAGTGAGCCGTGGGAAGGAGCGTAGCGACTGACCTAGGCGAACGGAACCCGGAGGGGCTTTAGCCCCGAACCGCAAACCGTATGTTAAACGAAGTTTTTTTGTCCCCATTTACCAATCATATTCTACCATAGAGATCGGGAAATAATATTTTTTATTAATAATACCATATATAATAATTGTATATTACTGTGCATATTTATATATCCCTAAATGCAAATAGTTGCACTATTGATAATTTATCATTATCAAAATGTAGATTTATTTGCCGTAGTGTTTTTGGCGATGAATAAATAAAAATATTACGTTTATCTGAATAATATGAAGGTTCTCCTAACATTTCAACTATTTCATCCTTGTTCATACCGATTTTTAAGACAAAATTATATAGACTACTGTTTTCAAAATATTCCATAATAAATAAATATCTACTTCCAAATAGATAGAAACTAATATTGTCAATAGTTATTTTATTTATATTCTCAGGAGAAGAATCATTGATTTTAATTACCTCAATCGGATCTATCTTTTTATTGAATAATGTTGTAATTTCTTTAAATCCATAATATATTTCTTTATTATCATATATTAATGGCATTCCAATGTCTTTATTCAGAATTGGTTTATTAAATATTTCTAAAACAATGTCTTTTGGTTCAATTTCATCAATATTGAGTATTGTATCGGTTTCCGGTTTATATATTTTTTTTACATTTCCAACCATATCATCATCACCATAATGTGCAAAACTAATTTTTGTATTATACTCTATTGTTATTTCGTCATAATTATTAGATAAATACCCACTAAACACCCAACCTGTTATTTCATCCGTTTGTACTAAATACCAATTGCCATTAATACCATCTATTTGTATATTATTTATATCTTTGCTTAAAATTATAACCTCCTGATTATTGTTCAATAAATATATTTTTTCACTATCAATATTTGGTTCTGCCCTAACTCTTAATCCTTCTGGAGAATTTACATACATTAGTTCATTTTCGACTTTATCATCATAACTTATTATATTATCTTACCTGAATCCGTACACTAATTCAGCTAACTCCATATAAGACAAGGAATTATGTTAAAACTACAACCACCCAATGGGTGAAAAAATAAAGACATATCCGTTCTCTTATGATATACTGTTCTAACCA
>BNUR01000328.1 GCA_025997495.1 Spirochaetia bacterium | reverse complement strand
TTATCGGCTCAGTAATCATTGCCTCCATCTGTACCATCTCACTCTTTACCGGCTGTCCGCAATCTGCGCAAAACAGCGCCCCTTCTTTCAACGGTGTGCCGCAACCCGCGCATACTATCGGTTCTTCCACAATAATCGGCTCCGCTTGCGGTGGTTCCACTATCGCCGGGGCAGCCTTTACTGCTTGCCCACAACTTGGGCAAAATTTTGCCCCTTCTTTTATTTGAGTTCCACAACTTCCACAAAAACCCATAATTCACTCTCCTTTTCTTATCAAAGAAATTTGCTGTTCAATGAGTTTTATCCAGTCATCCTTAAGGGCCAATTTGTACGTTTCGCCGTTTATTAAAGTAAAGGCTGTTTTGTAAGAACCTCCAGGCTCTTTTTTTTCACGGACAATTTGCGTTATTGACGCCAGTGGAATTTCAAAGAATTTAGGCGCCGAAATATATGACGGCTGTACCAGCCGTATCCAAAGCGGCTGCCGCCATATTATTTTTTTCGTGGTTATGGTAATTCTACCGACGGCATATCCCAAAGTAGTATCAAACGAAGAAAATTTAGTAAGAAGAACCGTTTCCTGCAACGCCCCGGATTGCGCCGGTTGCTGGTACATGGGCTGTTGATATACCGGCTGTTGTACCATCTGCACTGCTTGAACCGGAACCGTTTGCGGCTGAGGTATTACCGGTTGGACAGGTGTATCTACCGCACTTCCGTCAACCTTCGCCCCGCACTTGAAACAAAACTTCGTCCCATCGTCTAGCCTTTCACCACAATTTGAACAAAACATATTTCTTTTCCTCCATTAATTTGTTTGTTTCGGGTCGGGACCAAAGCGGTTAGGGCCATGGGTACCTTCTGTACATGGTAATACAATCCATCCATAAATAGGTATAAGCCAATAAAAGTCATTGACAGAATTCGGATTAAGCCGTATTGATTCGGTAAAATCCACAATTGCTAAATCGTATTGACCTTTATCGTAATATGCACAGCCGCGGTCAAAAAATGCATTAGTTATGAAGCGACCATTTCTATAGCGACCGTCAATACGCGGGCCACGCCGAATTGATTCAGTATAATCCGCAATTGCTACATCATATTGCCCTTTATCGTAATGTGCGTAGCCACGGTCATAATACTGGGTAGCCGAATGATACCAACTCCAGAAAATTATCGTAGCCACCACTACAACAACTGCGCTCGCAATCAGTACAATCCGCTTCGTATTTTTTGTTTTCAGCAGGTTTTGCGTCGGCGGGTTGTTTCCTGGCAAGGGTGGTGTATCTGCGGGCATTTCCTCGATTTTTTCTATTAGAGGTTCCACGCTTATTGGTTTCTCTTTTGGCGGTGCTGTCGTATCATCCGCAACCTTGTTGGTATCACGATAACTAGCTGCAATATCTTTCATTGGTACCGGGCCAAGGTCGCCTCTTGGTTCTATTATAATACCATCCTGACGTTCCGATGAGAATGTACTGTTTCGCATTACTATATCTGTTTCCGCAATTATCGGCTCAGTAATCATTGCCTCCATCTGTACCATCTCACTCTTTACCGGCTGTCCGCAATCTGCGCAAAACAGCGCCCCTTCTTTCAACGGTGTGCCGCAACCCGCGCATACTATCGGTTCTTC
>BNUR01000327.1 GCA_025997495.1 Spirochaetia bacterium | reverse complement strand
TACAGGACATCCAGGAAACCCGGAAGACAGCCGCGGATGCGGAAAGCAACGCTGTCTACGAACCGGAGATTATCCGGCATGGCAGAACCGATAATTATGCCGACACCACAACGGTCAACACCGTTACTGAACTAAACGATGTGAAGGACCTGGTACGGATACTGCGGGAACGGAGCCTTCTCCTCAAGCGGAACCGGCTCCACACGGATATTCTCTACAATATTAACCGCAACCGGTTTGGTGATGTCCTTATCCCCCGGCGTTACCGCATTGAAAACTATAACCTGAACAACCTGTGTATCCTGCTGGACGTATCCGGCAGCGTTCCCCAGGGCTTTGTCAAACGGGTCATACAAACCATCATGCGGGCCGAGGGGGCTTTTAACAAACACCTGAGCCGGCTGGTCTGCTGGTCTGACCGCCTCTGCTCCGACACCACCCTGGCGGATATTGGCGCCGTTAGTTCCGGGGGCAGTACCGTGCTGGGTGCGGGGATTGAGTACTGCAAGCGGTACCTCAACGAACGGTCCAGTTTCTTTATCATCAGTGATTTCCAGGACGATCTCAACGACTGGATAGGCGCCGCCCGCGATCTGGGCTGTGAAAAAACCGCCGTGGGTTACGGAAGGCTTAGCCGGGAATCATCGTTTGAACAGTGGTTTTCCGCGATTGGGTCCAATGCCAATTACCAGAAAGCGCATGTGGATATACGGCGCTTCGTGTCGGTGTTCGACACTGTGTTGCTGCGGGATGATGTGGTGAGGAGGGAGAAAGGGTAGGGTTGCTATCCGCCGGCGGACGTGAAGATTGACAGGATGAGCAAAGAACTGTTTTAATGTATCCATGGCGGAAACAAGAGAACAGATTAAGCCCATTGTTACCTTTATTATAGAAGGAAAAGAACAGCATATACCCTTTGACCCCGCTCAATACAGTAATCTGCTCAGCGCCCTGCGCTCCCTAGGCGTCTATCTTCCCGCGATTTGCGGGGGGCGGGGTACCTGCGGTAAATGCCGGGTAAAGGTTGTTTCCGGAAACCTGGAAGTTCAGGCTGCGGATCGCGTCTGTTTTTCCGAAGATGATATCAATGCCGGATTCCGGCTTGCCTGTAACGCGGTTCCCCGGGAGGCCGTCAGCATCCTCATCCCCGAAACGGGTGAGCAGTCTTTCCATGCGGTTAATATTTTTGACTTAGGGAGCCTTGGCGTCCCGGCGGACCTCCACCCGGAAAAGCTGGTTCTGCAACGGAATGCCTTGAGCTTTGCCCGGCAGTTAGATAGCGGCAGACCCGGGCGTATTTCCCTGAAGGAACTCACCGCGATTTCCCAGTGCGCCGACATGGCCGCCGCTGCCGCCGCCGCCCCGGTTCCCACCGACAGTAGTTCTGCGCCTGAAAATGCGGTGTACCTGTACCGGGACAAGGGAACCCTCCTTTCGGTACGGGATAGGCCCGGGAAACTCTATGGCATCGCTATCGACATAGGAACCACTACCATAGCCCTGGCCCTGGTAGACTTGCAGGAGGGGATCATCGGCGGACGGGTTTCCATGGTGAATAAGCAGCGGGAGTTCGGCGCGGATGTGATAAGCAGGATACAAAGGGCGAACAAGGGTGATTTGCTCCTGCTCACTAAAAGTG
>BNUR01000326.1 GCA_025997495.1 Spirochaetia bacterium | reverse complement strand
GGTACCCCGGCTATATCGTTTGGTGATATAAATATACCGGCCTTCTTCAACGGCTAACCCGAGCGATTTTAAGTTTAAGTGCGGATTAGCATGATAGGGCGGCGTGTCCTGATAGAATTCGTGCACCAACCAGAAGTCGATAGTACCATCGGAACCGACAGAGGCGTTTTCGTCGACTTTGTAGGCATCCCACGGCGTTACGTCTTCACAGCCGGCAAAAAACAAGAAAGAAATGGGGAGTACTATTCCCGCAATCATCAAAATTCGGTTTCTTTTCATAAGAAAACTCTCCTTAAAAAATATTTCCACCCGCAAATGCAAGTTTTATAAAACCTCAATTCCGAGGTTTCTCCTTTACACCGTGGCTGCGGTGTTACAGATACCCATTAGAGACTGAAGTTAAACCCTATGGGGATAGCAATTACCGGTTTTCTCGCCTTATAAAGCGCATCATCACCATCATCATCCGGATCATCAAGATCAGCGCCATTCGGAACATGAATCAAGTCTTTAATTGCGAGACCGATGCCGAAATACGCTCCGCCTCCGATCTTCAAACCGACATTAAAACCGAGGTTTGCAGCTACATAACCGCTCTTATCGGCATCATTGGTTCCCGGTCTCTTACCGTCTGTGTTACCTACCGCTTTGATACCGAAACCGAGACCAGCCGATAAAATATCGGTAAATGCCCAATCCGCTTCCAGGTTACCCGTAAAAGTAAAACCCGAAGTTACCGGATCATAATCTTCCTCATAATCAAAATCCTGAGCTTTCGGCTCCGGTGTTGTTTTCTCTCCGAATTGGAAACCAAGCGAACCGGCAAGAATCAGCTTCTCAATTAACGTGGCTTTCGCGCCAAAACCGAACTTGACGCCAGGCGCGTACTTTTCATCGACAAGCTCGTCCTTGTATTCAAAGGGTATTGTCACCCCGGCTTCGATTGCGACACCGGGGACCGCGTACACATCGGCACCCACCTGAAGCCAGGAATAAGGAGTAACCCCTACTTCATCGGCATGTTGTCCGCCCTGACCAGGTACCGGAGTGCCTTTTCGTGAACCCTGGAACTGGACCTTAATTCTGGTAATATCGGGAATCGTATACGCTAGCGCATAGCGGCCCTGTGCAAAAACGTCGGCAAACCCATTTTCATAAAAAGGACCATACTCATGATAAATTGGAATTCGGTCACCATTAGGAATCGTATAAATATAACTTGAACAAATAATATGGATGTGATATAATTATGATATCCACGGGAGGGTACCATAATTGGAAAACAGAATAGCGGCGATGATGCCGATTCTAAATGAGAAGCAACTGCGAATATTTCTCGCAAATGAAGCGAAAGAATATGGTTGGGGCGGAGTATCTGAGGTAAGTAGGATAAGCGGCGTATCTCGAACTACAATAACTACCGGACTAAAAGAAATAGAAAGTGGAGAAGACATTGACGTTTCAAGAGTTCGAAAACATGGAGGAGGACGCAAACAAGTAAAAGAAAAAATTCCTAATATAGATGAGAAGGTTCAAAGAATAGTTGAAGGCGCCACGTATGGGAATCCAGAGAAGGTAATTTCATGGACAACACAAAGTCTTAGAAAGATACAATCTACACTTCTGACAAAATATAAAATAAATGTAAGTTTCAAAACGGTTGGA
>BNUR01000325.1 GCA_025997495.1 Spirochaetia bacterium | reverse complement strand
ATGCCCAAGTAGCAAAATGGAAGAAAATCTTTGATGACCTGGAACGGTATGTGAAAGGAAATCTCGTCATAGCGATTTACGATCTTTCTACCATACAAGACACTTACAATACAAGCACGAAACAAGTCAAACTAAAGGTGACACCGGGGGTAAAAATCGTGCCCAACCGTACAACCCTGTGGGTGTGGAAAACCGTCTTGGATAATTTTAGCCGCATACGCGTGATACCGGAAAACAAAGGCTGGGCTTCCGACATGAATTTGAACAGCAAGTACCGCGATGCGCAAAGCGTTTTTCAATACGCCGGAGGCACCCACTTTTTTTTCAAAATAGATCTCTACGATGTTTATGGAGACCGTATCGCGCAAATACGAGAGCTTTCATTTCAGTACAGGCCCACTTACAACGCTGATTTCCAGGTCATCGCTCAGTTTAAGTACTTTGACGATCTCAAGTACGCCTGGAAACCAGTTGAATTTACGGTACCCATAGGCAAAATTACCGATGCGATCACGCCAAGGATCGAGGGATTTTACACGGGAAGTAGCTATTATACCGAAAGCGATGGCTGGAAGCCCACCTCTTTGCCCTGGTGTCTGAAAACGCTTGATGAATGGCAGGAATTGCTTTTACTGCAAAGGGCGGCACTATGAGGCGACGCGCCATTTTTCTTTGTGCCATTGGTGTCCTTGCGTGTTCCTGTGCTTCCCAACAGGAAAGAGGGGTTCCAGCCTGGCTGGCAGATGTGGATGCGGTATATCCCGAGGAGCAGTTCATCGCTTTGCGAGGATATGGGAAGGATCGGCAAGGGGCGGAGATGGCAGCATTGGCAGCTATTTCACGATACTTTTCTGCTCACATTGATGCCGAGACACGCCACAGTGTCACGGTGAGCGATGGAGAGACCCGGGATAGGATCGATGCTGATACCTACGTGCGAACCCATGGGGATTTGTTCGCCGTGAAGTATGCAGCGCCTTGGTTTGACAAAGGGGCTGCCCAATGGATGACTGTCGGCTTTATTGACCGGGACGCTGCTTGGAGGCGGTTTCAGCCGCTCTTGGAAGAAAAAGCCGGGGGCTTTTCCGGGTTGTGCCTTGAAGCAGATACTCAAGAGGACGCCTTCACAAAAGCACTGTTGTACCGGAAGGCAGGGAATTTTGCGATTCAAGAAGGGGTAGCAGAGATGCTTGCCTTTGCATTTCTGTTGAACCCCAGTGAGGCTCTATTTTTTGAGGATGTGCAGGGTTCCCTTGCTGCTTTACCCGCGAAAACAACGAGGGCGTTAACGTTCTGTACGGTGTATGTGGAGTGTGATGGTGACTTTGAGGGGCGGGTGGGAGCGGCCCTGACTGCGGCTTTCGGGGGACAAGGCTTTCCTGTTGTCCGGGAAAAAGACGCTGCTATTTACCAATGCGCCGCCAAGGTTGACGGGAATGGACAAACCTTGGAAGCGGGAACGTTTTACCGCCCTGTGGTCACCGTGTCAGTGGCAGGAAAAAACGGTGCGGTTTTTACGTGGGGTACAACTTTGGCAAAGGTTGGCGCCTCAGATCCAAATGTAGCAAAAGGCCGGGCATTTTCCGCCTTGGTGAAAGAAATACAAAGTTCGTTATTGAAGGAGAAACTATGAAAAAGGTGAAGTTGGGTCTGGTGATTGTGGCGG
>BNUR01000324.1 GCA_025997495.1 Spirochaetia bacterium | reverse complement strand
AGCCGCGGCAAGAAGAAATAGGAGAAAGACGGGTGTCAAGATCCATTAAGAAGGGGCCCTTTATAGAGAAGAGCCTCTATAAGAAAGTGTTGGAAATGAGCAAAGCCGGGGATCGGAGGATGATTAAGACCTATTCCCGCTGTTCCACTATCATCCCTGAAATGGTCGGGGGGACTATCTCGGTGTATAACGGCAAGACCTGGGTACCCGTGTATATCACGGAAAACCTGGTTGGTCATAAGTTGGGTGAATTTTCCCCCACTCGGATTTTCCGGGGCCATGCGGGTTCGGATAAGAAAGCCTCCAAGGGGTAGGATAATATATGGAAACGAAGCAAGCAAAAACCGGTTACCGGGCCATATCAAAGTTCCTTTTCGCCTCGCCCTTTAAGGTGCGGCCTGTGGCGGATCTGATTCGCCGTAAGCCCTACCCTGAGGCTATGTCGGTACTGGAGAATATCCCCCACAAGGGCGCCCGGCTGCTCCGCAAGACCGTAAAGTCTGCAGCTTCCAACGCGCTGAGCGCCAACAAGCAGCTTGATGAGGATATGCTCTATGTGCGGGAAGTGTTGGTCAATGAGGGACCCCGGATGAAACGGATTTGGTACCGGGCGCGGGGCCGGGCGGATATGTTATTGAAAAGAATGTGCCACATAACCGTGGTAATTGATGAAACCGTAAAGGCGGGCGAATAATGGGACAAAAAGTAAATCCTATCGGATTGCGGGTTGGCATCAACAGAACGTGGTCTTCCCGGTGGTATGTAGACCCCAAGGAATACGCCGGTACCCTGCATGAGGATCTGCGGCTCCGTAAGTTTATTGTTAATATGAACGAAACCAAAGGGGCGGATATTGCGGAACTGGAAATTATCCGCCACCCCCAACGGATCACTATTGTGATACACACCGCCCGGCCGGGGGTTATCATCGGCGTTAAGGGCGCGAATATCGAGAAGATCGGCGCGGAACTGCAGAAGCACGTAAACAAGAAAATTCAGATAAAGATCAAGGAAGTCCGGAACGCGGATAACAATGCCCAGATCGTGGCCCAGAACATTGCCCGCCAGCTTTTGGCACGGGGCAGCTTTCGGCGAACCATGAAACAGGCTATTTCCAACGCCATTAAGAAGGGCAATGCCCAGGGCGTGAAAGTCAGGCTCTCCGGCCGTCTCGGCGGCGCGGAAATGTCCCGCACCGAGGAATCCAAGGAAGGGCGTATCCCCCTGCACACCCTGCGGGCGGACATTGATTATGGTTTTGCGGAAGCCCACACCACCTTCGGCTCCATCGGCGTTAAGGTTTGGGTATATAATGGTATGAAATACGGCAAGGAACAGAAGGAAGATGCGGGTGTCCTTGTCCGGAAGCGGCAAAGAGACCGCGCCCCCGCGAGGAGTTAGGCGAATCTTTGATTCGTATCGATTTAGTGCGCGGCAAAAATACCGCGAGGGAAGAGGTTAGGTATGTTAAGTCCGAAACGTGTCAGGCATCGGAAGGTGCAGAGAGGCACTATGCCGGGGAACGCCACCCGGGGAAACACCGTGGCCTTCGGGGAATTTGCCCTGGTTGCCATGGATCGTATGTGGATCACCAACCGGCAGATCGAGGCCGCCCGTATCGCCATGAACAGGCACGTAAAGCGGGGGGGCAAGCTGTGGATTCGGATTTATCCGGACA
>BNUR01000323.1 GCA_025997495.1 Spirochaetia bacterium | reverse complement strand
CCCTAACTCCGCTTATTTTAGGCAGTCTATGCCTATTTTTTTGAAAATTTCGCGAGTCCTTTTTGGGATTTCGCTACATTGCCACTCGCCTTGTATTTTCATTTGGTAGACAGCTTTGGCAAGTTCAATAATATCTTTTGGCGATTCTTTTTTTAATAAGGTTGCATTACGCAAACGATCATACAATTTATAATATGCAATCATCGCTATGAAGTTTGCAAATAACCATCCTTCACAAACATGTCTATCCTGCATATACATTACGTCAGACTTCAAAAAGTTTTTATAACTATCAAACATTATTTCTATTTCATTACGCTGTTTGTAAAGCACGTACAATTGTTCGGCAGCAATCGGTGTTTGATTTTCTGTTTCGCCGCTATTACTTTCTGAACCATCAAGATTATATGCCAGAGTAAGTGTTCCGAAAGACAATAGTTTTTCAAGATATCCTTTCTCGGAATAACCATCAGGTTGCGTAACGATTCTGTTTAGATAATCTTCCTCTTCCTCTACACGCAAACGTTCATCTAAAAATGTAACATAATTGCGGCCTTCTTTTTCATATTGATAATACCATATGATTCTTTTTTGAAATATAAAAAAACTTCTTTTTTGCTTAAAATTATTTTCACCTAATTGTGCATAATCAATAGCCTGATTGTTCCGGCGAAGCGGAATTAAAAACTTTAAATTTTCTTCTTCAAGGAGTGTAATGTTTGCTTCACTGTAAAAGCCCTTGTCTGCTATGAATACCACGTTTTTAGCCCCTAACTCCCGTATGCAGAGCGACATTGATGCAATATCCGGTATATTACCATTTACAAGACGATAGTAAACCGGCTTCTTAATCTCAGAACTAAACATATACATCAAACGTATTTGTTTCCCAAAATCAAAAGAGGGATTATATCCGGGTACATTGACTGCAAGATTTTCTGAATTGCTCATAATATGAGTTGAATCCATCATAACAAAGTTATCTGTTTTTGCAGAACCTTTTGGTAAAAGCGCTTTTGTAAACTTTACAACCATTTCACGATTCTCTCCAAAATATTTTAACAGTGTTGTAACTTGTTTGTCGGATAACTGAGTTTCCTTACACCAATTTTCACTACAAAAGTTATGCACTTGATAATTTAGTACACGTTTGATTGGTGATTGATAAGCCCATCGCATCATAGCAAATGTCAATACTTTTTCTGCTTTCTCTTTTCCAAATACTTTTTTGAGTTCAGGTGTTTCATCCGCAAGAAGATTTTCAAACAGTGCATAAACACCATAGTTTTTTATATCAACTTTTGGCATCGCGTTTTGCTGTTCCCGTAATTTATTTTTCTCCGATGGAATAAAACCGTGTTCTTTTGTAATACGGCCAAGAAGGTTCCCAACAACTGTTATGGTTCGTTTGCGTTCAGGCACGTATTTATACGACACTTCATATTTGTAATATCTTTTATTGATATACTTTATTTGCGTATGCGGTTCTTTGAACTGCAAAATCCAATCTGGTAAACTCATAAAACCCTCCTCCTAAAGACAGCTTATATAGGCTGTCTTTATATTACTATGCTGTTTATGAATTGTCAAGTGAAATCGGTCTAATTTAGGCTAAAAATAAGCCTAAATGACCTGTTCGCGAAAAATTAGAATTTTAGACAGGGTAAAATTTGCGGAGTTAGGG
>BNUR01000322.1 GCA_025997495.1 Spirochaetia bacterium | reverse complement strand
AATGGGAGAGTGAATATTTCAGATTTATTGAAAGTGATATTAGTCCGACAAATAATCCGGCGGAACAGACGGTGCGGCAATCTGTCCTCGATAGAATGGTTACTCAAGGGAGCCGGAGCCAATGTGGCAACGAGTGGCATGAACGCTTTTGGACAATCTTTACTACGTGTTCTTTGCAAAACAGGTCAGTTATGAATTTCATAAAACAATGTTTAGATTCGGTAACCCTTCATTCGAAAATTCCATCGTTCTCATTAGGTCGGGTTTAGCCTTGTAGACCGTGAACGGTTACAAAGATTGAATACTTCAAATGGATGTTTTTTTGTGTCTTGGTTTATCTGCACCCCGGCAATGTTGGCAAACAGAACAACAGAATCAGAAGGCCTTTTAGCAAAATCGTTACAGATTATTTTGTTACCATGAATTGAACACATTAAAAGATTGTTTGTTATGGGATAAGTAGACCATTCTTCCGGCCATGCAGGGTTTCCGGGCATTTGATAAGGATATCGACATACACTTAGATTTGTATCATGAAATACGACAATCGCATCATCTTTAAGAAAAGGTAAAACCATTAAAAAATCCAGTATCTCTCCCGGGTTGATGTGAGCCGTATCAATTAAGCAGAAATCTATCCCGCCGCCTATTTGTTCGATGAAATTTAGAGCTAATCCTCCTGTAAATAATTTCCACTTGGTTTTCAATTCAGGATAGTTTTCAACGATAAAACCTGACTTTAAATCATTGTTTTGGTACCAATTGGTTGAGAGATCAATTGAATAATGAAACACACAGCGTTTCCTAAGTCTCTTATCGCGTTGAGTATAACAACCGATGACGCCCCGGCAGAAATTCCTATCTCCAATATTTTTTTTGGCTTATTGCGCAGTATTAATGAGTTCAAAAAGCACCTATCTTCTTCTGACATCTCAGATACTTTCAAATATTCACCGGACAACTGCTCGAGATGAGCGTTTTCATCGACCGATGGAATAATCTTTTCTGCATCAAATTTGGCTGTCCTATTTGTCATGTCAGTTTCCTCCAAAAATTGCACCGCCCAGAGGGGATAAAACTCAAAGTATTGTATTTTCAGAAAATTGTCAATACCCTTAGTTTGTTTTACCAGAAATCCAATAACTTATGATGAACTCTTACAGTGGGTTCCATATGACAAATATCAGAGATGTATTGGCCGTGAATTTGAAAAAATTCAGGCAGGCGCGGGGCTGGAGTCAGGCTTTTTTGGCCGAAAAGGCGGAAACCTCGATAAATTATATTGGAATGCTGGAGAATACCGTTAAATTTCCCTCGTCCGAAATGATACAGAAACTGGCTTTTGCCTTGGGGATTGACCCAACCGACCTCTTTTCAAGGGAAATAGACCCCATAACTATCATGAAAAACTATCAGAAGGCGGCACTGGAGGACATTTACGCGCTCTTAGGCGGCATAATCAGCGAAAAAATCGACTTTGTTGCAACGCAATGAATAAAGGTATATACTTTTTCCATAGTTTGGGAGGGCAAAAATGGGAAAAGGCGGTAAAGATACATATAAAATCAAAAATTGGAGCGAGTATAATAAAAGTCTGTGCAACCGAGGGAGACTCACCCTGTTTATAACAGCGGATGTAATTGACGTATGGGGAAAAATAGATCCCCAAAAGAAAGTAGTGGGTG
>BNUR01000321.1 GCA_025997495.1 Spirochaetia bacterium | reverse complement strand
CCTCACGCTATTTGGACTGTTCACCATTGAAAGAATTATTGAAGGTTGAATCTTCAAGAAATTTTGTATTTGGATTAAGCACAAAAATATTTTTCGAGTGTAAAGGTCAAACGTTTTTCGAGGAAGGAACTTTTATAGAATATCCATTTGTTGTAAAAAAATTTAATAATTCCATTTTTTTGTATACCGCTAAACAGAAATTATTAAATAATGAATCAGTGGATAATAATACGTTTTCTCTTACAGAGGAATTTAAACAGTTTCTTAATACTAATATGTTAAATGATTTGCACAATAATTCAAAAGGCATTGATGCATCAAGCTTATATGTTTTTCCTGAAATTATTAGGGATTATTTAACTAAACCTGGACAAGAGGCAATCGATTCATTCCAATATTTTAAAGAATATTGTGAAAAACCAATAAACCTTATTATTTCTGGTGAAGAGCAAATAGGAAAAACAACCCTATGTAAAAAAATATTTAATTTGTTTTATGATACTAAAAAACTATTGCCGTTATATCTTTGTTTTAATGAAAAATATTCAGGTCTAATTGAAAACAATATAAAAAAAGCGATGCATGACCAATATGATAAAAAGATTAATGAATTGACCACTCTTAAAAAGATATTAATTATTGATAATTATCATCTAATTGAACCAAAATATCAAAGAAAAGTTATTGACGAATTAGTTGATATGCCTAATTATATAATAATCCTGATTGTCGATTCCAATTATAATGTAAACTTCGCAGAGAGGGAAATTGAGTACACCTATGAATCATTAACTATCAAAGAGTTTGGGCCCAAATTAAGAAATAAGTTAATCGAAAAATGGATGGAAGTAGAAATGATTGCTGACAAAAATTATAAAACCATTGATGAATTGATGGATTATGTGTCAAATATATTATTGAAAGGGCTGGTCCCATCAACTCCTATGAACATATTGGTTATATTAGAAGAAAAGAAATATTTTAATCCATTAAATAGTGAAATTACTTCAAAGGGACATTGTTATCAAGCATTAATCTATATTGCCTTGCGAAAAGTAGAAATTAAAGATACTGAAATTGATATTTATTTATCATTTTTAGAAAATTTTTCGAATTGCCTCTATGGTAAAAATACCAGTGGCTTATCTGAAGAAAATTTTAATATCTTTTACCAAGATTATCTTATGGAATACAATCAACCGATTGAAAAGAGAGTGTTTTTGAAAAACTTAATAGAAACAAAGATAATTAAATTAAATAGTATTGGCGAATATTGTTTTTCATCTGATTATATATACTATTATTTTATTTCAAAATATCTTGCCGATCATTATAGAGAAAAATCTGTATTCAAAGAAATCGAAAAAATATATAATAATTTGGAGCGAACGCAATATGGTTATATGGGGGTATTCATCATTCACCATTTACGCGATGAAAAAATTCTTAATGAAATTGAGTTAAATTTATTAATGCAATATGATAAATATGATAATGCGACCATGGATAAAAAGGAGATTGAATTCTTGCAAAGGCATATTGATACACTAGGAAGATTAGCAATCAATACCAGAAATTTATCATATGAAAAAAGACAAGAACGTTTAAAGATTGAAGAAAAAAATGAAATAGAAGAGATTGAATAAAGAAATTACAGGATAAAATGTTTTGTAGATCACTCATAGGAGTAATTGA
>BNUR01000320.1 GCA_025997495.1 Spirochaetia bacterium | reverse complement strand
TTCGCTCCAAACCTACAGATTTTTGCTTCAATCGCTTACACATGAAGCAAAAATAGGCTTTTCCCCCAATTAAGCTCAAACCGAAGTTTTTTGAGTCACAAAATGGTTCCTAAAAGTAAAATTGCTGATTAAACCATATCGGCTTCGCCTAATAAAAAAGGTCAAGCCCTTTTTCGATTTCTTTGCCGTTTAAGCCTCTGTTTTATGTGTTCTAGGTGGATTAAGAGCTTATCCCTAAATAACCAGAGCTTTACGGAAGGCGATAAAAGCACAGGCAAACATAAGCAGTCCCCGATATGAAGTAGTCAATTTCTCAAAGCGAACCAACAATTTGCGGAAACGGTTTATCCAGGAATGGGAAACCTCAACAACCCACCGGCGGGCTTTATAATCCGCTTGATTCATTTTCTCCGTCCGTTTCTGCCCCCGGCTTTTGATATGCGGGATAAATCCCCGGAGCACCACCGTTTCCAGCGCCGGCTCCCCCGTGTACCCTTTATCAAGACACAGATGCTGGGGATGTTCAAATATATCGGGACGTTCAATAACGATACCATCCAGTACCGCTTCAAGCTGGGACACATCGTGGCGGTTAGCCCCGGTTACCACCAGCGCCAACGGTACCCCCGCCCCGTCTACGAGCATATGCCGGCGAACCGAAGGTTCGATGCTCCCATTTTTTTCCCCGGTCAGTGGGGTTTTTTCCCACCGACTCCTGCGCCAAGGGCGCTTTCGTCATACAGCCATCGGCACTCAGCCATCGGCACTCAGCCATGTCCAGTCGACGCCCACCGCCTCATCATAGTGCGCAAGTCCGGCAACCCAGAGTGCCTGAAAGAACCCCTGCTCACACCAAAACCGGAAATAGCGGTGCACGGCGCTTGCGGCCCCAAACGTTTTTGGTAATGCTTTCCATTGTATTCCGGTTCGCAACACGTAGAAAATCGCCTCAAGTACCGTGCGCGCTTCCATGGGGGGACGGCCTCCTCCCGGTTTTCTCCGGTATTTTTTGTCTGGTTTCCGGCCTTTCCTGGGTATCAAGGGTTTTGCTGCTTCCCAGAACGCATCGGTTATTTCCCATGATTGTTTTTGCCTCATACTTTTCCCCCATCCTCCTTTATCGGATGGGCTTTGTAGATTATTTAGGGATAAGCTCTTAGAGAGTTTTTCTTTTGTAGGTTAAATAAATGGGCGGGAATATAGGTTACTACCCCAACCATTGCCGCTGTTATCAGCGCCAAAACGGGTATCACTTTACTCTTCGTTCTCATCGCTCTTTTCCTTCTTTATTTTCAAGGATGGGGATACATGATGGGAGAAAAAACTTTTCTACCATTTTCCACCACGCTCCCCTATCCCTTTTTCTACGGAATGATTGTCCAGAACGGCGGCCCCCAGCAGGATAAACGCATAGAAATTTTTCCAGATGAAAATCGCCAAAAACCTACAATTCTGTAGGTTTTTGGTCGCCATGAGTCCCAAAAAACACAGATTTTAAGCGGCTTTCCTTAAAAATCACTGTGTTCTCATGTTCTCTCTGTCGTTTTTTCTCATATTTCTTAAGGATTAGGGGGATTTCAAAGTGCCGGGTAGAACCAGGCAGTTACCCACCCGGAGCCCCCACAGACCCGGACGTGCCCAATTAAGGCATCCGGTTCTTCTGAAACAAGATTCGCCTAGCTAAACGAGTGTACTATCCTTGGTT
>BNUR01000319.1 GCA_025997495.1 Spirochaetia bacterium | reverse complement strand
AGTTTGTATACAAATTCAAGCGGAAGGAAGCGGTACTTTCTAAAGAGTTGCGCTTAAAGAGAACATTATTCAAGGCGTTTTTACAACGTGAGGCATCACGAAGGCACGGCACGATAAGGAATAACACACATTTGACCGGGGGTGTGAAGGGGCCATCAATGTATCATAGCAAGTTCGTCGGTAATTGCTTTTTCCACAAATCTATTTATCGAAAGTTTTAATTTCCGTGCAGTAATAGCCGCTTCTTTATGTAATTCCGGCGGCAGCCGTACATTAAATTTTCCCGAATAGGGCCTTTCCGGTTCCGCCCCCTCTTCTTTGCACCATGCAAGATAGTCTTCAATCGAATCCTTAAAGGCCCGCTCAATTTCTTCTACCGTAGTTCCCTGAAAGGTGATAACATCCCGGGTATTAACAATATCCCCATGAAACAGCTTCGCATCCGCTTGAATTTGTATACAAACTATGATACAATTTTGCCATTTTATAGAAGTTAGGCGAAATTGGGGCTAAACTTTTCGTAAAAATATAGAAAAATAGGCTGAATTTCCCCAAATATTTCGTTGATTTTTTGCAAATTTATATTGACCTCATACAAATTTTTTGATATAATATTGGTATATTGATTCTAATGGGGGGTTAAAAATGCCTACAATTAGGCCAAGTGCTGATTTACGCAATAAATATGGTGAAATTTCTGAATTTTGTCATCAGAACATTGAACCGGTATTCATTACAAAAAACGGGACCGGTGATTTAGCGGTAATGAGCATTGAAACGTATGAATTACTCAACGGCCGACAATAATTGTATTCTTTACTGGAAGAGGGACTTGACCAGGTAAAAAGTGGTAAGACACGTCCGTCAAAAGAAGTAATGGAGTCAATTAAAGAAAAAATGGGATTTTGAAATGTTTGCGTCTGTTTATACTGATGCTGCAACAATAGATGTTACAGAAACTCTGGAATACATCTCTTATACACTAAATGCTCCAATTGCTTCAAAAAATTTATTTTATGAGATTGATAAAAAAATAAAAGAAATCGAAAATAATCCTTATTCATGTCCATTGGTTCGTAATGATTATTTGGCAAATAAAGGTTTTCGATGGATTGGAATAAAAAATTATATGATGTTTTATATCGTAAATGAAAAACAAGAAAAAATATATTTAATTAGGTTTTTATATGGGCGTAGAGATTGGATAAATATATTGAAAGAAGAAATAACAAATAATAATTAAAATGGAGTACGGGCAAACTGCACATAACATACGCTATACGCGCAGACCCTTCGGACGTAGGTCCGCGGTCTGACGCCGCAGTAGCGGCTTGGCCTACGAAAAAACGCAGTCCTCCCCCGCGCAAGCGGGTTCTTACGGCCTTTGTACGTTTTTTCTCCGGCACATTTTTGCAGTTGCTGGAAACCCACGGTTTCCTTTATCGCAACTGTAAAAACGTCGTATTGCTTTCACGATACACGCAATGTTTAGGGGTTCATGTAAAGCCATCCAGGGATCTGCGGAACGGCTATATCCACGGTTTGATTGTTGACTTCCTACTAGGAGCCTGTTGTTTTCATTCCCTTTCCCGCCCCATTTTTACCGGCAGCAGCACCGTAAAGACACTCCCCTTTCCCGGCTCACTTTCCGCCCCTACCCGCCCCCCGTGGGCGTCCACAATGATCCGCACAATGGTAAGCCCAATCCCCGCCCCACCGGTATTTCTGCTGCGGGATTT
>BNUR01000318.1 GCA_025997495.1 Spirochaetia bacterium | reverse complement strand
CAGAGTATATTGAAGTAAATCGTTGGTTCCGATGGAGAAAAAGTCCGATTTGCGGGCCAGAATATCCGCACTCAGGGCGGCTGAGGGGATTTCTATCATCACCCCCACCTCAATCTTCTTCGCAAACCGCTGTTTCTTTTGCAGGCATTCCGCCTTGGCCTCCTCCAGGAGCGCAAGGGACTGCTCCAGTTCCTCAATCCCGGAGATCATGGGGAACATGATCTTCACCTTGCCGTAAACACTGGCCCGGAGGATGGCCCTAAGCTGGGTCTTAAACAGATCCGGCATGGCAAGACACATACGGATGGCCCGCCATCCCAGGAGCGGGTTCTTATCATCCCCTAAATGAATATTGGGGGACACCTTATCACCCCCCACGTCCAAGGTTCTGATGGTCACCGGCAGTTCGCCCATGGCCTTCAGCACCGTGCTATAGGCATGGTACTGCAACTCTTCATCCGCGGCCTGGCCGGGGGTAATGAAAAGAAATTCCGAACGATAGAGGCCGATGCCCTCGGCGCCGTAACGCAAGGCCTGTTCAGCTTCCTCAGGCAGTTCGATATTCCCCTTGAGGATGACCCGGCGGCCGTCCCTGGTTTCCGCGGGAAGTTCCGCCTGGGCAAGGAGCTTATCCCGGTTCCGCCGATACAGCTTTAGGGTATCCTCATATTTCAGCAGGGCGGCCTTCGTAGGATTGATAATTACCTGCCCTTCTTCACCGTCCAGGGCCAGGATATCCCCGGCCGTAAGTTCCCGGGTGATGGTGGAAAGCCCCAGCACCGCCGGGATAGCGAAAGCCTTAGCGAGAATTGCGGTGTGGGAGGTCCGGCTCCCCATATCCATGGCAATCCCCTTGACCTTTTCCTTGTTCATGGACAGCACTTCCGAAGGCAGGAGGTCGTGGGCAACCAGGATAACATCCTCGGTAAGGTCGGCCAGGGAAAACTCATTTATCCCCAGGAGTTTATGCATCAACCGATGGGACACATCGGCGATATCCACCGCCCGTTCCCGGAAATAGGGATCCGGTGATGACAGCATCTTCGAGGCCATCTCCCGGGAAATATCCCAGACAATCCACTCAATGTTCTCCCGGTCCGCCTCCAGCCTATCCTTAATCTGTGCCTGAAACTCCGTATCTTCCAGCATCATCTGGTGGGCTTCGAAAATAGCCGCCTTTTCCTTGCTCATTTCGAGGACGGCCTTATCATGGAGTTCCCGCACATCGGAGGCCGCCGCTTCCATCGCCGCAAGGAGCCGCCGCCATTCGGCGTCAACCTGGGTCTTCCCGATGGCATACCGGGGGATATCCTGAAACTCATTGGTCTGGTAGAGAAAGTGTTTGCCGATAACGATACCCGGGGATACGGGAACGCCGCTTAACTTTTTCATATGATTGCAGGATACGCTGGAAAAAGATATGCGTCAATGCGCAGTCAGCTTATCTACTGCCACCTCAGGGAATTGAACCCTAGACACAAGGATTTTCAGTCCTTTGCTCTACCAACTGAGCTAAGGTGGCGTAGAACCCAAGGTTCATTAACCGAAGGTCCATTTTCTATTTTTATACCCGGAAATGAAAAAAGAGTCAATAGTCCCCATAAATTTTTCCTACCCGGGGGGCCGTTCCGCCATTGCCAGGGCCAGGTTAACCTCCGCCAGGGTTACCCCCAGTTGCGCGGCGATGGTGTCCGGGGAGAAGCCGTTCCGGGATAGTTCCAGGGCCTGCTCTGTCAAAGGCG
>BNUR01000317.1 GCA_025997495.1 Spirochaetia bacterium | reverse complement strand
AAGCCGGTATGCGGTGGAATGAACGGTGTGCTCAACATATGCTGACCCTTTGCGCGAGAGCCGCCAGCAAACTCGGATTCCATCTACGGCCAGCAGCCTAATTTACCCGGAAAAAGTTGTTGCACCCAGAGCCGGTGGAGCCGCTTGAAATTATAGGCTAATTTCACTATCGACCATTCTGTATCAACCTTCTCAAGCCCTCGTAGAAGAAATTGCCGGAACCCGATAACTGATTTGATGATGCCAAAGACCGGTTCCACCGTCTCTTTCCGCTTTTTGTATGTTGCTTTCCCTTCGGGGGTTTGTAGCCGATGGGCTGCGGACCTTTGGTCCGACTGTTCTTTCATTGATGCTCCCTGGGGGGGAGGGGGGGGTATATCCGGTTTTTGTTCTAAGTCTTCAACCGTACGGTGATGGGACTGCTTTTTTACCGCACAATAAACTATCGGCCCTTCTTGTACTTCCGTTCCTTCCTCATCTATCGTTTTCTTCTCAACTGCCTCTATTTCCTTCGCACTGAAAAATCCGGTATCGGCTGATACATCGCTTATTTTCCGAACTTCATCGAGTACACTGTCGACGGTTGCCGATAACTCTTCTTTATCATTCGCATGATTGGTTACCTGCCCGCCGAGTAGCAGCATACTCCCCTCGGTATCTACGGCGGCTTCTCCATTATATGCCTGCTCAAAATGATTCCCGTTCCCCGCTTTCATTATCCGGCTGTCGCTGTCGGTGAAATTGAATTGACTGGTATCAGGCGGTGTATCTGAGGGCGGCTTGGGCGCTTTCCCCCCGGGCTTTTTCCCCGTCTCGCGCTCACGCTTCTCCCGCTCTTGCACCTTTTCCTCATAGGCCGCCTGTTCATGCTGCTTTATGACGTCGTACCGTTCTTCCATGGCCGCCTTCGCTGCTTGTAGTTTCGCTATCCGCTCTTGCCGCCGCTTGATTTCTTCCGGTATCGTTAGCCCTTCTTCAAGCGGCTTACTGTCCGCTTCTTCCGCTTTCGCAACCAGTTGCTGCACTTCTTCTTCCAGAACTCCTATCATCTTTTTCGCGTGTTTATAACTGACGGCTTTATGTTTGCTCGCATTCGCCTTTATTTTCGTCCCGTCTATGCTAATCCCTCCAACTTTTTTCAAATGTCCCATTTCCCCCGCAATTACCAGCACCTTCACAAATGCTTCTTCAAATGCCGCTTTATTCTCCGTGCGAAAGATGCAGATCACACGTGGATTGCCCTGCCGCCACAGATATACCGGACTGCCACATCCGTGTATGTTTCCGCTTCTATCCGGCGCGAACCAAAGGTTCCGGTCGCATAACAATAGACAAGCAGGGCCAACATCATTTCCGGCGGGTATTGTTCGTCCCCGCTTCCCCGCTGGTTCACCTTGAAGCTGCTGATATCCAACTGCCCTATCACGTCTATGATAAAGTGTACCAGATGGTTCTCCGGTACCCATTCCCGCATGTCTACCGGTATCAGCATCGGCGTCTCCCGGTCTATATTCACAAATCGTGCACTCATACGCTTACCGTATCAGATTCCTCGGGCTTTGACGATCCCTGTGGGCAAAGCCCGACAGACTCCTAGCTGACCTGCGGAGCTAGGCCGTGCTTAAAGTCAAACGTACTACAAGGTTCAAAAAAGAATTCGCCCTGGCGGAAAGCCGGGGTAGGGATATGGGTAAGCTGGCGGCGGTTATGGATTTGCTTATCAATGAACAGCCCCTGCCCCCGG
>BNUR01000316.1 GCA_025997495.1 Spirochaetia bacterium | reverse complement strand
GTGAGGCTTCGATAATACCTGATCCAACATAGTTATTATTGATAGAAGAATCAGTAAAAAATGATTTTGTTGGAGAACACTCGCCAGTATGAATAATACCACGAAATCGTATTGCATTCATCTTTTTTGAAACAATTTCGATTTGATGGAAAAAATGAAATATTTTTGCATAGTCTCTGGTATCAAGTGTAAAAAAGAATCCATCCCCTGTATCAAGGGCTCTTAATTTTTCTTCCAAGACATTTTTGAAATCGGAATTTTCCGCTGCTGTTTTTATTATATATTCTAAATCAATTCTTTTTTTCCCGAGTAATATTGTGTCATTGTCCTTTGAAAAATCCTCTATATCAAAACCAAGAATTGTTTTGAACATAATAAACTCCTTATGCTTATTAGCATTTTAACCCAATAGTGGTATGAGGACCAGTTAAAAAGCAAAGCCCGAGCAGACTGGGGCTAGGGTAAACTCCTGATCATCTAGCAACCTGTTGCACTTCGACAAAAATACATACTAATAGAATGTATTTTGAATGGTATTGCACCCAAAAAACATGCTGTCAGCATATAAAAATAGCTAAATTTTGGGGAAGTGCAACAAACTGCTAGGCCACTTAAAGCTCAAAATACCCCATAACCGTCAAACTTGCTTTCCTCTCCTATTGTTTCAACACTAGGATACCACAAAGAATAGAGGTAAGCAAGGATAAAATACTTAAAAATGACATTGTTTTATAATTTGTCATACAAGTGGCTTTTGATTCAGGTAGAGACATTGGTAGCCAGGCTGGAAGCCCCTAATCCGGGGGTGTTTATCAAGATAAATGCATAGGATTTTATAAGTCTTTACTATATAAGGAATTACAGAATCGTGCGAAATCTATATCTGATTTCCATAATTCCTTACCCTGTAAGCAATTATAGGTCTCTAAGCGTTTATCCTGGGGGTCGCCGTGTATTCGCAGGATTCTATACTGGTACCTTCGTGGGATTCCCCGGCTCCGAAAACAGGATGGGGTATTTATGCTTATTTATATTCCCTGACTTCAAAGATACGGTATTCCCTTGCCGCCTTATCGTCTACTTCCAGATTCAAGGTTTTCATGTGGGCATAGCGTATCCACCAGAAAGCCTCAATGATAAGGCGGTTATTATTTTCCTCCGGGGCCTTGTTCTGGTATTTAAGTAGTTCCTTGTATACCTCACCAGCGGCTTTCCTGACCTTTTCTGACGGGTCATTGTCTTTTACATTTTCCAGAATTGAGTGAAGATAGCGGCCGTTCCCGTCGGCATCTATTTTTAGATCCCTGATTGCCCGTACATAGGCATAACGAAAGTGGGGATTGGGTTCAAAAAGGGATATATCAAACCCATCCAGATTTTTTTCACTCTCTTCATAATTAGTAATGCGATCCGGATTTTGTTTTTTTGCAGGAACTGGTTTTAATAATTCGGCCAATCCTTCTGCCATGTTCAAACGAAGTTGTTTCATTATATTCGCATCTTTTAACATGAAAAGATGAAAAATTGAAAAGGCTAAATTTTTATAACCAAAATCTTCGCTCTTGTAAGAAAGATTGGGATTAAGCCAAGCAATTTTTGAACTGCGGAAAATGGCCAATAGTGGTTTTACCCCCTTCCAACGAGTATAATTTTCTGATAAAAACCATGCCGCTGAATGGCATAATTCATAACGGAACAACTGATCATCATCAGAGAGAGTTTCTTTACTGATCGTCCGCATGGAATTAAGAAATTTGGTAC
>BNUR01000315.1 GCA_025997495.1 Spirochaetia bacterium | reverse complement strand
GGTGGGTTATTAAACCGGCAGCCCCGGCTAAAAGGCAGGTGAGGGCCGCGCCGGCTATGCCCGCCACGGTGGTTCCTATGCCGGAGCCTTCTTCCCCGGCATTCGGGAAATCGTAATCGGGCATAAAGGCGGTGGACTCCTGAATAGTTTCGGCCTGACGGAACGCGGGGCCCTCCGCATCAAGTTCGGTTGTACCGGTGATTTTTTCAATGCTCCACTCAAGCCCGTCGGGATGCGCGGAGGCGAAGATTGAAAGGAGGCCGCCAACCAGAACGGTGATGAGCGCCAGGGCGATAAGGGGTTTCTTTATGGAAACTTCCGCCGCCAGGGGCTGCTCTTGTTCACTGGTTTGGATAATTTCGGGGCGCATTGAATAGACAAAGCCCAGCACCGCCGCGGTAATGATGCCTTCCGCAATGCCGGGGAAGAAGGCTCCGGCATAGGAACCACCGTGGCGGGCATAGCCGGCGCGGCCCTCACCTGCCTTTTAGCCGGGGCTGCCGGTTTAATAATCCACCGGGTCAAGAGCCGCCGCGCAAAAGCCGCCTGAGTATGCTGGTGAAGAACAGGATGGGGGCAGCGTATGATTGATATGGCCGGCGCCACACAAACACTGTATACCCTGGAGCAGCTTTCGGCGGGGCGGAGCGGCCTTCACCGGCTGCACCCCGCGGTAAAGCTGATCGCCACCCTGTTCTACATGGTCACCGTCATTTCCTTTGACCGGTATAGTCTGGGGCGGCTCATACCATTTCTGTTCTATCCCTGTATCCTCATCGCCTGGGGGGACATTCCCCCGGCGCTGTTACTGCGCCGCACCGCCATAGCCCTTCCCTTCTGCCTCTTTGCCGGCATTTCCAACCTCATTTTTGAACGCAGCATTGCTGTGCACCTGGGAAGTTTTGCGGTCACGTACGGCCTCCTCTCTTTGGTCACCCTACTGCTGCGAACCCTGCTCTGTGTGGCGGCGGTACTGATCCTCATAGCGGTTACGCCCATGTGCCGACTTGCGGCCCAACTGCGGCGCTTCCACTGCCCCGCACTTTTTGTAAGCCTCCTGGAAATCAGTTACCGGTATATCGCGGTGCTGATGACCGAGGCCGCCTCCATGTATACCGCCTACATTTTGCGGAGCGGCGGCGCAAAAGGAATTGACCTGAAACACATGGGAAGTTTTGTCGGCCACCTGTTTCTGCGCAGCGCCGACCGGGCCGAACGGGTCTATGCCGCCATGAAGTGCCGGGGCTACGATTTGGACTGCGCCCCTACACAACGGAAACCTTTGAATGCTACAGACATCACCTTTCTGGTACTGGTCTGCGGCCTGTGTATCCTCTTCCGGTTGGCGGACATTTCTGTTATTCTGGGGTCATGGATAATCCCATCATAGAAGCGGCGCCTTTAGTAAAAGCCCGGTCTATTTCAGCGGCCTACGGCGGTTCCGTGTCAGCGGCAGGTTCCGTATCGGCGGACGATTCCGCATCGGCGTCCGGTTCAGGCATGGCGCTGCGGGAAGTCAGTTTTGATATACCAACCGGGGAACGGGTTGCCCTGGTAGGGGCCAACGGTGCGGGAAAGACCAGCCTGCTGCTTGCCATGGTAGGCATACTGCCCCTCACTTCGGGCAGCCTCCGTATCGGCGGCCTTGAGATTACTGCCGGAACACAGGACAAGCGGAAACTGAAAACACTGCGGGAACAGGTTTCCCTGGTGTTTCAGGATCCCGATGACCAGCTTTTTATGCCCTCTATATATGAAGACC
>BNUR01000314.1 GCA_025997495.1 Spirochaetia bacterium | reverse complement strand
TGGTGCAGACGCTTCCGGGTGGTTTCTCTTTTACCCCGTTTACGATACCATACCCCCATGAAGCGACGATTAATTACCTCAGCCCTTCCGTACGTAAACAATGTCCCTCACCTTGGCAACCTTATCCAGGTTCTTTCCGCCGACGCCTTTGCCCGGTTCTGCCGGCTCCGGGGCTACGACACCCTCTATATATGCGGTACCGACGAATACGGCACCGCCACGGAAAACCGGGCCGCCGAAGAGGGGATTAGCCCCCGGGAACTCTGTGACCGCTATTACGCCATCCATGCGGAGATCTACCGCTGGTTCAATATCGGCTTTGACAAATTCGGCCGGACCTCCACCCCCATCCAGACCGAAATCACCCAGGATATCTTTAAAAAACTGGACGCCGCCGGCTATATCACCGAGCAGACCATCGAGCAGCTCCATTGCGGCCATTGTGACCGTTTCCTGGCCGACCGGTATGTGCGGGGTACTTGTCCCCACTGCGGGTATACCGATGCCCGTGGGGATCAGTGCGAGTCCTGCGGCAAACTTCTGGATCCCACGGAGTTAAAGGATCCCCGGTGTTCCGCCTGCGGTGCCACCCCCGTATTGAAGTCCACCAAACACCTCTATATCAATCTGCCGGCGCTCAAGGACCGGCTGGAAACCTGGATTAAGGAGGCGTCGGTCAAGGGCTTTTGGGCCAATAACGCCATACAGATGACCCAGGCATGGATACGGGACGGCCTCCGGGAACGGGCGATTACCCGGGATCTCAAGTGGGGTATCCCCGTGCCCAAGCCGGGATACGAAAACAAGGTCTTCTATGTCTGGTTCGATGCCCCCATCGGCTATATCTCCATTACCGGGAACCTGGGCGCCGAAACCAGGGGACATACGTCCCCTGACTGGCGGGCCTTTGTGGATGACTGGTGGAAAAATCCCGATGAGGTGGAGCTTTTCCAGTTCATCGGCAAGGACAATATTCCCTTCCACACGGTGATTTTTCCCTCAAGCCTCCTTGGTTCGGGGGACAAATGGACCATGCTCCACCACATGTCCAGCACGGAGTATCTCAACTACGAAAGCGGGAAGTTTTCCAAGACCCGCGGGGTGGGGGTTTTCGGCACCGACGTGATGGAAACCGGGATCAGCGCCGATGTGTGGCGTTTCTACATCTTCTACAACCGGCCCGAAAAGGCGGATGCCCTCTTTACCTGGAAGGATTTCCAGGAGAAGGTCAACGGGGAACTGATCGGCAATTTAGGCAACCTGGTAAACCGCACCCTGTCCTTTGTAACCCGCTACTACGATGGAAAGGTGCCTGGTACTAATTCTGAAAACACCGCCGGACCTACTGCGTCCGCTTTCTGGGACACGGTTCGTACCTACGAGGCGGATATTACCGAAAAGCTTGAACGGGCGGATCTCCGGGACGCCTTCCGGGCCATCTTCGAGCTTTCCTCCTTTGCCAACAAGGCCTTCCAGGACGGCGAACCCTGGCGGCGGCGAAAGGGCGAGAAGGGTGACACCGAAGGCCCTGCGGCGGCGGAAGCCCTGATCCGGGATCTCTGCCATGTGGTTCGGGACATCGGGGTGATGATAGAACCCTATATGCCCCAGGCGGCGGAAAAGATCGCCGCTTTCTTCGGCCTGGGTAAACTGGCCTGGGGGGATATTGGCTGCGGACGGGGGCTCCGCGAGGTGGTGCGGAGCGAAGTTCTCTTTTCCAAGCTGGAGGATGACCTGATAGCGGAACTGCGGGAACGGTATTC
>BNUR01000313.1 GCA_025997495.1 Spirochaetia bacterium | reverse complement strand
TCATTGGGCCGTCAACTCCATGTTGGCCGCCCACCAAGCCAAGCTTCGTACCAAGGCTTAAAGGTACATTTTTGAAATGAGGCACCCATAGCTGAAAGGTACATTTCTAAATGAGGCACCACGGCTCCCCGATGCTCTTTCCCTGGGTCCACCAACCCGGAAGTTCATCAAGAAACCCTATTAAAAAACCGTCCTCTTCCCAGTAAGTATAATTCATTTTCATCCTAATTCTCCCTTACCGCATTGCCGTCTGCTGCAACGCCAAGTATACGCTTTGTACAGCGCTCATGTTCTCCCGCCGTTGCTGATATACCGCCTTTTCCATCATGGAGAGACCGGGCGTACGAAGTGTGTTCAGGAGGCGCATCTTGTGTCCAATACAAGCAATGTGAACGGACCGAAGGTCCGCCGCATCCTTCGGCATACCGCCCACGCGGTAGGTACTGTCGTGCGGATAAGAGGTTTCCACAAAATGATAGGCTGCGGCATCCGCAACCGTTGGCAAAACACGGAGCGCATCGTCAAAGCCGGTAACCGCCGCCGTGAGGCTGCCGATTGCATCCACATCCTGGGGGTCACAAAACTGCCGTTCCTGGGTCACATAGGCGTGGTCAACAAGGATACTCGTCCGTGCATCACCGCTTGCCGTTACTTCTTGAAAAACTGCCATCGCTTCCGCAAGACCGTCCCGATACGAAACACGTCCCGTCTCTGTGCTGCCTTCAATTTCCAAGCCCCGGCGTCCCTCGGCAATAGCAATTACTGCGTTGGTTATCCTATCGAGTAAGCCAATCGTGTCCAAAGGCTTCCTCCGCTTCCGATAAGTTCCAGCCGCCATTCTTCAAAGGTTCCACACCCACGTACTTCTTGTACCACTCCGCCGCCCACGGCGGCATTGGAATTGACCGCGCTAAGCGGTCCGCTTCCTCAAGTTTGCCCTGCTTTTTCAGTTCAATGCTCTTAACGCGTATCGCCAGTTTTTCCTGTAAGGTCATATTGCCCTCCCAAGCTCCACTATACCCCACCCACGGGGAATGGCAAAGAGCGCGGCATTCCGGGAGGCCGGCCGGGCCGCCCTTTCGCTTCGAAACCCTAATAGGCACGGACTGCGCCGGTATCGGCTTCGATGGTATCGCCTTTTTGGCGGAGAATACCAATACCCAGTTCATGGGCTATTTGGAGTACATGGTCATCGAAGGACATGCTGCCGATGCCTAAGTAGATGGGGTAATCCCGGTAGTGGGGATAAAGCGTACGGAAATCCGGCAATTTTTTGGTAACCAGTTTTTCTAAATGTTCCGTCCTTGCCTTACTCTTCACTTCAATGATTCCTACACTGGCGTCGTTGTAGAGGACAATGTCATATTCACCTTCGAGAGCGCCGATTTTCCTTTTGACATTGCGATCTATGGCATCGCAATGCTGCCCGGCAAAGGTCATTTTTGACGCCAATGAGGTGAAAAAATGTTCTTCCGCCAAATCACCGTCACTTTTGGTCATTCCGCCAAGCTGCCTGGAAACCTCGCTGATTCGCCGGTCAGTCTCTTTCATTTGCAGGGCTGTCTCTTCCTGTTTCCGGCCTATATCCCGGAACATTTCCCGGATCTGCTCAAAGGTCATTGGCTCGTCTTTCCGCTCTTGTGTTGCTATACTGCTTTGGGGATGAAATTATAAGAATTCATCCGCGAATAAACGCTAATTAACGCGAATAATACGCTCCGGGTATTTGATTTATTCGCGAACATTCGCGAACATTCGCGGACCCTATTCT
>BNUR01000312.1 GCA_025997495.1 Spirochaetia bacterium | reverse complement strand
TCCATGTATAGTTAATATTAAAAATTATTATTTGTCAACCCCCTGAACTTATTTTTGAACTTATTTTCAGAGACGTTTGTGGCATTTCGCATAACGTGAAAGCTATACGACGTTTTTGCGGTTGCGATAAAGGAAACCGAAGGTTTCCAGCAACCGCAAAAATGTGCCGGAACAAAACCCCACAAAGGGCGAAGCCCGACTGGGGTTTTGTGGAGGCCAAGCCGCTACTGCGGCGCAGCGTATAGCGTATGATAGACGAAGTTTTTTTTGTCCTCCTCCGCCATGGATGGCGGACTATTGGGGTTAATTTTTTATTCAATACTTATTTTTTTATTAAGTCTAACCGCAACAAACTTTCCGCTGTTGCAACAATAGCTTCTTCATTTGAACGAGGATGCCAATTCAACAATTTTTGAGCTTTTTCACCACTGACTTGTGCATATTTTCCAAGTAAGGTAGCCAACATTCTCAAAGATGGATTAAATAATGCCGCCAATTTCAATTTCCAATTTGGAATTTCTTTAGCCGGAACTTTTTTTGCATCATCACCCAATCTGTTTTTAAGTATTTTTGCTATATCAAGCATTGACAGAGCATTGCCGGAAGTCGCAAGAAATCGTTCCCCCTTCGCCTTCGGATGAGTCATTGCCAGTAAATGTAAATCGGCAACATCACGAACATCAACATAACAGGAATCAATTTTAGGACAAGCACTGATTTTGCCTTCTAACATTTGCCGCACAATCTGGTTGGAATGAGAATAATCTGTTCCTAAAACAGGACCCATTACGGCTACCGGATTAACTGTTGAAAGTTCAAGATTACCGCCTTCGCTTTCAATAAAATCCCAGGCTGTTTTTTCAGCTATTGTTTTTGATTTTTGGTAAGGATGAAGTTTTGCATTAAGATTTGACCAATCTTTTTCCGTATATGGTGTCTCTCTATTTTTATGCCCCATACCAACCGCGCCATAAGCCGAAGTTAAAACGACTCGCTTTACACCGGCATCTCTCGAAGCTTTCAAAACCCTTAATACGCCATCTCTTGCAGGATAAATCATTTCGTTTTCGTGTGAAAATTTAATGGCTGGTGTGGGAGATGCAACGTGTAGTACATATTCACAATTTTTAACTGCATCATTCCAGTTTTTATCGCTCGAAAGATCAGCTTCAATAAATGAAAGATTGTCAAATGATGTAACTCCTCCATTTTTAAGCATTGATTTTACTTCATTCTGCCGACTCAATGAACGCAAGGTTGTTCTGACCGCATAACCCTGTTGAAGTAATTTTACAATACAATTAACAGCTATAAACCCTGAACCCCCAGTTACAAGCACCAATTCGTTTGAATTTTCCATTTTATTCTCCTAATTCTTCTGGCAGAACTCAGGGACGGACAACGCGAAAACCGATGCTGGCGTAACGGGCCGAAGGGGTATAGCTGCGCCGAAAGGCCGACCGCATAATCACGGCGCTGCTGTACCAACTACCGCCGCGATACACGCGGTTAGACCCCGAAACGACACCCGTGGGGTCTGTCTGGTCTGCCATGCTGTATCCACCGTCCCAGTCCCAGCACCACTCCCACGCATTCCCGTGCATGTCGTATAAGCCCCAGGAATTGGGGGCGAAACTGCCAACCTTCGTTGTCTTTTCCCGGTAGGTTCCCTTGGGGTTATTCGCATAGGGAGAGTTACCGTTATAATTCGCCTGGTCGGTGGTTATATTATTTCCCGTGCTAAAGGGCGTTGTGGTGTTCGCACGGCAGGCG
>BNUR01000311.1 GCA_025997495.1 Spirochaetia bacterium | reverse complement strand
AAGTGCAATTGAATTGTAAGCTGTTGAATGTGTATTGTGATTTAGGGATGCCGGTTTCGTACAAAGTTGATTAGTTTGATGCTCGGTTGGGGGTTGGGCTATTAAATCGTATCGTTGCAACAAAGTCTTATTGAATTGTAGTTTTTCCTCTCCCATGCCCCTATTCTAATATTTTTTCCCTCTTAGGTATACGCTTATGGTGCCTGACACCATAAGCGTTAACCTAAGCAGAACTGAACAGGTGTAACTTGGAGAGTCTTTGTCGTTTTGAATCAGCACAAATTCCGGGCAGCAGGTCAATGCGGTCAATAAGCGCATCTATGCCGAATGATAGCAGCAGGACGTGAGCTAGTAACACCTGCGCAATTTGCTGCTCCCTCCATAGGCTCCACCTTGAACCCTCTTCATTCCTGACCAGATTGTTCGCAGGGGGAAAAACGCCCGTTGTTCACGAGCGTTTCAGTCAGGGCCGAAAGCTGCAACAGCTTGCCATAAAACCATGCCCGCGCACTCGCATCTAATTTTACCGGTATATCACCATAATGAAACAATGATTTAAGCCGTTTGAACACCAGTTCTATCTGCCATCTCATCCGGTACAGTTCCAGTATCGCCTTAGTTGCCGCATCCGTTTCCCCAAGCGAGGTCGCCACGATGATATATTTGTTGTATTCGCTTTGCCGTTCGCTTACCGCCTTTCCCCCGTGTTTCCTCTGCCTCTCTTTTTTGAGCCGCTTCAGCCCGGCTCGCTCGCTTTCGGCGTCTTTCCTCATCGCACATACGCGAACAGGGGTATAGCCCGCTTCCGTTTTATAATAGAATACACGACTCGCCATTTCATATTCTGCTAAAGGTGACAGCCAGGGGAGCAGTTCCTGCTTTTCCCCCTCCGCGTTATACAGGTTAAACGCCCCTGCCCGCAGCCGCAGCACATAGTCCGCCCCGCACTCCCGCGCATATTCCATCCCGGGTATGCTCCCGTATATACGGTCCCCCCATCATAATATCCCCCGGCCCAACCCGCTCAAAATTGACGAGCTTTTCTCCGGTGGTCATGTCGGTTATGTGCATCTCCCGCATTGACAGCGTAAATAAATCAAGGCTGTAATGTAGCAGATAATACTTCTTATCGTTCCCGTGCAGCACGACCTCGCTCGCGTCCACTATGCTCACCCTTTTCCCCGAAAGCCAGGCCGGTTGTTCCGCCAGCAGCCCCGCATTCCGGCAGATGTTTTCGCACAGCCATTTCAGCCAGTCCGCGCTGTTCCTTACCCGCTTCCATACCGCTATTTTGCTGAGTTCGAATTCGCCGCCTGCTTGGGCTATCGCGGCAGTTCCGGCAAAGGATCTTCCGCCGGTCAAATACAGGAATATCAGCCGTAGCAGCTCTTCAGGGGTTTTTATTTTTACTGCCCGCTGCAAAGCCTTTAATTCTTTTGCCTTCCCTTCCCAGCCTTCGGGCAATAGCTCCATTAGTTTCGCAAACTGTTGTCTTTCCTTTCCCATACCCCTATGCTAACACTTTTTCTTCATTAGGTTAACGCTTATGGTGACGGCCCCCTCACTCGGGCCTATCTCTATGCGGTGTTGCAAGCCAACCCGCAAATTGCCCCGGAGGTTGTAAAAATGAGCGATGGTGCATTGACCCTTGAAGATGTTCTCGAAGAAATGGGCTGGCCTGAAAGGTGGAAAGAAAAGGGCAGACAGGCAAAAGCCGTTGAAATAGCTAAAAATCTCCTAAAAAAAGGCTGGAGCGCGGAGGAAACAGCGGAAACCG
>BNUR01000310.1 GCA_025997495.1 Spirochaetia bacterium | reverse complement strand
CCCTTCTCCAGCCTGGACGCCCTTACCCGGGAGGATGTCCAGGACTTCCTCCTTTCGGTACGCCGTAAACGGCCTCTTACTATCATCATGGTCACCCACTCTATTGAGGAAGCGGTCTACCTGGCGGATACGGTGTATGTGATGCATGGGAAAAACCCCGGCGCCATGGGAAACCCCATCGGCATAGCCCGCGGCGGGATCCCGCACGGGCCTTCCCAATTCCGCTTCGAAGGCCGGTTTCAGGAATACTGCGGCGCCCTGCGAAGCGCCCTGAAGGAAAAAGCTTGAAAAAATACGCCGGCATTGTTCTGACAATCCTGGCCTTTGCCGCACTCTGGCAGGGCGCCGCTTTTCTGGTACAACGGCCCTTCCTCCCCGGCGTCCCCGCAGCCCTCCAAAGCCTTATCCGGCTGGGGGCGGAGGGAAAACTGGGGCGGCACGTGACGGCCAGCCTTTCGCGAATCGTCTGGGCCATGGTACTCAGCAGTATCCCCGCCGCCGCGCTGGGACTTGCCGCCGGCCGCTCCCCCCGGCTCAATAACCTCATCGCCCCAGCCATCTACCTCCTCCATCCCCTGCCCAAAGCGGCCTTCCTCCCCATCATCATGCTCTTCCTGGGGCTGGGTGAGGGGTCAAAGATCTTCCTGGTGGGCTTCATCATCTTCAGCCAGATCCTGGTGAGCCTCCGGGACGCGGCAACGCGCATTCCCCCGGAACTCCTGGATTCCATCCGTTCCCTCGGGGCAGGCCCCTTTACCCTGTTCCGGGAGGTCGTATTCCCGGCGGTGCTTCCCGACTTTTTTACCGCTATCCGGGTAAGCCTGGGCACCGCCGTGGCGGTTCTTTTTCTGGCGGAAACCTTTGCCGCCGAAAGCGGCCTGGGCTACCTCATCGTTGACGCCTGGACCCGGGTTGCCTACGCCGAAATGTACGCCGCCATCCTGGCCCTGAGCCTCCTGGGGCTGCTGCTTTTTGTGTTAACCGATATTCTGGAGGCCATCCTCTGTCCCTGGCGGTAAGAAATGGTTAATTTGGAATTCCTGCACAATCTACTTTCCTACTTGCCAAAGGCTTGCCGGTGTAGTACGTTAAACCATGGACGCCGAAGATAAAACGGTTTTGCGGCGGATTGCTGACGGGGTTGACAGGCTAGTTGCGGCTATACCGAAACCGGAAAGCAAGGTTATGAGGGTATTTGAGATTGCCGCCACCGTTGCGGGAGCCGCCGGTGTTATCGCTATAGCGGACACCCTTGTCGGATGGTTTAAGTAGGAGGCATTATGCAGCTATTTTTAGGTATTGTGCTGATCGGAATTTCGATTACCATGTTTTGCGCAATCCACTATGCAAAAAAGCACGGGATGTAATGCAGATTTTTCTGAGCATCGTGTTGTTTGGGATAGCGATAGCGGGGATATGGCCGACCCCCTCCGCGCTCAAAGCCGCTTCCTCTGGTTCCCTTCCATGGCAACAAGGATTTGGGAAACAAAGCCGGACCGATATAGCCCGGAAACTTGGGCTTTCCTATCAGGCATATCAACGCCTTGAAAATCCCGGAAAAGCCAATCCAACCATTAAAACCCTCGAGCGCATTGCTCATGTTTTTGGGCAGGAGTTGAGTGTTCAAATAGGGTAATAAAGAGTGAAAAAGTGGTTATACTCCTTTAGGAACGAAAATATCAATAAAGAATAGGGTCCGCGAATGTTCGCGAATGTTCGCGAATAAATCAAATACCCGGAGCGTATTATTCGCGTTAATTAGCGTTTATTCGCGGATGAAT
>BNUR01000309.1 GCA_025997495.1 Spirochaetia bacterium | reverse complement strand
GCGATCGAAAGGAGGCTGTTCATTATTTGGGCAGCCTCCTTTCATACTGTTTAAGCCATTTCAGCCCATTTTCTTGAGTTCAACCAATCGGGAGTCAACGGATTATTACTTTTTCTACAAGAAAAGAGTGCCAGGCACCGATCCTGAATTATCCTTCTGAAGAATTTTAACCACGAACCACACGAACCACACGAACCTCATGAATTTTGTATCATTCTTGCTTTCGTTCGTGTCGTTAGTGTGGTTCGTGGTTCATCTTTTATTAGTTACTCTCTTTTTCCTTTGGCAAAACCAAATTAAGAATAATACCGACAATGGCCGCAAAAGCAATAGAAGTCAATAATGGATAGGGGCTTCCGGGCAACTGAAATACCGAGCCGCCGCATCCAAGAATAAAGATGACCGACGCGATAATCAAATTGCGTGTTTTATCAAAATCAACCTTGTTTACCACCAGTTGCTTGAGACCGTTTACCGCAATGGTGCCGTAAAGGAGGATGCACAGGCCGCCTAAAACATGGGCAGGTATGGTTTGTAATACTCCGCCAAGCTTGCCAAAAACAGACAGAATAACCGCTAAAACGCCGGAGAAGATAAATACAAAAACTGAAAATACTTTTGTTGTGGCCATTACTCCAAGGCTTTCACCATAGGTTGTGTTTGCTACGGAGCCGAAAAGGCCCGCCACACCGGTAGCCAAGCCATCACCTAAAATAGTCCGGTGCAGACCCGGATTTTTAATGATATCCCGGTCAATAATTTGCCCGGTCACCATGGTATGGCCAATGTGTTCACATATTGTTGCGAATGATACTAAGGAGAATATCAGAATAACTGTGCCGTTAAACTTTGGAACAACAAAAACCGGAAGATTGATAATCGGGGCGGCGGTAATTGCGGAATAATCTACCCGGCCAAATATCGCGGACAGAAGATACCCGCCGGCCAAGCCAATAACGATACTAATACTTGAAACAAACTTGTTTTTACTAAACATGGCAATAATGGTAATCGCGAGGGTTGCAAGCGCTAATAACATAGCGGTAAAATCACCCCCATCCGCCGCGCCGGACATACCAATTGCGGTTCCTGCCAGGGAAAGGCCAATTACGGCAACAACCGGGCCGATAACAACCGGGGGCAATACTTTATTAATCCAGCCGGTTCCCGCCGCCCGGACAAGCAGGGAAATGATTACATAAAAGACCGCCGATACTATCGCTCCGCCGGCCAGATATTCCTTACCGTATGTTTGCAAAACCATTATGGCGCATCCAATAAATGCGAAGGATGATCCGACAAAGTTGGGCACCTTAAACTTGGTGATAACCAAATATAACAGGGTGCCGATACCCGCCGAAAACAACGCATATAACGGATTGATTCCAACCAGCATCGGTACCAGCACCGTAGCGCCAAAACATGCAAGCAGATGCTGCAATCCGTAAAATAGTGATTTTGAGAAGGGTGGCCTTTCTTCAACATCATAAATTGGCTTCATAAAAACTCCTATAAAAACCTTGGTCTAATGTGCGATTAGTATAAAGTTTTTTCTCTCTTATGTCAATTTCCCTTTACGCCGGCCAGGGAGCGGGGGGTGAAGTCTGTCTGCGTTTTAAACTGAAGTGTGTCACTGCTTTTACTATACAATTATTAAGTATATTTTTACAATGTCAACAACTTAACAGTTGATTTTTCTATTATGCCTAAACTGAGCATTTCTGGGGTTGTCTGGACGTGGGGTAGTGCGGTTTGGACGAATGGGTACCAGAGCGCTCTTTATTTGCTGCGACAA
>BNUR01000308.1 GCA_025997495.1 Spirochaetia bacterium | reverse complement strand
GTTATATACATCATCTGAATTTGGAAGACGTGATACAGCGGCAAGATGTACAATTACGTCACATTTTTTAACAAGATGACATGCGCCATGAATTGCAGAATGATAAAATAAAGTTTTATATTGGTAATGTAAGAGATAAACGTTCTGTCGATGGGGCGATGGATAGAGTTGATTATATTTTTCATGCTGCCGCATTGAAACAGGTACCTTCATGTGAATTTTTTCCTATTGAAGCAGTGAAAACAAATATCCTTGGTACAGAAAATGTGCTTGATTCAGCAATTGAACATAAAGTAAAAAAGGTGGTTGTTCTAAGTACTGACAAAGCCTGTTATCCTATCAATGCAATGGGGATTTCAAAAGCAATGATGGAAAAAGTTGCCATTGCCAAGGGAAAAGTATTAGGTGAAAATGGAAAAACAGTTATATGTGCTACCAGATACGGTAATGTTATGACGAGCCGGGGATCAGTTATTCCTCTTTGGATAGAGCAAATAAAGGCAAAAAAAGAAATAACAATTACGGATCCAACTATGACGCGTTTTATGATGACGCTTAATGATGCGGTTAATCTTGTTTTATATGCTTTTGGAAATGGAAAAAATGGGGATTTATTTGTGCAAAAAGCTCCTGCTGCAACCCTTGAAACTCTTTCGCTGGCACTTAAAGATCTTTATAGATCAGATGCTGTTATTCGTACAATTGGGACCCGTCATGGAGAAAAATTATACGAAACTTTAGTTACCCGAGAGGAAATGTCAAGATCGATTGATCTTGGTAATTATTTTAGAATACCCTGTGATGGACGTGATTTAAATTATGATAAATACCTCGTTGAAGGGACAAGTAAAATAACCAATGCCGAAGACTATCATTCACATAATACACATCGCTTGACTATTGACGAAATGAAAGAATTGTTACTCAAGGTTGATGTTATTCGTAATGATTTAGGTTTATAGAAAATGAAAAAAATCAAAATTGGAATTACCGGACAACATGGGTTTATCGGGACTCATTTATTCAATGAAGCAGGTTTATTGCCTGATAAATATGAAAGAATACCCTTTGAGAAACATTATTTTGAGAATATTAATTTGCTCTCTAACTTTGTTAAAAAATGTGACGTAATTGTACATCTTGCCGCTGTATCACGTCTTCCAAATTCAGATGATGTATATAACATTAACTTGCGGCTTACACAGAAGCTTATAGATAGTATGATAGCGAAAGATGTAAAACCTAGTATCATTTTTTCCTCATCAACACAAGAATCCATGGATAACCCATATGGTTGTTCAAAATTAAAAAGTGGGCAATTATTTGAAAAATGGGCAAAAGAAAAGTCGACATCATTCACAAAATTGATTATCCCGAATGTATATGGTCCTTATTCACGTCCAAATTATAATTCGTTTATAGCAACCTTTTGTTATAAACTAACACATAATGAAGAGCCTGTAGTTTTGGTAGACAATGATATTAAATTGATATATGTCCAAGATCTTTGCAGAGAAATAATATCAGAGATAGAATCTATAGTAAAAAGCAAACACGAAATAAAAGAAAAATGTATTATACCTAATTTCAGCATGACCGTATCGGAAATACTAAAAATATTAAGAGTATTTAAGGAGCAATACTTTGAATCGGGGATAATACCGTCATTTGCCGGTGAAAACGAAAAAAAGTTATTTGATACATTTTGTTCATATATAGAACATGAAAAATATTTCCCTGTTAACCTTAAGCAAAATATTGATGATCGCGGGTCATTTATTGAGACTCTAAAGATTGG
>BNUR01000307.1 GCA_025997495.1 Spirochaetia bacterium | reverse complement strand
CGCTACTCCCGTGGGCCGTAAGCTGTAGCGCCGGAGCGAGCGCCGGAGCGCCTTGGAAGGCGTGATGAACGCATGGTATTACGGAGTATTTTGAAATCATCAATTCCGGAAAGGCGGAGCAGGGGACTGGATACGGCAGGTTCCCCGGATTCCATTGAGTCAGGCAGGGTTGGCAGCCTGAAGAGTTTGGAAACCGCTAAAACCATCGGCACATTCCTTCGTATGACACAGAGTTCCACCTTAAAGTTTCCTCCTTCGGGGGGGAAGCCCAGGTACCAGGCGGAATCACCGGTTCCTACCTGCACGGTAAAAGGACCGTCCGGCCCCTGTACCGGTAATACCCTGAGACAATAGCCGTTAAAATCCGGCGACTGTTCATAGATTTCCTTGTCGTGGGCATTGATTTCCCAAAACGCGAAGGCCCAGAGGGGATCCCGGATTAAAACTTCTATATAACTAATATTGTAATGCTTCGGAAGGGGGGCGGTTGCGGGCTGGGGATGGGGGCTTTGGATATCCCGTGTATCCAAGCCGGCTAAAGGCCGCAACTCTTCCTGAACGCTCCCTTCTCCCGGAACACCGGCAAGCTCCGGGTTCTGTTTACCCCCGGCCTTTTCAAAATCCCCCGGGCGGTCACCTTCAATGTCCAGCAATTCCTCGATAACGATGGTTCGATCCAGCCCGGGGGGCAGGTCAATTCCCCGGTTATCCGCGAGTCTCAGCAATTCAGCCGTGGTTACGCTTTCCAGGAAAGACCGGGTCAGGGGCAATTCATCCGCCATATTCCGTGATCTTGGGGAAAATGCGGGGATGTGTCAATATGGCAGCCCTTCCGGACAGCGCTGCTGGTTCAACGCGTTGAACCAGCCTGGTTTCGTTTGATAAACAAGGCCGGTTTACCGTCTTTTTTAGGTAAATGCAGGTCAACTTCGTACAGAATGGTGCGGAGTTCTTTGAGCGGCGTGCTGCCGACCACATGCGTCACGATTTTGAGGCGCCATATCCCCGCCGTCAAACCGGGAACCTTGGCGATAATCTTTGTACTGCCGTTCTCCGGAATGGAGTACCGGGGAACTTTGACGGCCTCTCCGGTACCCTGGTTCGTGAAAAACAGCCCTTCGACGCTATCGTCATCGCCAAATTTGATTTTATCTGCCGTGAATGATGATGTTCTCCCCAGGGGTGATAGTGTTGTCTATCGTACCGGTGAACATGTCCATCACCTCGTCAACGTAGGCTTCTACATCAGCGGCGCCCTCAAAGACAAATCGATAGTGTTAAGGACTTTATCCATCTCGGCAGTTTTCGTGTGGACAACTACGACGGGGTTCTTCTCCCTGTTCCACGCCGCATCGGCACGATCAACGGTACCGTCAACCTTTTGGTGCATCGCATAGCATTTGTTTTTTAGCGCGTAACCATCGGCGAGCAAAAAGACCGCCTCCTCCTGATAGGCTTTAACATCAGCAATCATGTTATCAACGGTACCCGTATAGCCGCCGCGATTTTTGGCTGATTGGCAGACCGTTTCCACGCTCAATGGCGCTTCGTGCCGGGTGCTGCGGGCGATATATTTGCCTTTCGCCTGGGGCAAATAATTCAGAACACTCTCCAAAGGCAGCGGTAAAAACCGTTTCCTTTTCTTCTAATTCTTCTTTGCAGAAAAACAATCCATTATTTCATAATACGACTCATTCACCGTTTTTGCAACCTGCCGATTGTGGTATTATTAAATGAAGGATGCTATTGAATTGGAAACAGTCCATAGTCTATTTCAAACCGGTAACACGGCGGATGAACT
>BNUR01000306.1 GCA_025997495.1 Spirochaetia bacterium | reverse complement strand
TAGAATTGGTTCTTCCAGTGACGGCACCAGTTGGACTGATGTTACCCCCGAAAACAATCTAGGAGGGCCTTTATTTGGGAGTACTGCGGGTCATAGTGGCAGTCAAGCTGCGGTTAATCGAGTTGTTGAGGTGACCCAAACATAGTAGAGAGTACCATTGGAGAGGTCGGGAATTTCGGCGCTTACCGCAGGGGCCTTGGCGGGGATAGTTTCTGTAACCGGTGTTGCCGTTGCAAAATTATCCGCCGTGTTCCAATACAGTTTGTAATACGGCACACCGGGAACCTGGTTCCAGGTGAGGGCAAGTTTTCCATCCCTCGGTACAACGGTTGGTTTACCCGGCGCAGTTGTGGGGATGCCAGTGGCTGCGGGGGTTCCGGTATTCGCCGAGTAATCGGGGGAATTCCCGGCGGTGTTGAGTGCCCTGACCCAGACTCTATAGTTAGTATTGTTGCTTAGGCTCAGTAATACTATTCCCGGATCGGATACGGTCTTCATAGTTTCCGCCGTGTCTGCCGGGGGAGTACCGCCTGATCCGCCTGCTTTGTAATACACCTCGTAGGTAAAGGCGTGGGGTACCACGGCCCAGGTGATCTGCAACATTGCTTCGCCGGGTGTGACGGTCAAGGTTTCGGGAGTTGCCGGCAGTGGGATAGGTATGCCCGCTTCAACGGGGCTAAATTTCGAATGCCCCAAGCTGCCATATATGGCCCGTACCCACACTTTATAAGAAATTCCGTTGGTAAGGCCGGTAATAGTGGAGACCACCAAATTAGAGTTCCCCGGTGTAACATCTTCCCCTTTTGTCGAAGGATCGCCTGCCGGTTTAGTCGAACTTTCGTACCATACCTCAAAGGTCGGGATTATTCCCTGGGCCGGAGCGATTTTCGTCCATTGCAAAACCAGGGATTGGTTTTTTGCCGTAACCTGGATTGAACGCGGGGCAGGAAGGGTAATCCCATCATCGGTAAATCCGGAGTTCCCGGATTCGCCGGGAATGGTGGGACCGGTATCGTCGGGATCTCCGGGGATAGTTGGAGGAGGGGGATCGTCATAAATACTGCCGGTTTCGGGAGGACAGGCACTGAAAAGCACTGCGCCGAATACCAGCGCCGCCCCGAAAAGAACCACCCTAAGCCCGAAAGGGCGCTTGCCGATTGATGAGATATACATACCGTTCCTCCTTTTTCCTTGTGCTTTTTTTAATTATCAATTGTAAGTAAAACCGTAAACCCCACAGATGCAGGGTTTACGGATAAACGCAGTAAATCGAACATGCAAACCGGCATGAAATACAACGGACTGCAATCACGCCGGTGGGTGTTACCTTTTCGGAACTACCCTGGTTTAGTCGAGTGTCGAATAGGCCAAAGCTGCACCCCCAACCATTACAAATTTACCGTTGCCGTAGGCAATACCGGTGGTGCCCGCAAGTGTGGTGTTGCTAATCGCTGTCCAGTGGAATGCATCGGTTGAATATGAGGCTTCACCACTTCTTTCATGCGCGATAATGGCTACCCCATCACCATAACCCACTTGAATGTAATTATTAACCGTAGTTACTTTTATATCATCGGTTTGCGCCCAAGTTATTCCATCCGGCGAAGTAGCTGCAATTTGCGGTGTAGTGGGTTCCCCCCCGACTGCTATGAACAGTCCTCTATCTGCACTGAAAACAACTCGATTAACCGCAGCTTGACTGCCACTATGACCCGCAGTACTCCCAAATAAAGGCCCTCCTAGATTGTTTTCGGGGGTAACATCAGTCCAACTGGTGCCGTCACTGGAAGAACCAATTCTA
>BNUR01000305.1 GCA_025997495.1 Spirochaetia bacterium | reverse complement strand
CCAGGGTCAACCGTTCCCTAGCCTTCCGGCTGTTTTTGGTTTCCGCAACCGTGAGCTTGTCTTTTTTCTCGACACCCCCGGGAATGCGCCGCCCGTTGTCCAGCCGTTTCGATTCGGCCTTCACCCCCGCATCCGCCGCGTTTTCGCCCGCTTCCCGGGCAATGTCCCGAAAGATTTGGAGGCTCCGGAGCCGGTCATCCGCCCCGACTAACAGGTCGTTCTGATCGGAAGAATCCGCCCCTTCACCGGGATTTATGTCCGAAAGAAGGGGATCTTCACCATTAATCAAGCTTCGTGGGCTGCCCTGGGCCGCCTCTGCCGCCGCTAAAAAGGCATTTTGTTCGTCATCCCCGGCTTCCTGGGCCTGTTTTGTCTTTTTTGCAAGCGCCTCTTTTAACAATTCCTCTGGAGACGGGGCTTTACCCTCCCCTTTTAAGGCAGATAAAAGATTTCTATCCCGGTTTTTGATTTTTTCGCTGCTTTCGGAGAGGACATTTTTGTCATCATCCGGATTTTTCACCTTTTTTCCTGCGATTTTTTCCGCTGAAACAAGCCCTTCCGCCTCAATTTCGCCGACCGCTTCACCGGTTTTTGTTTTCCGTATAAGTCCCGCAAGCAGTTTGGAAAAGACACCAAGGGCGCTTTTTTTCACCCCCTTATCATTCGGACTTGTTAGTCCGTCTACGGATTGTGACTGGGATACTTCATTACTCACTGAATTGGCTGCTGCCACCACCACCGGCCTCCTGTTACCTCATAAAATTAAGAGTCCACGGATTACGCGGATTAAACAGATGAACACGAATGGAATATAAAATCTCCAATCGTATCCGGGGAACCAAAGGTTCCATATATCCGTCTGATCCGTCGAACCATAGGTTCGCAAACCTTTGGTTCGCAAACCTTTGGTTCGCTCCATCCGTGGACTCTTATCCGGCGACCGGTTTACCGCCTACTCTCTGATGGTTGGCCTCCCCGCCATCTTCCGCTGCAACTCCGCCGCCCGTTCCGGGGGCATGAGGGACAGCCAGAAGGACACGATGGAAGCGGTCCCTTCAGCCTGGGCAATCTCTTCGGTCTTCCGGAGCACGTCGATAGCGTCCTGATCGTTCATCCGGTTGATAATTTCTACCGCACTCGCCGGCGGCATACCATTCAGATAACGCGCAATCTGCTCAACGTTCCTGGCTTTATTGTCGGTGTCTTCCAACAGCTTATTAAAGGTATTCTCCCGTTCATCCAGCGCTTTTTGCCGTTCCTCCAGATCCTGGGCCATTTGTTCTATCTCATTCCGCCGGGAAAGCTGCTCCTGTTCTGTTTTATCCATCTCCATAGCCCGCAGTTCCAGGGCTTCCAGCCGCGCCGCCAGCCGTTCCGCGTCCAGGGAAAGGAACTCTTCATCCCCGCCGGGCGCCTGGGAACGGGGCTGAAGGCCGATAAGCCGGTATACGGGCGCCAGAACCGTCTTGGCATCAATAATATTGAGATAATCAAACCACACCAGGCCGCCCCCGGCCAGAATAAGGATGAGCAGTAATAATAAAAAAACCCGGCCAATAATTCTCCCCGCTCCGGCCACCTGTACGCTCCTTGAAAATGATATACTTTTAATTTCGGTACAAAGTATAGTTAATATACCATTTTTATCAACACCATGGGAAACATGCCCTTAGATAAGTCAGCAATTCTAAATTTGCCTGATTTATGATAAAATCGGGGGTATGGGTGGGGAAACATTTGAGCGGCTAATGAGGAATCTAGACAAAGCGGCGGAGAAGATACCCGACAACCGGCATGGGCCGAAT
>BNUR01000304.1 GCA_025997495.1 Spirochaetia bacterium | reverse complement strand
CCTTTTCGCCCTTCTCCCGGATTATCTTTGCCGCTGTTTCATCAGCCCAGTGGGAGGTTTCGCGCTGCTTGTCCATAAAATGCTCCTGAATGGGGTAATTATAGCATAGGGGAAAGGACGGAGGGAAGGGGACATGGGGGGCGTTGTTCCGGGGCCTTTTTTATAGTATGCTGGTAGTCTGTTACACTTCATGCAGTTCAAACAGAAAAATCGGCCATCAGGGCGATTTTTACCCTGCAAAGGCGCTACTGCACCGACTGAGGTTTTCCGTAGGCCAAGCCGCAACTGCGGCGTCAGGCCAGCGGTCCGAACGGCCTGCGCGTAAACTGTATGTTATGCGGCATAAAATCTGAAATTTATGGAGCCGGCGGCATCTATGCCGCCGCTTCGTTAAAATATGCTTAAGGAAAGGGGAAAAAAATGAAAAGAAAGTTATTAGCATTATTTAGAATAGCCTTTATCTCAATTATATTATTTGGCTGTACAAGTACGAACACAATTTACGAATATTCGAATCCTCCATCTGAAAACGAGATAGAACAAATTGAGCCGACTATTCGTTATAAATTATTGGCAAGCGTTATAAAAAACATGGATGGAAAATCAATATGGGGCCAGGATGCGGAGCATATGGCTGAATATTTTAAAAATCTTGATCAAAGTAAAAGACTGATTGTTCCCAAGAAAATAAGAAATGGATTTAATTTAACTGAAACAAAACTAAATGGCCGGTCATGTTATTTTGTAGAACCAAAATCAAACAGCCGTAACGATAAGGTTGTTTTATTTCTTCATGGGGGAGGTTTTGTGTTTGATATTGATTCCTACCATTGGGATGTTGTAAAAAGTATAGCGGATAAACTGTCTGTACCGGTATTTGTTCCAATGTATCCTGTTTATCCTGATAACAATCCTGATGTTTTAATGCAATTTGTTATAGATTCATATACAAAATTGCGAATGGATTTTCCATTCGCTGAAATAAGTGTACTCGGAGATTCTTCCGGCGCGGATTTAGCATTAAGTTTATGTCATTATTTAAGTGACAACAATATTGATTTTTCTTTTCCGGATAAAATTATTTGTGTTTCACCGGCAATGCTATTTGAGCTTGATGATGATACAATAAGGGAAATGAAAAAAATTGAACCGGAAGATATTGTTTTTTCCATGAAGATGGTTGAAAGCCTGCCTGCATTATTTGATCTTTCAGTGGATTCAGTAAAATATTTTACTACACCGCTATATGGGGATTTTACCAAATTCCCGCCAATATATGTTCTTTCCGGAACCGCTGAAATATTTTATCCGCAAATCCCGCCTTTTGTAAAGCGTGTAAAAGAGCAGGGAAAATACATTGAATTTTACAGCGGCTATAAATTAATGCATGGTTGGCCATATATGCCATTTGCACCTGAATGTAAAAAGGGATTGTCTATTATACTTGAAATAATTTCAAAATAGTGGGGAGTGTCTGTGGAAACACGGGGAGGGGCTCCCGTGTTTCCGACGTCCCCCCACGCTAATGCTTCCACATCTTCTCTTCCCCACATCTTCCTCTTCTATTCTCCTTCATAAAAAAAGCCGTACCTGCCCGAAAGCAGATAAGGCTCATCCTGTCTCTTCCTTCTTCCCCACCTTCCTTGCACCACCATCACTGTAGCGTCACCGGCCGTCTGCAAAAAACAGGCCGTCCCCTAATATGCCCGCACAAAACCGGTATCGGCTTCAATGGTATCGCCTTTTTGGCGGAGTACACCAATTCCCAGTTCATGGGCTCTTTCAACTACCCGTTCGTCGAAGGA
>BNUR01000303.1 GCA_025997495.1 Spirochaetia bacterium | reverse complement strand
CGCCAGAAGCATCTGCGCGTGACGGATGCGGTATCCGGCGGTCTTCCCCTTTGCTATTAATTGCTTCAGTTCTGTTCGTTCCTCGCCGGTGAGCGTGACCCGGTATTTTATATTTGACTTTGTCATTGTATCCTCCCGGTTATGATTATCGGGAGATTTGGGGCTTATCATGAGTAATATTAGGGTTTTCGGAGTACTAGGGAGCGGCGGCGTGCCGCCAATATTTGAAGTGTTCTTCCACCACACCGCTTACCGCCGCAGAATCGTGGTCCGCAATAACTTTTACGATGTGTTGATGGAGTTCCAGCAATTCCGCCAGTTCATTGTTTTTCAAAAATTCCCTGGTGGCCAGTATACGGGTTGGGCGGTTGAGTCTGTTGATGACCAGCATAACCTTATCAACCAGGGGATTTGACAGCCGGCTCTCCAGCAAATTATGAAAAGCCGTGTCGGCGTCAAAAATAGCGTTTTCATCGGGGTCGGATTCAAGGACGGCCTGAAATCTTTTTATGCCCCCATTAAGGGCTTCGATATCCCGGTCGTCCGCTTTATCGACGATCCTCTGTAAAATACCGGTATCAAAAATACGGCGCAGTTCAATGAGGTTTCCCGAACCGCCGCCGTCTAAAATCATCCCGTATACCATTGGGTCCAGCATCCGGTCCGAAAAACCATCGCAGATAAAGGTCCCCTCGGAGCGCCGTATTTCCAGCACCCCCATGGCGACCAGCACCTTAATGGCTTCCCTCACCGAATTCCGTCCCACCTGAAGGGATTCGGAGAGTTCCATTTCGGTGGGGATTTTTTGACCGGGCCTCAATTCCTTATTCATTAAGGCATCGGTCAAACGCTTGATGATAAGATCCACCACCGATCTATTGGGCAATAATGGCTGGAGCAGGCCGCCCGGTGATTCAATTTCTATCATGCTACACGTTCATCGCTTTTATCTTTATGATCAATTTTTTTTCATGGCCTCTTTAGCGCCATTCACTATATCCTGCACCGATAAACCATAGGCGTCAAGCAGAGCTTCCGCATGACCGCTCCGGGGATAGACATCCCGCAGGCCCAGCCGGATTACCCTGCAGGGGTGGAACTGGCAGGCTATTTCGCAGATTGCGCTGGATAAGCCCCCGTAGAAATTGTGGTCCTCCACCGCAACCGCACAACCGGTGCGGCGTAATATAGAAACCACCCCATCCCTGTCCATGGGTTTTAGTGTGGATACATCCGCAAGTATACCCCTTATCCCCTCTTCTTTCAACTGTTCCACCGCCTTTATGGCCCGGTTCATGATAAACCCGGAAGCGAAGACGGCCACATCTTCCCCATAGGCGCAAACCTCCCGGAGCGTGCCAAAGGTGAAGGGGGTATTGTCGGGAAAAACCTCGGGCTCCCGGCCGCTTCCTAAACGAAGGTAGACCGGGCCGTCAATAGCCATCATCGCCAGGGCCGCCTGGTAGGCCTGGCCGGCGTCGGCGGGGGTAATAATTTTAACCCCCGGCATGGAGCGCAGAATCCCCAGGTCCTCGTAGAATTGATGGGTAACCCCTTCCCGTTCACCCCCCAGCATACCGCCGTTCAACCCGATGAGTTTCACATTCAGGCCGGGGTAGGCAATAAAGGTGCGGATCATTTCACAGGCCCGCATGGTAAGGAAGCCGGCGTAACTTATCACTACGGGCTTCATCCCCGTGGTGGCAAGCCCGGCCTGAATGTGAAACTCATCGGGTTGAACGGCGGTATGCTGGGGGGTGAACGGGAAGGGGTTACCCATCAATTCTACGAGGACCTGGGGATTCTGCGCTCC
>BNUR01000302.1 GCA_025997495.1 Spirochaetia bacterium | reverse complement strand
GTTCGGCCCATGCCGGTTGTCGGGTATCTTCTCCGCCGCTTTGTCTAGATTCCTCATTAGCCGCTCAAATGTTTCCCCACCCATACCCCCGATTTTATCATAAATCAGGCAAATTTAGAATTGCTGGGGGGAACCCAGTACGTATTGACACCGCACGATATGCGGCGTATGCTGATTTCAGGTGCTTTATGTATATGCCCCTGCTGGAATAAGGGTGTATTGGAGGACGTGGGATGGAAAAAACAGTAGCCGAAGCAACTACGGTTGCAGGTATCGACATGGGTACCCAAAGTATCAAGGTAGTCCTGTACGACTGGAAAGCCCGCCGTATCATTGCGTCCGCCCAGGAGTCGGTGGAACTTATTGCGGAAAACGATGGGACCAGGGAACAGAAAACGGAATGGTACGATGCCGCCCTTGAAAAATGCTTTGCGGCATTTTCACCGGAAGAAAAAAACAGTATCGCCGCCATCGGGATTTCCGGTCACCAGCACGGGTTTGTGCCCCTGGATGCGGAGGGCAAAGCCCTGTACAACGTAAAACTATGGAACGATACCTCTACCGCCGAAGAGTGCCGTATCATTACCGAAGCCGCCGGGGGGGATGACGCGGTGATTGCGGAGGTTTGTAACCTCATGCTGCCCGGCTTTACCGCACCAAAAATACTGTGGCTTAAACGGCACAAGAGCGAAGCATTTGCCCGGCTGCGTTACATCATGCTTCCCCACGATTACCTTAACTACCGTTTCTCAGGCGAATACAGGGCCGAATGCGGGGACGCGTCGGGGATGGCTATCTTTAATGGCAAGACCCGGTCCTGGTCAAAGAAAATCTGCGCCATAATTGACGAGAAACTTCTTAGTTTACTACCCCCGCTTATCAATTCTGATGACCCCAATGGCTTCGTTACTGATGTTGCGGCAAGCCGCTACGGTATTCCGGCGGGCATTCCGGTTTCCTCCGGCGGCGGGGATAACATGATGAGCGCCATTGGCACCGGCACGGTTCGGGACGGGGTTCTTTCCATGAGCCTCGGCACATCGGGAACCCTCTACGGCTATTCAGAAACGCCATTAGCTGATCCCAAGAACGGGCTTTCGGGGTTTAATTCCTCCTCAGGCGGCTACCTCCCGCTCCTGTGTACGATGAACTGCACCGTTGCTACCGAAGAGACCAGGCGTATCTTTAATCTGGGTGTAAAAGAATTAGATGATCTGGCGGCCAAAGCCAAGCCCGGCGCGGACGGCATCGTGTTCCTGCCCTTCTTTAACGGCGAACGCACCCCGAATCTCCCCAACGGCAGGGCGAGCATAATCGGTATTACCGCCGCAAACTTCAGCCGGGAAAATGTTGCCCGGGCCGCATTGGAGTCCGCCATTTTTGGTATGCGCTGCGGGCTGGAGGCATTCCAGGGGCTTGGGTTTACGGCCCGGGAAATCCGGATAACCGGCGGGGGCAGTAAAAGCGCTATTTGGCGGCAGATGGCGGCGGATATCCTGAATACCCCCGTCAAACGGCCGGTGAACGCCGAGTCCGCCGCCATGGGCGGGGCAATCCAGGCGCTCTGGTGCCTGTTGAAACAAAAAGGAACACCGGCGGACATAGCGGCTTTGACCGATGAGCATGTTGATATTAGTGATACTGAGAGCATAAAACCGGACAGTAATACGGTTGCCTTATACAATAGGGCGTATGAGGAATATAATAAGTATCTTAAAGCGTTAACTCCGCTTTATATATAACAGTAACAGGAGTAATGCGAAACGTTGTTTCGCTACGATTTAACCGTGCGGCAGGCGCTGCACTAATATTGGAGTAAGAAATGGCAAATTATTTT
>BNUR01000301.1 GCA_025997495.1 Spirochaetia bacterium | reverse complement strand
CGCCTATAGGCGTTTAAGAGGAATTTAACCACAAGCTACCCCCAAGGTGGTGTTATTTCCGGTTATGCTATACCTTGGGAGCGCGAAAGGTGCCTGGCACCGAATTTGCCCAACATTTTCTGTCCATTTGGACGAAACAGTAAGCCGGTGGCGCTACAGGGATGGTGGTGCAAGGAAGGTAGACGAAGCGGTCGTGGGAGGGGCGTGGCAGGCCGAACGCATATGGGTTTCCCTGCGCAGGGAGACTCTTTGGGCCCCCTGGGGCCGAGGCTCCCGGAGCAGATTCCCCCATCCGCGTGAGCGCCTGCCACGCCCCTCCCACGACCGTGTTTGTCTGGCCTGCGGAGCGCGAAAGGTGCCAGACATCATTTTTAGAGCGCAACTACAACGAATTTTGCAAGCCCCGAGAAGCCGGAAAGATTACGGATTGTGAATCTGCATGTTGCGATAGTGCCGCTTGTGCTTTTCTGCCAATGGGCGTATAGTTAAGGCATAGGAGCCTGTTATGACCGCTGCAAAGCCTAAAACGGAAGTCACCGAAGTGGAGGTATGGAAGGGAAGGCATGAGAGCCAATTATATTATTTTTAACGAGGCGGCCTTTCGGCACAGGATAACCAAAGACGATATCCGGTGTGCCGTTACCAACTTTCTCTACGATGCCCTTGTGGAGGGCTACGAAAACAAATATCTCATTATCGGTTTTGACCGGGATGCAAATTTGCTTGAAATCAATTATAATGAAATTGATGATGTATGGATCAACGTATTTCATGCAATGAAATGCAGAGATATTTATCTACCACTTTTGAAGTAAGGAGCAAACAATGGCAGTAATGACCGAAGAAGAAGCAAGCGCCCTTGACGATTTATTTACAAAGAACCCACGGGCGACTAACCCAAATGTTAAGGGTGTGTTCGCCCGTGAGCGTGATATGCTGGAAGGGCTTGACGATTTCACGTCCCATTATCTTAAAGCCCGCGCTCAGGCTACACGGCAAACCCCGGCGGCAATTATCGCCGCAATGGTACGAAAAGAAGTGGCGGCCTCTGTCGGCAGTGAATAACGGAAACGCAGGGGCATTTCGGCAAACCCCCCGAATACTGGATTTCCCTACAATACCCAAAAACAAATCAAAAATTCGCTCCCAACCCCTGGGAGCGCGAAAGGTGCCCGGCACCGAATTTGCCACCAAGTAATACTGCGGCAGTGATACTGCACAGCTATTGCGGCAGATAGGCGCGATAACGCAATGATGCCGGCCACTGTTTGTGTTTTCCACGAATGTGGAACTGGTCGATTCATTTGAAAACAACTTTAACGGTTATTACGACACCAACGGCAAGAAGGCGGGGGTTAACACCAGTTTTCCACGACAAGATCCGGTACTAATGAAAAATGTTTTTCGTTATTGGTAACAAGGACGGCGCCGGAGGCTTTAGCTAATACAAATAGTATCCCTTTCGTGTTTTTGAAAATTCCTGGCTGCAGTTTTATTGTTTTCATTTATGAGGTAGCTGGAGATATCCGTATCCAGCATATAGAGGGCCATCAAAAACCTTCCCGTTCCTGCGGTGGCGCCATATCCCTTTTAATCGTAAAGTCAGGGTAGGGATCGGTATTGAAAAATTCAGCCCAGGTTATGGTTGGCTTTGGGACAATTATTAACCGATCCTCTTCACTGGTGATATAAACTTCATCAGTATTTACCCGGAATTCCTTAGGAAGACGTATAGCCTGGGAACGGCCATTGGTGAAAACTTTTGCGACAGCCACTTTTTATCCTCCGTTATAATGGTACTATCACGAGTATATACCGCTGATGATAAAAAGTCAAGGAAAAAAAT
>BNUR01000300.1 GCA_025997495.1 Spirochaetia bacterium | reverse complement strand
CCCCTGGATTTTGAAACAGTACTCCGAGGGCTCTAACTGTATATTGTCCCGAATCCGTATCTTGGGAATAACCAACCCTAAACCCAGCCCGACTTCCCGGCGTATCCGTTGTATCCGCTCCAGGAGTTCCGCACCCTTTTCCCTATCGACCATGGGAATGAGGCCGTAACCCATTTCAAGGCACAGGGGATCCAGGGGCTCGATGGAGGATACATCCTCGGATTCGGGCTTGACCTTCTTCGCCGCCGCAGTTTTCGCGGCGGCGGTATTACGGGTGGCCTGCTTCCGGCCCAGGCGCAACGCCATAAACATCAGGAGACCGGCCAGGAAGAGAAGTACCCCATGGGGAAAGCCCGGCAGCAGGGCAAGGAGCCCCAGAAGGCCGCCGCCGATCCAGTAGATTCGGGCATCACGGGTAAACTGGGAGGACACATCCTCGCCAAAGGTGCCGTTGGAAACCGACCGGGTAACGATAATGCCGGTGGCGGTGGAAATCAGCAGGGCGGGGAACTGGGAGAGTAGCCCGTCCCCGATGGTGAACGCGGTATAGGTAGCAATCGCGGCGCTAATGGACTCGCCGTGGATCACGGCGCCGATGATGACCCCCCCAACGATGTTCACCACCGTGATAAGGATCCCCACCTTGACATTCCCGGAGATGAACTTACTGGAACCGTCCATGGCGCCGTAGAAGTCGGCCTCCTGCTGGAGATCCCTCTTCCGGGAGGTGAGTTCCTCCTCGGTGATGGATCCGGAGTTATACTCCGCCTCGATAGCCATCTGCTTCCCCGGCAATGAGTCCAAGGTAAACCGGGCGGCTACTTCCGTGACACGGGAGGCTCCCTTGGTGATAACCATAGCCTGAACCGCGATGATCACGATAAAAATCACGAACCCCACCACGAGGCCTTCGGTACCGCCGGACCCCACCACGAAGGTGGAGAAGGCCCTGATCATTTTGCCGTTAAAATTCATCCCCTGGGTGAGGATGAGCCGGGTAGAGGAGACGTTCAGGGCCAGACTGAATACGGTTGACACCAACAATATAGTAGGGAATATGCTGAAATCGGTAGCTTTCCGGGTGTAGAGGACGATGAGGAGAATCAGCAGGGCCAAAACGAGGTTCATGGCCATGAGGGTATCCAGGAGTACCGTAGGGAGGGGGATGATAAGCATCATCACCACCGCTACTACGGCTATCGCCATAACGAGTTCCGTGCGGTTACGTAATAAACTACCTGGCTCTCCGCCGTTTCTTATGTCAGACATTAGCTACACACTCCTACACACACGGGAGGGGAGGGGTATGCCGGGCACTCATGCGGATGGGGGAATCTGCTCCCGGAGCCCGGCCCCAGGGGGCCTTTCGGTCTCCGTACGCAGGGAGACCCATATGCATTCGGCCCGTCATACCCCTCCCCTCCCGCTCCGTCAGCACTATATTGCCAACGTCCGTTTTCCCCATATGGAAAATTATGTTTCCCACACTGCAAACCGAGTTTGCAGCACTGCAAACCGAGTTTACCGTACTGCAAACGGAGAAAAAGGGTACTTGGCGCCATTTTTACCCCCTTTTCTCTTCTGTGCCGAAGGCTCTTCAAATGCTTCTTGAATAACCTGATTGCCGCGAAGCGGCCATTAACCGTATGCACATCTTGGAGAAGAAGATTTGCCCAACCATAGCATTGGGGGTGTCTGTGAAAAGTATGGGGGGGAACCCCAGGGGGGGCCCCATACTTTTCGACAGACAGGCCCCCCACGCTAATGTTCCCACATCTTCTATTCATCATCACGCCCTCTTCTCTTCCGTGCCGAAGGCTCTTCAAATGCTTCTTGAATAACCTGATT
>BNUR01000299.1 GCA_025997495.1 Spirochaetia bacterium | reverse complement strand
GCCGGGCGTTTTTCTTCAACAGGGTAAATAACGTATTCATCGTAACCTCTTTTCAATTGGATAAAATATGGCGCATGATTTTTTCCTGCGTCGCGGTACTGCCGGGCAGTTCACCGGTAATCCGCCCTTCGCTTATCACGTAAATCCGGTCGCTCATGCCGATAACCTCCGGCATTTCGCTGGATATAAGTACACAGGCTATGCCCTGGGCGGTCAAATTATTAATAATCGTATAGATTTCATGCTTGGCCCCCACATCAATACCCCGGGTCGGCTCATCCAGTATGAGAATCTTGGGATCAGAGAAAAGCCACTTTGCCAATACCACTTTTTGCTGGTTGCCCCCGGAAAGGTTTCCCGCAAGCTGCAAAATCGACGGCGTTTTTGTATTGAGCTTTGTGCGGTACTCCTCCGCCGCGAGGATCTCCTCGCGTTCATCAATAATATTACCCTTGGCGATTTTTTTTAGTTTTGCCAGGGTCGTGTTTTCCTTAATGGTCTCAATCAGCACTAGGCCGAATTCCTTCCGGTCTTCGGTTACATAGGCAAGGCCCTGTTCAATCGCCTTGGGAATCGAATTGAGGTCCACTTCTTTGCCGTTAATCAGGGTCTTCCCGCTGATACCGGCGCCGTAATATTTGCCGAAAATACTGGTAGCCAATTCGGTACGCCCCGCCCCCACGAGGCCCGCCAGCCCCACCACTTCCCCGGCGCGCACGGTAATGTTCACCCCGTCCAGCTTTTTCTGCTCCGGGTTATCGGGATTGTAGACCGTCCAGTCCTTCACTTCAAAAACAACATCACCGATGGGATTGTTCCGCTTGGGGAAACGCTCGGTAATTTCCCTACCCACCATACCCTTAATAATCCGGTCTTCACTGATGGAGGCTGCACCCCCCGCATCCCGTTCCACATCCAGGGTCTCGATGGTTTTACCGTCCCGCAAAATAGTAATGGTATCCGCCACCGCCGCAACTTCATTCAATTTATGGGTGATCAGCACCGAGGAAATATTGTGCTGGTCACGCAGTTCCCGCAGTATTTGTAATAAATGTTCGCTGTCCTTTTCGTTAAGCGCCGAGGTGGGTTCATCCAGGATCAGGATCTTTGCATCTTTGGCCAGAGCCTTGGCAATTTCCACAAGCTGCTGCTTACCCACACCAAGCTTGTTCACCGGCATATTGGGGCTCTCATTCAAGCCCAATTTCTTCATATATATAAGCGCGTCATCCCGCGTTTTGTCCCAGTTTATAATATTATATTTCGCCCGCTCATCACCCAGAAAAATATTTTCCGCGATGCTCAGGTAGGGGCTCAGCGCCAGTTCCTGATGGATAATCACGATACCGGCTTTTTCACTTTGTTTAATATCCGCAAAGGCGCAAGTCTTCCCTTCAAATACAATGTCGCCGTCATAGACGCCGTGGGGATATACCCCGGACAGAACCTTCATCAGGGTGGATTTTCCCGCGCCGTTTTCCCCCACCAAGGCGTGTATCTCCCGCTGCTTTACCCGGAGGTTTACGTTGTCCAGGGCCTTTACCCCGGGAAAGGTTTTCGTAATGTTTTTCATTTCAAGCAAAGCTGCTTGTTCCGGCATAAAATCTCCTAATCAGAATTTGTCCGCGAATGAACGCGAATTACCGCGAATAAAATTATCATTTCTTATCTTATTCGCGTTTCTTCGCGTCCATTCGCGGACAGGTTTTTCTTAATTCCTACAGACCCAACTCAGCCCTGGTGTGATACCCGGTATCAACCACCGCAGATATGAGGTTGTCCTTGGTCACCACAACCGAATCAAGCAACAGGGACGGCACTATCTTGGCGCCGTTGTTGTAGCTTGAGGTGTCAAGGCC
>BNUR01000298.1 GCA_025997495.1 Spirochaetia bacterium | reverse complement strand
CTACGGCCCCCCTTCGGAAACGAACTTCGGCGGCGGGCTTCTTACCGGCAGTCAGTCCGCTTGTAAAGCGGCCTGTGACGCCTTTGCGGAAGCGGTTAAATTTGTGGCGGAAAATCCCACCGCATATTAACGCGGAGTGGTTTAGGTAAACGGCATGGGTAACGGGCAAAAGGGAAACGGCGGCGCGCGTACTGGCGCCCTCGGCCTTATTGAAACTCAAGGGCGGGCTCCGCTCATTGAGGCGGTCGATAACGCCATTAAGGCGGCGGCGGTGACCCTTAAAGCAAGTTACTTTGTCGGCGGCGGTACGAACGCAGTAACCCTGGTGGGCGATGTCGGGGCCATGCGGGCTGCCCTGGATGCCGCCCAGGCGACTATTGATCGCTACGGGGTGGATGGAAAAACCCATCTTATCCCCCGGCTGGCGCCGGAAGTGTGGGCTATCCTTGAGGTGGATCCCGTGGTGTCCGGCCCGGTAAAACCTGCGCCGGTGAAGTCAGTGCCGAAAAAAGTTGTGCCGCCGCAGGAAGCGGTTGCACCGCCGGAAGCGGTTGCGCCGCCGACTGGTGCAGCCCCTGCGGAGGAGAAGCCTCCTTCGCCGCCGAAAAAGCCGCGAAAGCGGAAGACTTGATCCTTGTGGAGAGTGAGGAGTGGAACGGTGGAACTGAGTGACATTGATCTTATATCAATACAGGAAACCAGAAACCTGGTGAGTGTTGCCGTAAAGGTGCAAGCCTTGTACCGGGAATTGGATCAAAACACGGTTGATAAAGTTGTCGCTATTGTTGCCAAAGCGGCGGAAGCCCAGGCGGTTCCCCTTGCAAAGCTGGCCAATGAGGAAACGGGATTTGGCAAATGGGAAGATAAGGTAATAAAAAACCTGTTTGCTTCCCGGAATATTTATGAACATATAAAGGATATGAAAACCGTTGGTATCATTAATGAAGACCAGGGGAAAAAAGTTATTGATATAGGCGTTCCGGTGGGAGTAGTGGCAGGGCTGATTCCTTCAACCAACCCGACCTCCACGGTAATTTTTAAATCCCTCATCGCTTTGAAAGCAGGGTGCGCCATAATTTTTTCACCCCATCCGGGGGCAAAGAAAGCGATAGGGGCGACGGTAGATTGTATACGCGGGGCCTTGGTAGAGGCAGGGGTTTCGCCGGATCTGGTGAGTGTGATTCCTACGCCGACCAAGGAGGCAACAGATACCCTGATGAAACACAGGGATGTCTCCCTGATCCTTGCCACCGGCGGCAGCGCCATGGTGAATGCCGCCTATAGTTCGGGAACCCCGGCCATTGGGGTAGGGCCCGGTAACGGCCCGTCCTTTATTGAACGGAGTGCCGATATACCCCTGGCGGTGAAGCGCATATTTGATTCAAAGACCTTTGATAACGGCACGATTTGTGCATCCGAGCAGTCGATTGTGACCGAGTCCTGCATACGGAAAGCGGTGATGGATGAGGTGCAGAAACAGGGCGGGTATTTCCTTCCGCCGGGGGATGCGGAAAAGGTAGAAAAGGTGTTGATGGGGCCCGGCGGCACGATGAACGCCAAGCTTGTCGGACGCAGTGCGGAGCATATCGCAAAAACGGCGGGGATTAGTGTCCCCAAGGGAACACGGGTGCTGCTGGGTGAAGAAACCAGGGTGGGGCCGCAGTATCCCTACTCGAAGGAAAAACTCATGCCGGTTCTTGGTTTTTATGTTGAAGAAAACTGGGAGAAGGCATGCGCGCGTTGTATCGAGATTTTAAACTGGGAGGGCGCCGGGCATACCATGAGCATCCATTCCCAGGATGAACGGGTCATCCGTGAGTTCGGCCTGAAAAAGCCGGTGTCCCGGTTGATCGTGAATT
>BNUR01000297.1 GCA_025997495.1 Spirochaetia bacterium | reverse complement strand
CCCGGGGAATTGACGTCGGCGCAAAGCGGGACATCTACCTTTTGATGGGGGAACTTGCCGCACGGGGCACGGCGATAATCATGATCTCCTCCGAGATGCCCGAACTTATTGGTATGGGTGACAGGATTATCGTTTTATGCGAAGGGAAAATAACCGGGAAATTTAAGCGCCCCGATTTTTCCCAGGAACATATTATGTGGGCGGCTTCCGGTATTACGGCGACATAAGGAGGAATAGGCATGGATTCTCTGGCGGTCAAAAAAAATCCTCCCCGGCTGATGGCGATGCGGGAATTTATTATGCTTTTTATCCTGGGGGGCATAGTAATTGTACTGTGTATTCTTTCCCCGGCCTTTGCGGATGCAAAAAACTTTATCAATATTTTTAAACAGGCCGCCATAAGCGGGATTTTGGCCTGCGGGATGATGTGCGTTATCTTAACCGGGGGATTTGACCTTTCCGTAGGTTCCATCGTTGGATTTTCCGGGGTGATTGCGGCCCTTTTTGCCCAGGGTAATTATCCGGTTGTCGTGCCGGTCTTCCTTGCCATAGCAAGCGGGCTTGCGGTTGGCCTTGTAAACGGCGCATGTGTTTCATATTTGGCGATACCCGCCTTCGTGGTAACCCTGGGTACCCAGTCCATTGTCCGCGGCCTTGCGTACCTTGCCTCCGGAGGCATTCCTATTTTCGGCGTAACCAGGGCCTACGAAAAAATTGCCGGGGGGCTGCTGTTTAATTTTGTACCCCTTTTAGTAATTTACTATGTACTTATCGTACTTCTGTTTGGTTATATTCTTTCAAAAACCGTATATGGCCGGCGTATATATATGGTCGGCGGCAATGAGACTTCGGCAAAGGTTTCCGGCATCAATGTCAACGCTGTCAAGATGTCCGTATACGGGATCTGCGGTCTCCTTGCCGGTGCAGCCGGCTGTCTTCTGACCTCACGGACAATTTCCGGTTCGCCGGTTACCGGTTCGGGGTACGAGCTGGATGCTATTGCCGCCGTTGTTATCGGCGGTATCAGCCTGGATGGGGGCAGCGGGAAATGGTACGGATCGATGATTGGCGCGTTGATGCTTGCGGTAATAAGCAACGGCCTTGATATTATGCGGGTACCTTCATATTATCAATATTTGTTTAAAGGATCGATCATCGTTATCGCGGTATACCTTGATGTGCGCAGCAGGGCGAAGCAATAGTATAAAACCGGCATGGACCGGTTTAAATATTTACTTTTTTGGAGGAGAGAATGAAAAGGTTTCTATTAGGTGTAATGGCGGTAGTTATGCTGACAGCATCAAATGCGGTGTTTGCCGGGGGGAAGAACGACAGTTCCGGCAAACCGGTTTTTATGCTCTGCATTAGCCACATGACAAACGCGTTTACCAAGACGGTTGCCGACAGCATGACCGCTGCGGCGAAAAGTGCGGGGGCTACCCTTATTATCAATGAGGGCGGCAATGATATTGCCCGGCAAATCAGCCAGATTGAGTCCGGTGTTAACCAGAAGGTCAACGCCCTCATCATTGAGCCGGTATCGGTCAACGGCGTTATTCCCGCTATTGAAGCCGCGATGAAGGCGGGTATTCCGGTTATCGTCTTTAATCAAAGAATCAGCGATCCCGGTAAGGCAACCACCTTTGTCGGCGTTTCAAACGATACCCTTGGTGAACTTGAGATGGCCGCCGCCGTCAAAAGCATAGGCGGGAAAGGTAATGTGGCCCTGCTCCTGGGGCCCCGGGGTTCCGACGGGCAGCTTGGCCGTTCAGCCGGTTATGCAGCGGTGCTGGCAAAAAATCCGGATGTGAAGGTTGTGTTTGAAGAAACCGCTAATTGGACCACCGAAGAAGCGTTGAAGCTTTCGGAGAACT
>BNUR01000296.1 GCA_025997495.1 Spirochaetia bacterium | reverse complement strand
TTGGTGGTTAGAACAGTATATCATAAGAGAACGGATATGTCTTTTTTTTCACCCATTGGGTGGTTGTAGTTTTAACATAATTCCTTGTCTTATATGGAGTTAGCTGAATTAGTGTACGGATTCAGGTATGATTTAACTTGGGAATCAAATAATTCTTATGACATTGAATCGTTCATCTTGCTTGACGCTTCGGTCGCTGAACATAGCAAGGAGGTTTGACTATGAGCAGACTGAATGACATAACATCATTTATCTATGATGTAGCTGATGTAGGTAGTTGTATTATTGATGCTGGATATGATTTTATTGGTAGTGTATCGAAAACAAACGACATTAACTTATCCGGCGAACATTTTATCATTGGCGGTTGTGGTGGGAGCGTGTATCATGTCAAAACGCTTGACGAGAATAATATGTCGGTGTCCTACATTGGCGATTATATTTGGGCTGATGATAGGTCTGGTGGAAATTATGATAAGTGCTTTTTTCTTGAAAGTGTTATCGTTCCTTGGTTGATGGAGCATGGGGCAAGCGACCAGCAGACTACACGCTCACGCTGAACCATATAACTGACCTCGAAGCGGGGGGTTAATTAGTCCCCCGCAATTTTGCCATCGGCCAATACACAGCTCCCCATAAATACTAATTACAACATGATAATAAAAAATATTGTTTATTATAGGGATAAAGTTCCAAATACAAAGAGAGAATCTGATGCTGATACTCTTGAAGGTATGATACAGGACTACAAGGACTGGAAAGAGACCATAAGAAACTACTATTTATCAGATACGGATTTTAAAGAAAAACATCCGGCATATTGGAAAAGGTTAACGAGAGAAGTCACCAAATTAGAAATTGATAATGTAAACCGATGTTTTCGTAATAAATATCGCATAAGGTTTATTGAAGAATTAGATACAGAGGATTATGAGTTGGATTAAAACCCATCATCAGTTTATGACGACAGAGCCACTGATACCACTAATTATCTATGAAAAAGAAAAGGTCAAGGCGTTATTACATAAATCAAATCCCAAAACTTCATAAGGACTTGACTTATTTTTCTCTTGATGAAGCGATTGCGGACTATAAAATATTCAGAAAATCAATATCGGACCACTTCATAGGAAACATGAGATTGAAGGAAGAATACCCGGATCTGTATAACATCTTAATAGGTGTAGAATTAAATGATAAAGAAATAAATAGCATAACAAAAACTTTCTATGATGAACTCGCTGAATCATTTAACGATAAACTATTATCGGATGATTATGAGTTGGATTAAATAATCTTGGTGTCTTTACAAAAATATTACTAATTGAAAATGAAAAAAAAACATTAGACTATTACATTAAAAAAGTTCCAAGCAAGCCGGATGAATATGAAAGTAAAAATATTGAAGGTTGTATATCGCAATATGTAGAATAGAAAAGAAAAATATCCAATTTCTATATCAATGACAAAGTATTAGAGGCTGAAAACCCCGAAATGTATAAAGAACTTACCATAGTGAAATTGACAGAAAACGAAGTTGAGTTGCTTGAAAGGGAATATAACAAAGGAAAGAAAGAGATAATTTTAAGTGAAGATTTATCATCAGATGAATATGAGTTGGATTAAAACTATAAATGTCTTTTTATGGACATACTACTAATTAAATAATGGTTGTAAAGTATGGGAGTCATGCACCATATCAACTGGTCGAGAAATATGAAATAGAAAAATGAAAATCCAACGACCTTAAACCCTAACTCCGCTTATTTTAGGCAGTCTATGCCTATTTTTTTGAAAATTTCGCGAGTCCTTTTTGGGATTTCGCTACATTGCCACTCGCCTTGTATTTTCATTTGGTAGACAGCTTTGGCAAGTTCA
>BNUR01000295.1 GCA_025997495.1 Spirochaetia bacterium | reverse complement strand
AATCCGGCCTCATTCGGCCAGGCAATCCAATAACATCCGGGCAAGGAATCCGGAAACATCCGGCCAGGGAATCCGAAAGCATCCGGCCAGAGAATCCGGACGTATCCGGCCAGAGAATCCGATGGCATCCGGCCACCGGTTCTGAAAACTGGCGGGCATAGGTTCCGGTCATATCCGGCCACCGGTTCCGGAAACATCCGGGCAGCGGTTCCGACATCTCAAGACCAATTCTGTATTATGAGCAAAAGACTCAGGTACAGGAGGACAATATGAGGTATGAGGAACCTATGAAAATCATTGAGATGTTGCGGCTTGGGGTACAGGGGTATTCCCAAAGGGAAATCGCGCAGAGTGTTAACTGCGGCAAGTCCACAGTTGGTGAAGCGCAGAAACGCTGTAGGGCAGTCGGGCTGACTTATGAGACGGCAGTAAAAATGACCGACGACCAAATAAAGCGGTTGCTGTATCCCCAAGCAGTGGGAGGGAGACCGGAGAAAGCGGGAATCGACTGGGAGGCTATCCAGAAAAAGCTGGACGGGGGGAAGCGGGTCAAGCTCCGGTATGTGTGGGAGTCGTACCGCCAGGATAATCCGGACGGCCTTGGGTACAGTCAGTTTTGCTGCCGTTACAAACAGTGGCGGAATACTACGGGGAAAGATGTAGTGATGGTCCAGGAACGGGAGCCGGGGAAGGAACTGTTCGTGGATTGGGCTGGGGATACCCTGGGATGTGTGGTGGACAGCGAAACAGGAAAACTGCGCAAGGCGCATTTTTTCATTGCGACCCTCGGGGACTCCGGCTATCCGGTGGTGGAAGCATTTCCCGATGAAAAACAGGAAAGCTGGCTTACTGCGCACGTACATACCTTCGCTCAATTGGGTGGACTCCCTCGGGTCATTGTTCCTGATAACTGCAAGACTGCGGTAACCAAGGCGAATTATTACGACCCGGCTATCAACAAGGCGTATCACGATTTAGCGGCCTACTACCAGGTAGCGGTTATCCCGGCTCGGGTGAGAGCTCCCCGGGATAAGGGGCAAGTTGAAGGTAGTGTCGGCTGGATTGAAACCTGGCTTTTGGAATGGCTGAGGGATCAGCGTTTCGAAAGTTATGCGGAACTCAACGGGGCGATAAAGCGGCGTATGGCCGACCTGGTCAAACGGCCTTTCCAGAAGCGGGCGGGAAGCCGCGAAAGCGTATTTCTGGCCCTGGACAAACCGGCCCTGCGGCCGCTGCCGCAGGACAACTATGAGTACGCGCACTATATCGAGCGGCGTGTGCCTGACAACTACCACATTGAGTACAACGGTTTTTATTACTCCACACCACACCAATACTACAGGCAGCAGGTCACCATGAAAGTGAGCGCAACCATGGTTGAAGTGTACTCAAACACCCGCCAAAGGATAGCTATTCATGAACGGCGGTATACCGGGAAACGGTATGTTACTATTCGTGAGCATATGCCGCCGAATCATCAGTTCACCCAGGACCGCAAGGGGTTTGACGGGAAGCGGTACCGTCAGTGGGCGGGGAACATCGGGGTCAATACCCGGTACATCATTGACACCCTGCTGACTTCTGTGGAGCTTGAGGAGACCGCGTATCGAAGTTGCATGGGGATTCTCCAGTTTTCAAAAAAACAGGGGAATGACCGTCTTGAGGCGGCGTGCAAAAAAGCACGGGAGTTGGGGAGTTGCTCCTACACCACGGTGAGCAACATCCTCAAAAACCATCTGGAACAGGTTAGTAATACTGTTCAGGCAAAGCCGACAGCGGCCCATGGGAACATCCGTGGCGCATCGGCTTTTGCGTGAGGGGGACGGTATGCTATCACAAACCCTTGAGAATCTGAAAGCGCTCCACCTTTCCGTCATGGCGCAGGAATACCGC
>BNUR01000294.1 GCA_025997495.1 Spirochaetia bacterium | reverse complement strand
TGGGGGCGGATATGTCCATGATGCCCATGGGGGAAGGTATCGGTGTCCAGCTTACCAAAACTACCAAACTGGGCCTGGTCATGCTTGTCTGCTTCCTCATAGGGGTCATCATCACCATCGCCGAGCCGGATTTGCAGATTCTGGCCGTCCAGGTGCCCTCGGTACCCCCCTTGCAACTAATTTTAGCCGTTGCCGTCGGGGTAGGCCTGTTCCTGGCCCTGGCAATATTCCGTATCCTTTTTAAGGTCCCGCTTTCGGTGCTGCTCCTGATTTTCTACGGTATCCTGTTTGCCGTTGCCATTCTTGTCCCCCAGATCCCCCGGTACAGCGCCCTGGCAAACTTTATCCCCGTGGCCTTTGACTCCGGCGGGGTTACCACGGGCCCCATGACCGTCCCCTTTATTCTGGCCATGGGTATCGGCGTCGCTTCGGTGCGCAGTGATAAGAACTCCCAGGACGACAGCTTCGGCCTGGTGGCCCTCTGCAGTATCGGCCCAATTCTGGCGGTTCTCTTTTTGGGCATTTTCTTCAATCCAAAAGGCACGGATGTGTCCCTTTCCGCCATTCCCGAGATCAATACCTCCCGGGATGTGATAAAGCACTTCGCCCTTGAATTCCCCCGTTATACCGAGGACGTGTTCCTGGCCCTGGCGGCCATCGTCGTGTTCTTTTTCATCTTCCAGGGCGTGTCCCGGCGCTATAAGCGGCACCAAATCGGCCGTATCCTCATCGGTTTTCTGTATACCTTTATCGGCCTGGTGGTATTTCTCACCGGGGTCAATGTGGGCTTCATCCCCGTGGGGCATCTCCTGGGGGAACAGGTGGCGTCCTCCTCCTATAAATGGATCCTGGTTCCCCTGAGCATCCTGATCGGCTACTTTATCGTGGCGGCGGAACCGGCGGTTCATGTGCTGAATAAGCAGGTTGAGGAAATTTCCCAGGGAACCATCCCCCGGCAGGCCATGAAGCAAGGCCTTTCCATCGGCATGGCCGCCGCCCTTGGCATCACCATGGTACGGATCCTGGTGGGAATCCCCATCATGTACATCCTGATCCCCGGTTATGCCCTTGCACTGATCCTGACCTTCTTTATCCCCCGGATATTTACCGGCATCGCCTTTGACTCCGGCGGCGTCTGTTCCGGCCCCATGACCTCAACCTTTCTGCTGCCCCTGGCCATGGGCGCCTGCCGGGGCGTGGGGGGCGACCAGATGGCCGATGCATTCGGCATTGTTGCCATGGTTGCCATGACCCCCCTGATTGTTATACAGATCATGGGACTGGTGTACGGCTTTAAGATCAAGAAGGCGGCAAAACAGGCGGCGGCGGATGCCGGGGCATTAGCCCTTGATACCACCGGAGCCGGAGAGATTGTTGAGTACGGAGTGGAGGAATCCTCTAATGGTTATTTATAATAGTATAAAGAAGCCCACGGGACGAGTAATCCCCGTGTTAAAATGTGTCATTTTTATCGTTGACTGGACGAAAACCCGGATAGTCACCGATATTTGTGAACAGGAACATGTCCGGTTCCACTTTATTGTGAAAGGCCGGGGCACCGCCGGCTCTGACATCCTGGATCTCCTGGGAATCGACGGCGCCGAAAAAGCGGTAATCCTCTGCCTGGAACAGGATATCGGGGTACCCCAGCTTTTGAAGGAGGTTACCAAAAAACTGGGCCTCCACAACCCCGGCGCGGGGATAGCCTTTACCCTACCCCTTTCGGGGATCAATATGCCTATTTTGCAAGTTTTTAAAGCAAGCATAGAAAAGATTTTTAAGATTTCGATAGAACCGGAGGCGGAGAAAATGAGTTCCGAGACCAAATTTGATTTAATCGTATCGGTGGTAAACCAGGGGTACAGCGATGAATTTATGACCGTTGCCCGTGAAGCGGGGGCCACCG
>BNUR01000293.1 GCA_025997495.1 Spirochaetia bacterium | reverse complement strand
TACGACGTTTTTATGGCCCGAATAAGGAAACCGTAGGTTTCCAGGGCCATAAAAATGTGCCGGAGAAAAAACGCACAAAGGCCATAGGCCGACTGCGTTTTTTCGTAGGCCAAGCCGCTACTGCGGCGCAGCGTATAGCGTATGTTATGCGATGTGCGGTGCCTTACCGGTCAATTTTTTATGTATTGACATATGCTGTATTATAGTATATATTGATACTAGGATCATTTTTTGGAGGAAAATATGGCTTTAGGAATGCAAAACAAGGCAATTACGATAAATTTACCGTCAGAAATCGTTGATTTGGTCGATGATTCTATAAATGATATACAACATGAAATCAACCGATATTTTGCCATAAAATATTATATTCAGTCAAAAATAACCATTGGAAAGGCTGCTGAACTTGCTGGAATGGACAAAGTTAATTTTGAAATTTATTTATCAAAAAATAAAATCCCCATTTCGCTTTTGAGTTATGATGATATTCAAAATGATTTAAAAAAAATTTCAGCCCTCAAAAAGGTAAAGCAATGATAATTATTGCTGATACAGGTCCAATTATATCATTGGCCATAATTGATAAACTTAACTTGCTGTCAGAATTATATGGTGAAATCTATATACCGAATGCAGTATGGGAAGAACTTGTAAAATATGCTGATGTTTTGAATGTTCCCAAAGTCAAACAATTTAAAAATAATATCAGGTATATTAATTCTGAAAATTATTTATCAAATATTATGGATGATGGTGAATCAGAAGCGGTGATTTTATATAAAGAGATGAATGCTGATTCATTTTTAGTTGATGATAAACATGCAAGGGATATTGCGGAATCATTAAATGTCACATGCATTGGAACTTTAGCTACTTTAATTGACGCAAAACGATCCGGCTTAATAAAAGAGATTCGTCCATATTTTCAAAAATTAATAGAAAATGATAGATATTTTTCAACAAATTTATTAAATGATATTTTAGTAAAGAATAATGAGGAAATTATTTAACAAAAAAATTGCACCGCATTTCGCATAACGTGAAAGCTATACGACGTTTTTGCGGTTGCGATAAAGGAAACCGCAGGTTTCCAGCAACCGCAAAAATGTGCCGGAGAAAAAACGCACAAAGGCCAAAGGCCGACTGCGTTTTTTCGTAGGCCAAGCCGCTACTGCGGCGCAGCGTATAGCGTATGTTATGCGAAGTTGGGCACCTTTATATATTTTGTCTTTCATTTTTAAAACATATAACCAAATCCTCTATGCGACCAAGTAAATATTTCATTATAAATATCTAAAAATTTATCCTTCTTTATTTCAGAATCTTCTAATATTCTTTGTTCAACTTTGCCGATATATTTTAATCCATATTTTTCTAATATATCACTTGCCTTTGTAAACGAATTTATTAGTTCATCTTCATCTTTATATTCCCACATTAAATCACGAGTATATTTATGAAATATTTCTTCTTGGTCTTTATTAAAATTATTTTTTTCATTAATATTTCTATTATAATAATCGTCATACATATTTGGTTTATCCCGTGAAGGTTTATTTGGAATCCTTATATAATTAACCCATTTATTGTCTTTAGTAATAATAATATTTATATAAAATTCTTTATTTATTAATGCCCAACTACCATAATGACTATGTATAAAAATATCTTCCACTAAATCATTAAAATTACGAGTAAAATGATTTCCGTTTTTTCTAAATCCATTATCATGCAAATTTTGTTTTATTATATTACCAATATGCTTATTAAAGTTATATATATCTGCCATAAATGCTCCTTTCCAATAATTTTATTATAATTCTTATATTTTGTCAATAGCGTTGTGCCCAATTTCGCCTAACGTGAAAGCTATACGACGTTTTTATGGCCCGAATAAGGAAACCGCAGGTTTCCAGGGCCATAAAAA
>BNUR01000292.1 GCA_025997495.1 Spirochaetia bacterium | reverse complement strand
ATCTCAAAAAGTTTTACTACATTTGCATCCATGCAACATCTACCTCCCTATAGATTATTTTATTATACTGTAGCATATGTTGTTTGTATAGAGGCTAATAGCGTATTTCTTCCCTAATGGAGTATATATGCAAGCATCAAAGATGCCAAATAAATAACAACGGCGCTGCGCGGCTGCCGTAAGTGCCGCGCGTAGGATCTTTTCATGAAACAACGCACCCTTACCCTGGCCGCTTTAGGAAGCGGAAGCCAGTTCTTTGCGAACCAGCTCGCCGATAATTTCAGCCGGGGTCTTGTGGGTGGTTTCAGCCCTGGTGCGGAGCCACTGGATGGTCAGACGGTCCAACGTAACCATTTCATCCGCTTCGGCAGCCTCGCAGGCCATCCGCTCCTGGATCAGGGGCATGATGTGGGTGGTATAGTAGCCGGGTTTACCCGAAAGCTCTGGGGTGGTGCGGGTCAAAAGTTCATCCAGCGCGTCATATTCTTCATCGGTCAGGTCTTTCATCGGTTCAAATATAGGGGAGAACGCGACATGATACAAGCGGCCAAGGCGACAAACCGTTGTATCCTTCGGTGTATTGGGGTAGCTAACAAAGCCGCTGTTTTTGACTTGTGCAAAACACGGAACCATTGTATACTGAAAACATGGACGTTGACATAATATACAGTCAATCCGCCTTTAAGCATGGATTTACCGAAGCGGATGTTCGCCACGCTTTTAACACCCGCAAATATGACTCCGTAGTAGAGGAGGGGCCATTTGTGGATAAAAACCTGCTTATCGGTTTTGATTGTAATGCCAACCTGATTGAAATTGCGGACTAAAGTCCGATATACAATGTCATTGATGATGACACGGTGAAGGTATTTCATGTCATGAAATGCCAGGATAAATATTTACGCTTGCTCAACAATAGGAGTAACCATGCCTGATTTAACCGAAGAAGAATACGACGCCCTTGACGAACTATGGACAAAAACTACGCCAAAACTCGGCCCGAACGGTTCCGGCTTTATAAGCCGCCGGGAACTCCGTCTTATGGGGCTTGACGATCTTTCAAGGGATTATCTTTTAACCAAAGCCAAAGCAAGCAGTAAAAGCCCTGCGGAAATTATCGGAGAACTGGTGCGGGAAAAAATCGCCGTCATCACATAACCTGGCAGGAGACCGTATGAAACGCTTATTTTTTATCCTGACGATGTCCTGCGCCCTGTGCGCCGCCGCCCTGTTTGCCGCAGACCGCGCCTTCTGCAAATACTGCGGCTCCTCCAGTTTCGGCAACCTCCAGCAGATGTTGACCAGTTCCTGTTCCAAAAGCCCCACCGGAAAACACCAGCCCTACCAGGGCGCCCCCCGCAGATTCTACCTCTGCAGCTACTGTGCCACAGAATCGGCAAGCTTTGCGCAACTGGTTCTCAGCCCCTGCTCCAAAAGCCCCCGCAAGTATCACGACGCCTACGAAGGTACGGAAAAAACATTCTACATCTGCAAAGAATGCGGCTTCGAGTCCCACAGTTTCAAACAACTGGTTACCAGTCTCTGCAGCAAAAGCCCCCGCAAGTATCACAACCCGCTGTAAAGGCATGTATGGCGGGAAGGGCGTATTACATCGGGAGCGCAAGTGCCTGGCACCATAGGCGTTTACTTAAGTACAAAACAGGAAGAATTTAACCACGAACCACACGAACCACACGAACCACACGAACCACACGAACCACACGAACTTTTGCTTTTAAATTTCATTCTTTGTTCGTGTTTTTCGTGTGGTTCGTGGTTTATTTTCTTCGGTTTTCCGCTAAGTTAACGCCTAGTCGGCTAGAGAAGAGCGGATTGCTCCGCTCTCCCCCGCCTAAGAACCGTACTTGAAAGTTTCCCTTCATACGGCTCAAGCCTCATGTAAGCAATCGCCTTCCGAGCTCTTGCCGGTTCG
>BNUR01000291.1 GCA_025997495.1 Spirochaetia bacterium | reverse complement strand
CAACCAATTAGCGGAAAACGGCGTGGCGGTGATATTCATCTCCTCGGAATTGCCGGAAGTGCTTGGTATGAGCGACCGTATTCTGGCAATTCACGAAGGGCATGTGGGGGGCGCAATAGACCGCGAAAAAGCTACCCAGGAAAATGTTATGATACTGTGCACAGGGGGAAGTCTTTCATGAGTCATGGTCTTACAGGCAGAGATTGGGCGGCGGTCTTAAAGAAGCAGGGTTCGGTAATCGCCTTACTTTTGCTGGTCATCGTGATTAGTATCGCCAGCGCCGTTTTCCGCTAATTGGTTGATGATAGAGTAGATTTCCTTTTTCGCGCCCACATCCACCCCCCGGGTAGGCTCGTCCAAAATCAGCACACGGGGTTCCGTGGACATCCATTTGGCAAAAACAACTTTTTGCTGATTGCCCCCGGAAAGTTCACCGCAGCGTTGCTTTTCCGATGAACAGCGTATCGAAAGTTTAACTATCGCCTCCGCCACCAGGCTTTTTTCCTTAGCCTTCTGTAAAATGCCGTGCTCAGAAATGATACCGAGGTTGTTCAGGGCAATGTTCGTAGTAATGCTGTCGTTCAGCAAGAGGCCCTCAAGCTTTCGGTCCTCGGTGATAAAGCCCATGCCGTATTTTATGGCGTCCCGGGGCATCCTGATATGCACCTCCCGGCCGCCTATACGGATACGGCCTTTTTCGCAGGGAGGGTTGCCGAAAATCGCCTGCATAATTTCGGTACGTCCGGCGCCCATAAGCCCCGCTACCCCAAGTACCTCGCCGGACCTGACCTGAAAGGATATATCCTCAAAAACGCCCTTTTGGGTAAGGCCTTCAACCTCAAAAAGTACATCGCCGATTTTTGCCTGCCGTTCGGGGAAGCGCGCCCCAATATCGCGGCCAATCATCATCCGCACCACATCGGTCATATCGGTTTCCGCAATATTTTTTGTCGCGATGAATTGCCCGTCCCTCAGCACCGTAATCCTGCTGCATAGTTCAAAAATTTCTTCCATGCGGTGGGAAATATAAATGACGCTCACCCCGTCTTTTTTAAGCTGCTCAATTACCCTGAACAGAACCTTTGTTTCGCTTGGGGAAAGAGCCGCCGTAGGCTCGTCCATGATGAGTACCTTCACATCCGCAAGCAGTGCCTTGGCAATTTCGACCATCTGCTGCTGACCCACAGAAAGGCTGCGCATAACCGCCCGGGGATTTATCCGGACACCCAGGCGCTCGATGGTTTCCCGGGCCCGGGCGATCATCGCTTTCCTGTCCGCCACGCCGAAAGCTTTTTTTATTTCCTTACCCATGAACATATTTTCTTCCACCGTAAGATCGTTCATGGTATTCAGTTCCTGATAGATAAACACAACACCGGCTTCTTCCGCTTCTTTGGGGTGATTAAACGAGACCGGCTTGCCGTCGATCAGAATTTCCCCCGCATCCCTGGTATACACACCGGTTAACACCTTCATCAGGGTGGACTTTCCCGCGCCGTTCTCCCCCATCAGCGCATGCACTTCGCCATCGGTAAGGGAAAAATCGACATTTTTAAGTATTGGAACGGAAGAGAAGGACTTACAAATGCCCTTCATGTCAATGTGCACAAAAAAACCTCCGCAAATGTTAAGGCAAAAATGTTCACTCACCATACCGTCAGGGGTGAACAAAGGTATGTTATAATTGAGAGAAAACGATTGTCAAGGGGGAAAAAACGTTTATCAGGATAAACGCATAAGAGAAGAATTTAGCACAAAGGACACAAAGGAATGGCACAAAGGAACACGAAGGGAAGGGAAGAAAGGGGGATGTGGACCTTTTTTCTTTCCTTTGTGTCCTTCGTGCCCTGTCCTTCGTGTCCTTTGTGCTTAAAAATTCTTCCCTATTCTACTATTTTTGCTGTTTTCAAGGTTGAAGAATTTGCCGGGTAGAACCA
>BNUR01000290.1 GCA_025997495.1 Spirochaetia bacterium | reverse complement strand
GTAAACGGGAGGAGCCGCGACCGGGGAAAATCCGGTATACCGGGAAGATGGAGATAGGCGGGGCCGTAGCGGAACAGTTTCCGGAGTTGCGGGTGATATACGAGGTGATTGACCGCAAGACTGATGCCCAGGGCAACCAGGAACTGCTGCCCAATCTTGAAGTCAATACGTGGTGGACGAATGTTGCGGTGGGCGCGGAAAAAGTTATTGAACTCTATCATGCGCACGGGACGATGGAACAATTTCACAGCGAACTGAAAAGCGACATGGGGGTGGAGCGGCTGCCGTCGGGGAAATACGCAGTTAATCAGATGATACTGGCCTTGGCCATGTGCGCCTTTAACATACTCAGGTTTATAGGCCAGTCTGCGCTTGCAGAAAAAGAGCTGGTACCGGAGGGGATAAAGAGCAAACGCCGGAGGCTGGGGAAGGTAATCCGTGATATAATCCGCATGGCTTGCAAAGTGGTCAGCCATGCGGGGACGCTTATGATCAAGATATGGGAAGGCAATCCCTGGACGCCTGTGTTTGACAAACTGAATTTTGCTTTTGATTTGCGGTGAGTAAAAAATAATTCGCTCAAGGATTTGAGCACAGGGACAGGTCTGCCCAAATAATTTTCCAGGCTGGATATTTGCAAATGAAATAATTGATTTGCTGATTTCCATAAGATTTTAGCGAGTTGAAATAATGTTCAACGTACCATAGTCAGCTAAAATCCGGCAAAAAATCAAATCCTGCGGTTTTGGGCGTTATTTCATACGGATTCAGGTATAAAATAAATGTAAGTTTCAAAACGGTTGGAACTATTCTTGAAGATATGGGATACAGCAAACAAGCTAATCAAAAAATGTTGCAACTCGGGGAGCCGCATCCGGATAGAAATGCGCAGTTTGAATTTATAGACAAATGCACAAAAGAGTTTATTGACAAAGGTAATCCGGTAATTTCGGTAGACACGAAGAAAAAAGAAAACATCGGAAACTTCAAGAATAACGGTGTTGAATACCGTAAAAGCAAGGATCCACGCAAAGTTCTTGATCATGACTTTCCGATTGAAGAGCGCAGGCATTATTGCACCGTATGGAGTTTACAATCTTAATCATAACATTGGATTTGTAAATGTAGGAACTAGTCATGATACCGCCGAATTCGCTGTTGAAAGCATATCACGCTGGTGGGAAACAGTTGGAAAGAAAACATTCCCAAAAGCAAAAAAAATACTTATTACTTGTGATTGCGGTGGTAGTAATGGTAACAAAGTCAGATTATGGAAATATCAACTTGCAGAATTTGCACAACGAGTTGGTTTAAATATTTATGTATCGCATTTTCCTCCGGGAACATCCAAGTGGAATAAAATTGAACATAAACTTTTTTGTTTCATCTCAAAAAATTGGCAAGGGCAACCATTGATTGATGTTCAAACGGCTGTGAAATTAATCGGTTCAACTTCTAATACAACAGGTCTCAAGGTCATTTGCAAAACAGATAAAACCAAATACGAATTATCAAAAAAGGTTACTGAGGAACAATTCGATGCAATTCCAATTAAAAAAATTGCCCCGTTTGAAAGTTGGAATTATATAATTAAACCTGTAAGAAAAACTCAATCAAGAAACAATTAGAGAAATATACTTGTTCATATTATTATTACACCGTTCCTAAGCATTTAAATATATCTGAAACAAGTTACAAATAGGAGAAATTGTAGATAATCCGAAACAGGGGACTTAACCCAATAGGTGGAATTGAAAATCACGCTGTTGGCAATTTGATTAAAAAACAAAGACATACCCGTCAAACTTGTGCCTGAATCCGTACACTAATTCAGCTAACTCCATATAAGACAAGGAATTATGTTAAAACTACAACCACCCAATGGGTGAAAAAATAAAGACATATCCGTTCTCTTATGATATACTGTTCTAACCACCA
>BNUR01000289.1 GCA_025997495.1 Spirochaetia bacterium | reverse complement strand
AACGCCGCCCCGGTGGGGGAACTTACCACCCCAACCACTTCGGGAAACCGGGGGATAGGCTTCTTCCGGGCCTCGTCAAAGAGACCCTCCGCCGCCAACACCCGTTTCCGTTTCTCCAGCAGGGCAAGGATATCCCCGGCGCCGGCCTCCTCCATCTCTTCACAGATTATCTGGTAGCTGCCCCGCTGGGCATACACCGAAATATGCCCCCGAACCCGCAGGAGCATCCCGTCCCGGGGCGTAAAGGCCAGGCCCCGCAGTTGATTTTTGAACATCACCGCCGATATGGCCGCCCCCGCATCCTTAAGGGTAAAGTAGAGGTGCCCCGTGCTGGAGGGCCGGCAGTTGGAAAGTTCCCCCTCCACAATCAAGGAGCCGAAGGAGTTTTCCAGGGTGGCGCGTATCTGATCGGTGAGCTGGGATACAGTTAATTTACGGGCGGCATCCATGGGGCGGAGTATACCAGAGGGCGGGGGAATAAAAAAGGCCCCGCAGTATTGCCGCCTATGGCTTAGGGGACTGCAAGGCCAGGTATTCCAGTAGTACCGGGTATTTGGTTAGCAATTCGCCGTACCGTTCAAGTTCATCGAAACGAAACAGAACATTGAGATTCCGCTCCGCCTGAACCGCCTGCTGGGAACCAAGATACTCTTCATATACGGAACGGACCATGGTGTACAGGGCAAGGTCGGGATATTTTGCTTGCTGAATAGTGCAGGACAGGTTCTCTATATCAGGAAACGCCCCGCGTATATCCTCCGCTAAACGGACGGCGGCGTCCTTTGGAATCCCCCCCAGGAAGGTGTCCTCAGCGGCATAGGCTCTTAGCTGTTCCAGGGAAAACTGTTCTATTATATTGGCTGCCTTTTCTTCATATTCTTCCAGGCTCTCCTGGCTGCTCAGTTCCCCGGCGCGTACCAGGGACGGCAGGGTATCGGCCTTGAGGGTAAAGGAAAGGGTTGCGGCAAGCTCATAGGAAAAATCCGCCTTAATACCCGCCACCGCCGCATAGGTTTCGGCGGAGGGTAGGTTTCCGGCGGCCCTTACCTGACGGGTAAGGGGCTTCAGGGTAAAAACCATGGTCTGTGCGTTGGTGGGGATAAGTTTATACCAGACCCAGCGGAATTCCCCCTCCCGGATCAATGCGGTATCCACCCCGTGGGTCTTTGATCGCAGCACCCCGTAGGAGCCCGGCGGAACCGGCAACTGAGCCCAGCCGAAAAAGAAGGCCGTCCCGGCGAGAATAAGTACCAGCAATAGCCTGACTACGTTTTTCATACATCCCCTGTTATTAGTATACTCCAATATGATAATCTGAAAAGAGGAGATTTAAGAATAGTATGCCCGCTAAGCGGCCGGTAAAAAAGCCTATTATCATCATTTTGGTACGGCGGGTGGTACTCTTTTTCTTTTTCCTCTGCGTATTGGCGGTATACCTCTACGGCATCGGAACGGCCCAGCTATTTATGGATAGAACCCAGTTATTGCTCCTCCGCTTATCCCTTATCATGGGACTTTCCCTGGCTATAGGTTCACTGTACGGGCTCGGGATGAGTGTATGGCTTATCATTCGCAGAGGAAAACACCGGTTTTTGGGCAGCGTCGGACTCTATATCGTTATGGGCCTGTTCGGCGCCGCTATAGCCGTCCTGGCGGCGTTTATCATTTCGGCGGCAGGAGGAAACCGTGTATGAATACGGCAAAACGGCTCAAAGCCCTGAGGGGGGCAACCCAATGCAAAAACGATCCCCGGGATATAACCTGCCAGGTAGGCGCCCTGTATGACGAACTCCTTGTGCGAAACGGCCTTTCGGAACCGGATCTGGTGTCGATAATATTCTCTGTAACGGCGGATCTTGACGCGTTGAACCCCGCTGCGGCGCTGCGGCAATACGGACGGGCAGAGGAGACGGCGCTCTTTGCCCTCCAGGAAGCGGTCGTG
>BNUR01000288.1 GCA_025997495.1 Spirochaetia bacterium | reverse complement strand
GAGGGAAAGAGAGAAGGGGAGGGGAGTGATGGATGGGGTAAGAAGATAGGGGAAGGAGAGGGAGGGAAGAGGTGGAGGAAGGGGTGAAGGGAGGTAGGAGGGGGGGAATGAGGGGATGTGAGGGAGGAAAAGGAAAATTGGTGAAGGCAGAGTCGGGGGGGGTGGTGGGAGTAATTATATCAGAAATGGACTTACCCGACTCTACCGCCGGCAATGCCATGACCTGTAGACCGTGCCCACATTGATATAAATAGTTACCATCACCTTTCATGCCAGGTAATATATCGCAGGTGAAAAGAAACGTCAAGAGGAATTGTTGGAAAACCCCGCAAAAGCACTGAAAATTTGGTAACTATACTGCCTTAGGAGTGAAATATTCATGAATTACCTAATACACGAATATCAGAAAAATTCTGGATGTTTTCAGTTATTAAAGAACTAAAATACGGCAGATATTCTGAATCTGTTTTAGAAATACACGAATCAATAGCACTTTTAAAAAGTGCAAAAGTCCCATAATATGCCGCATTTAATACTCTTGATTTTACAAATTTCCACAAACGTTCAATGATGTTTAGATTTGGCGAATATGTAGGTAGAAAAACCAAATCTATACCATGTAACATTGCAAATGTTTTTACTATGTTGCATTGTTGATATTTAGCATTATCTAACACCATATTACTCTTAACACCTTGATTATTTTCAAGCAATTTCCTCATAAGTTGTATCACTTCAGATGAAGTTATGTAGGTATCATTTGTCACCGTTGTGACTTTTTTTGTAACAAAATTTATTGCTCCTAAGACAGTATACCGGCTGCGGCCGCAAGCGGTTTTTACAAAAATACGAATCTTTGACCAAAAATGACCGGTGAAACCGCCCATAACAAAGTGTGACGCGTCAACGAAGAAAAGTGCTGTTTTCCCCTGCTTTGCCGCCTTTATCAGCGGTAATAACGTATTTTCTATGAATGTTTTTTGTGCCGCTACATCTGCTTTTGCCGGTAAAAAACCTACGGCTAAAGGTTTATATTCGTTTTTTTTAGAAAATACCAAATTTGAGGTATACTTCGTTTCAATCCGCTCACCTTTTCAATAACGACTGATGCTTCGCGTAGTGTTTGTACCGGCTTTTCATTTAGTGCTTTTAGTATTTCATCCTTGTAATCTTCAAGTTCACTTTTTTGCCGGTACACGTTGTCATTAAATATTTCTTCAATATTTCCGCTGTCTATTAATTTTTTGTATTTCCCCAGTGTAGATTGAGCTACTCCCAGCTTCTCAAATATTTGTTTTCTTTCAACACCAAATAAAATTAGCAGAACACTGAATAATTGTTTTACAAACCTTATTCCGATTTTCCCCGCTGCAATATCAAAAAGTTTTACAACATTTGCATCCATAAATTCATCCTCCAAAAAATAGTAGTATACTGCTTTGGGGATGAAATTATAAGAATTCATCCGCGAATAAATACGTAATCCGGTCAATTCAGCCCAGTAAATCCGGAAACATCCGGGCAGCATTCCGGCGGTATCCGGCCGGATAATCCGGCGGCATTCGGGCGGAGCCCGACATCTTTAAAAAACAGTAACCGCAGTGAAAAGATTTGTCAAGAAAAAAATGCAGCGGGGGTAAATTTCCCCCCCGTAGCATACGAAAAAGTTAGCCCAGAGGCCGCGCATCCTCCTGTCCCGATTCGTCCGGCCTATTCCTCCGCAGCGAAGGCCCCGATAGCTCAAAACGGTAGGCACCATTCAGCAGCCGGTCTAATACCGCGTCAGCAATGGTGGCGTCGGCAAAGAGGCCGTGCCAGTCGGATACCGGAAGCTGTGAGACCACCAGTGTCGAGGCGGCGCCATTCCGGTCGTCGATCACCTCAAGCAAATCCCGGCAGTGTAGCGTCTCCAGATTGGCCAAGCCGAAATCATCCAGGATGAGCAGGTCGGGTTTTTTAA
>BNUR01000287.1 GCA_025997495.1 Spirochaetia bacterium | reverse complement strand
CTGCGGTACACCAACTCCCGGATGGAACTGGTGCAGAGCATCAGCCTGGCAAATTATGAGCAATTCCTCACCGACGAAAACCTGAGCGGTCCGGTTTCCTTCCGGATCGAAGTATACGGCAATACCGGGGATATCCGGGTCTACGATCCCACCGAGCCGGAGCTGTATTACCTGATTAAAACAGAGCCCCGGGATGTGCCCCTCAAGGGTGACTGGGTTGCCCTGCGAACCAACGGGCTTAAGGCGTCCTTTGCCTTGGGGTTATAAAGGAAGATGGTGTGATGCATTGGCGGGGATTGAAGAGAAGATGCGAGAGCAGGTAGGATTTTCCGCAGCCCCAGGACGCGCCGTTATAGGCGGTGTCCGAAAAGACATGGATCCCTACCCCGCCGTGACCATCCTCCGCGCCGCCCTCATAGCGGATGTTAAATTCATACAACATGGATCCGCTCTGGGGAACCTTAAAATTGACCTTTGCCAGCCGTGCGCCGGCATCGTTCTGAAAGAGCCGGTCACCGGTAAAGCCCCACCGGCCCGCGGCAAAGCGGTACTCCGGTATCTGATTTTGGGCATAGACCGAAAAGGTAATACCCACCGCAAACAGGAAAAAAACAATCTTTTTCATATTTAACCCCTTTTATATTGGTACTTTATTTTAACATAACCTTTTAGAATTGTCAGTATTTTTCTGAAAAAGACTTGTATAAGGCTTCCTGTATATGGGAGACTATGTAATAGATGAGAAACCACCATAATGTCTGATACTATCCGAAATAACGCCGCCGAACGGCTTGGCACTGAAAAAATCGGCAAATTGCTGCTCCAATTCTCCATTCCCGCCATCACCGGGATGCTGGTCAACGCCCTGTACAATGTGGTGGACCGGATTTTCGTGGGCCGGGGAGTAGACGAGGTCGCCCTGGGAGGCCTTTCCCTGGTACTCCCCCTGATGACCATCACCATGGCCTTCGCCATGCTCTTCGGGGTCGGCGCGGCAAACATGATCTCCATGCGCCTGGGCCAGCGCCGCCGGGAGGAGGCGGAAAATGCCCTGAACCACTGCTTCTGGCTCCTCTTTGGCATGGGAATTATCCTCATGGCCCTGGGATTGGCCCTGCTGGAACCCATCCTTTCCCTTCTGGGGGCGCAGGAGGGCAGCGCCGCCCTGGACTATGCCCGCAGTTACTACCGGATCATCCTTTTCGGGCAGGTGTTCGCCATGGTTGGTTTCGGCTTTTCCCACTGTACAAGAGCCCAGGGTTTCCCCGCCATCACCATGATAAGTATGTTCATCGGCGCGGGGCTGAATATCATCCTTGACCCCATCTTTATCTTCATCCTCCACTGGGGGGTTAAGGGGGCCGCCTGGGCTACCATCATCTCCCAGCTTGCGGCGGCTATCTGGATTCTCGCCTTTAGCTTCAGTAAAAAGGCGGTGATCCGGCTCCGCTTTGCGACCTTTAAGCCGTCCTTTTCCATTGTATGGCAGATCATGGCCTTCGGTTCCGCCCAGTTCATCCTGCAATTCGCCATATCCGCGCCGCACTGCTCCATGATTTTTTTCTCTACGACTGGCACCGGCCCGAAAGGGTATTTTCCCTCCATGGGTGGATGCATCCGGTCTACGCCGCGGAAAACGGCCGGAAATACTTTGCTGTTTCCGGCAAGGAGTATTCCTGCATACGAACCCACATGTGGCCCTGGACATTGTTTCACCCCCCGGTCTGCCGGGAGGGCTGGATACTCTGTCTGGCGGATAAGGTATGTTCCCTCTCAGAAACGGTGTGCCGGTGGAGAAGGCCAAGGAGTTTCCCGCCTATACCCCCCGCAGTTTCTTCAACTCAAATAGAATCATTATCCCGGTAATAAGGAACGACACACCGTCCGCCACCGGTGTAGCGGCGATGGCTCCCCAGAGGCCCCAGACCTTTCCAAAGATGAAGATACAGGGGATCAGCGCAATACAC
>BNUR01000286.1 GCA_025997495.1 Spirochaetia bacterium | reverse complement strand
AAAAGGGAGCTGAATAATGAAGCAGAAATTATCTATTTTTAGCGCTTTAGCGCTTATGGGCCTCAGTGCTTTAGCACTTCTCACCATTGCCGGTTGTTCCGACTTGGTCAGCCCGGCCCTGAATGCGTCAAAGGCGAATACCCCGGCGGGTATTGAAGCCGGGACTGAAGCCGGCTTTGGAACCGTACAGGTTCGCATAAACGGCAGTGAGGCACGGACCCTGGCTCCGGAGGATATTCCTTTTGATCAGTATGAATACGCACTTACCGATACCGTTGCCACTGTAACAACCTATGCGTATTACGATGTTGTCACGAATCTCAATCTTCCCGCAGGTTCGTATAGCCTGGTAGTTACCGGTTATAGGGGTGGAAACCCGGTTGCGAAAAATATTGCCAAGACCTTTACCGTCCAGGTGAATCGGATACAGTCGGTAACGATTGTCCTGAGCGAAACGGCGGATAATGCGGCCAAAGGCAATTTTGTCTATAAGGTGCAGTTCCCCACTACTCTGGGTGAGTCTGTACTCGGCGCCACTTCTGGCGGCGGCTCTTATACTGACAAAGACTATAGTAAGATTGATCTTACCGGAAGCAGCAGCGTCTATTACAAGAGCGCAAAGCTGTTTCTGAAACCCGTAGACACGTTAGCCGGTACAACACCCAACAACGGTAATGTTTACATCGCGGATCTGCTCGACAAGGATGTCAAAGTCTTTGGCACTGATTTTGTCTACGACGGCGATATCGAACTGCCCTCCGGGCTCTACGAACTGGAAATAGTGCTGGAAAGCAATACCACCATAACCAATACCGCTGTTTCTGCCGGTTCTTTAGGTAGTGCCGAAACTGCCCAGCCGCAGAAAGCGTACCGGTATGAGTACGTGTACATTTTCCCGCACGAGACCACGTATGCGCCGGCTGAGGGTGATGCGTATGTGTTTACCAATGCTGATTTTGACGGCTTTTTACACCTGAAGGGCATCACCACCATAGGCGGCAGCCAGGCCGGTAGTTATACCGCCAAAGAAGTCTATATCGAGGGGTACAACTGGAACAATGGCACGCTAACTATCCCCGGGGCTTTAAACCATATCCCCATTACCAGTACTGGTAGTAATGGTGAATGGGAAGTCTATCTGCCTTCCCGGTATTTAGCGACCAACCTTACAACCATCAATCTCCGGTTTAGGGCAGAAAGGGATACACCCGCACCAACCTCGACCGTTACCACTGCGGACGCCGGACTTGGCGGGAGCGCCACTGATGTGGTTGGTACCCAGGGGAACTCCCTTTTCAGCCTGTGGCAGACCTACACCGTTCAGGCTGAACACCAGAACGAGGACGGCCGTAACACCAGCCACGCCATTACCGGCACCGGCGACCATAATGCCACTGCGACCTTATCGCCCCGGTTAAGCATGAGCATCTACACGCTTGAAATTGCTAACGAACCCCACGGGCGGATCAGCACCATTCGGGACACCGACATTCCCTTTATCCTGACGGATATTAGGGAGGGTCAAACCACCGATGCGGTCTATGGCGCCCCCATTGCCGTCAGGCTTGTGCCCGGTGACAATGATACCGAAGCGGTCATTGCCGGCTATGTTGCGAATTCACTTACCAATGGCGGCCACTACATCGTAACAGATGCAGATGATACCTCTACTTTCTTTACAGATGAATTGAGTATTGCCACAATCAATCTGCGCGGCGATGGTCTTCGCGGTGGTGGTAATGGCGACACTAAAACTGTATATGATCCAGTCTCCCGGCCCGGCTATATCCGGGAGGACTACCTGCACAAGGTGGACGATTATTCTACGCTCCTAAGTGGTAGGAATGCCACCATCCGGGCCGACTTCTTCGTATTTGCCGGTCACACTACCCGGTATGGTGATACAACCGCCAGGCGTAGTTATGGGATCGATTACGTGACGGCAAGCAGCGCTGAACATGGTCCGGCTG
>BNUR01000285.1 GCA_025997495.1 Spirochaetia bacterium | reverse complement strand
GTATTTATTTGGCGGTCTCCGATGAAGTAAAAAACAAAACGGGGAATTTTTACCGGAAGTGTAAGCCGGTTAGTATTTCCAAAAGATTTAATAATAAGGCGCTGCGAACGAAACTTTTACAGTATTACGAAACAATTTTTCATCAATTCTTTTCGTGACGAAAGAGTTCAGAACCGGTATTAAATCCCTTAGCGGTTAAGCCGTGCCAAAAATGCCTTGGTACGTTCCAGCCGGGGCTTGTCTATGACTTCCGCGGCAGGCCCTTCTTCGATGAAAGCGCCGCCGTCCATGAAGAGTACCCGGTCGGCTACTTCCCGGGCAAAGGGGATTTCATGGGTTACAATCACCATGGTCATCTTTTCCGCGGCGAGGTTGCGGATTACCCTGAGGATGTCCCCGGTTAGTTCCGGATCCAGGGCGCTGGTGGGTTCATCGAAAAAAAGCACCTCCGGATCCAGGGCCAGGGCGCGGGCTATGGAAACCCGCTGTTGCTGCCCGCCGGAAAGTTCGTCGGGGTAGCCCGCCGCTTTATCCTGCAGTCCCATTTTTTCCAACAGTTCCCGGGCGCGCTGTTCCGCTTCCTCAGCGCTCCGGTGGAGTACGTGAACCTGGGCTTCGGTAATGTTCCGTAACACGGAAAAGTGGGGGAAGAGGTTAAAGTTCTGGAACACTAATCCTAACTTAAGGCAGATCTCCCGGAGGGATGCCGCCGGGGCATACACACCGTCCTTAACCAGATCCCTGCCGTCCAGGGCGATGCTGCCGCCGTCCGCCAACTCCAGGTGGCATATACAGCGTAGCAGGGTGGACTTCCCCGAACCGGAAGGCCCCAGGATGGCAACCACCTCGCCCTGATTGATGGTAAATGAAATATTCTTTAATACCCGCAGTGTACCGAAGGACTTTGAAAGCCCCTGAACCTTAATAATTTCCATTTAATCACCCTTTCAAAGAAAACGGCCGCTCAAGGCTTCCGCCCCTTTGCGGCCGTTTCTCACAATCACTGTCAAGCGACAGGCAGCCCCCCCACGCTAATGCTTCTCAGCATCTTCGTTATTATTCCTCAGTCTCCCCCGCTTCCACCGCTACTTCAACTTCCGCATCTGCCCCAACCTCCGCTAACGCATCCGCTTCCGGTGAAAAATCTTCCTCTTCCTCCGCCTCGGCAAGCTTCTCCAGCCGCCGCTGCTCCAGAACTTCCTGCATCTGCACATCCAGATCCTGCTGATCCTCGTCGTAGAGCTTCACCGCCCGGTACCGCTTCATGCCTGTACCCGCCGGAATGGGGTGGCCGATGATGATATTTTCCTTGAGGCCCCGGAGGTAATCCGTGGAACCGGCAATAGCCGCATTGGTGAGCACCCTGGTAGTTTCCTGGAAACTCGCCGCGGACAGGAAGGAGTCGATGTTAAGGCTGGCCTTGGTAATACCCTGGAACATGGGCCGGGCAACCGCGGGCTGGCCGCCTTCGGCAATAACCCGGGCGTTTTCCTCGTGGAACCGGTACTTGTCAACCATCTGCCCGAAGATGAATCTGGTGTCCCCCACGGCGACGATCTCCACCTTCCGCATCATCTGCCGGACGATCACCCCGATATGCTTATCGTTGATGCTTACCCCCTGGAGGCGGTATACCTGCTGGATTTCGTCCATCAGGTACCGCTGGAGATCCCGTTCACCCCTGATCCGGAGTACATCATGGGGATTTTCCGCGCCCATACAGAGGGCTTCACCGGCCTCCACCGTATCCCCGTCCCGAACCTGCAGACGCTTGGTCATGGGGATCAGATGCTTGTATTCCTTCCCAAATTCGTCCTGGATGGTCACCACCCGTTTGCCCTTGATGATGCCCTTGAAGTAGACCGTCCCCGCAACCTCGGCAAGAACCGCGGGGCTCTTGGGCTTACGGGCTTCAAAGAGTTCACTAACCCGCGGCAGACCACTGGTGATGTCCATGGCCTTGGAACTTTCCTTCA
>BNUR01000284.1 GCA_025997495.1 Spirochaetia bacterium | reverse complement strand
CGGTTTTAAGGAAGGTTTCCCCCTGCAATGCGCCGATGGGGAAGGGGGTTACGATATAGGGAATCCCGTGGACTTCTTCAAAATGCTGTGCACTATCGATACCAAAACTGTTGGAAACAACAATGTTAAGGGACGCCCTTCCGGCATTTTTAAAGTTATCCAGGGTTTCACCTTCCCCAAAAAAAGTATTAACTTGAAGTCCCAGTTTTTCCAGGAGCCGTTTAATTTCCTTGATGTTTCCCTTCCAGAACACATCCTGTGCGGGAACTATGCCCAGAACATTGACCGAAAGGGCATCTTTCTCCGTTGATTTTTGTATATACTTATCGATAAGCCCCTTGAAGATCAGTTCATACCCGTAAAAGGCGTTGCCCTTGAAACTGGGTGTGGGCACGGCGATTACCGGTTTTTCGGCGTCCTTAAATTCGGAAACCACCGCAGCCGTATCGTCACCGATCATGTCCACCATACATCCGGTGATCACCACAAAGAGATCCCCGTCCACCAGTTCCAGGGTTGACTGTATCTGTTCCCGCAGCCGTCCTTCCCCGCCGAACACCACATCCCGTTCCACCACATTGGAACTGGGCATGGCCTGGCCGCCGCAGTACCCGCCGCCGAGATACCCGGAGCCGGGATTAATGGCGTTAAAAATATTACCGCCGCATCCCGCGGACCCGTGTATTATGGTAATGGCTCGCGGGATGGCGTGCAGTGTTCCTACGGCCCCTCCTAGGGCGCAGGTGTAACGGGGGCGGTCAACAAATTTACTCATCTACATTCTCCTTTCTATAATTAACCGTGAGAAAAGGTCTGTTCAAATTCACGTTCTTCACCGTAGAGCAGGGATGAGAGGTCCCCCTTGCCGGGAATACCGCAGGCATCAGCCCGGCAGTGTTGACAATGCCGGAAAACCGGCAGATACGCTTCCGCCGCCTCCCGGGCCCGGGCAAGTTCCTCGCAGTCCGGTACTTCGTGGTCCGCAAATTCATGCTGGGGGATCAGGGGAATAATATTGATAATCCCCGCCCCCAATGCAGAGACGGTCCGGGCGATTTCACCGATGTGATCTCCGTTCACGCCGGGGACCAAAACAATGTTGATCTTGATAAGCAGCCCCAGGTCCGCCGCCTTACGTATGCCCCGCTTCTGGGCTTCAATCAGGATTGCTGCGCCCTCCACGCCTGAGTACTTCTTTCCGTCAAGAATCACCAGGGAGCAGATTTTGTCCAGGATAACCGGATCAATGGCGTTCACCGTTACGGTCAGGGTTTTAACCCCGGCATCGCGTACATCCTCTGCGTAACGTTCCAACAGGAGCCCGTTGGTGCTCATACAGTTGATAAGATGGGGAAACTCCCGGTGGATAATCCGGAAGGTTTCCAGGGCTTGGGGTGTAGCCAGGGTATCCCCCGGCCCGGCGATACCCGCCACAGTAATTTCGGGACACAATTCCAAAGCTTTTCTGACCAGCGCCGCCGCCCCCTCGGGTTTCAGTAATGCTGCGCTTACCCCGGGGCGCTGCTCCGCCTTATTAAAGGTCCTCCTGCAGAACCGGCACTGAATATTGCAACTGGGGCTCACCGGCAGGTGCAGCCGCCCGTGGGCCATATTCGCTACACCTGAAAAACAGGGATGCCGGGTACTGATATGGGAGAACCGTTCATCAATCTTAGCCGAACCTAAACACGACATTATATATCACCTCTCTTTTTTTAACCCGAAGAATTTTTAACCACGAACCACACAAAGGGCACGAATTTTTTAATTCCTTCGTTCGTGTTGTTAGTGTGGTTCGTGGTAGATTTCTTCATTTTTTAAAACCGGGGCCGTTCCAAATTGTCAAACAGCGGCGTTGACAGATACCGCTCCCCCGTATCGGGCAGCAATGCTACCACTATGCGTCCGGCAAACTCAGGCCGTTTGGCAATCTGGGTTCCAGATTGGTAGAGCGTCGTGCTGGGAAAGAGTGTCCTCGCCGGAGTAGCTTCGGGTCGG
>BNUR01000283.1 GCA_025997495.1 Spirochaetia bacterium | reverse complement strand
CTCCTCCACCGTGCCCTTGCAGGTGGTGAAATCGAATTCCAGGTTAATGTCGCCCTCGGGGTTGTGGTACTTGAAGAGGGTATAGACCTGCTTGTTCATCGCCGCGTTGATAATGGCCTCCACCCGGTCGGCGCCCAGTTCCTCGTCGGCCTGCCCTACCATGTGGTTGGCGTGGGGGCTGTCCACGGGGGCGATCTCCCGTGCCCCCGGTTCGCCGGCGCAGAGAATTTCCTGGAAATCCTTGTCCCGGAACTTGCGCTTGGCCTCCTCGATACCGTCGGTGTAGAGCAGGAGCAGATCCCCGTGATCCAGGGTCAGGGCCTGCACCGGGTAGCCGCCCTTGGACTCTACCATAAAATTGGGCAAAACCCCGGTGGCGGGGGTCTGGGGCAGGGTAATCGCTTTCATCTTCCGCTCCGACGAATCGTAGAAGTGGACGATATTGTCACCGGCGTTGCAGAAACGGGTCAGACCGGTTTCGGAATCGTAGAGGGCCAGGGTGAAGGCGGCAAAACGGCCCTTGAAACCCAGGGTCTCGATAAAGTCATTGATCTGGTAGACCAGTTCCTCAATGTGCATGCCCTTTTCGGTGGGCTTCCAGGACTTAAAGTAGGTGAGGAACATGGTGGCCACCTGGATCATGATCAGCGCGGCGGGGATGCCCTTGCCCGCCACATCGCACTTGATGATGGCAAAGTACCGGCCGTCCAGCTCCAGGTAATCGAAGTAGTCCCCGGATACGCCCTTGGCCCCTTCGTAGTAACCGAAGAACTGGGCGTTTTTGGTGTCCGTATACCCCGAGGTAAGCTTGTTCCCCTCCTTGTCCATCTCCAGGGGGATGAACTTCTTCTGTACCTCCTTGCCGATGGTGAGATCCTGGGAGGCCAGGGCGGCTTTCACCAGGCCGTGGGTCATGTCGTTGATGGTGTTCCCCAGTACGGCGATTTCGTCACGGCTCTTGATGGTGATGTCCACCCCCGCAAGCTGGGCCTTGTTATCGGTATCCCGGATGCGCTCCACATGGGTGACCAACCTTTTAATAGGCATGATAATAAGCGCGGCCAGTACCAGCGCTCCCAGCGCACCGATGAGGATAGCCGTCAGGGCAACCATCAGGATGACCCGCAGAAGATCCTGCTGGGCATCCTCAATCTGGGCGACGATGGCGTTGATTGACACCTCCAGCCGGATAAGGCCCCGGAAGTAGACATCCTCCGAGCCCTGGCGGAACATAACCGGCTTATAGAGAACAAAGACGGCGGCATCGGCCCCGGCGTCGGCCTGGCCGGGCGCGGCGGCGGGGCTTGCCTCTGCGGCGATGCCGGTGAGCCTTGCGGCCAGCGCGGATACCAGTCCTCCCGCGATGTCCCCAAGGTGTTCCAGCAGCCGGGTGAAGCCCCGGAAGTAGCCGAAGGTGGCGCCAGTTCCGATATCACTAAGCCGGGCCGGGAAGGCCGGTTCAGAACGAATCCGGGCAGAAATAGTGTTGAGCCGTTCTGTAAGCTGGTTTTCCAGGCCCCGGCGGGTATTCTGGATGGTCCTGCCGGGATCCCCGGTACGTTGCTCCGGGGAGAGGGAATCATATTCCCGGTTGAGGCGGATAATGCTAGCGGGCAAATCCCCCACTTCGGCACGGGCTTGGGCGTCCAGTTCCTGGGCAAGGAGGCTAATCCGCAGGCTAAGATCATCCTCCAGGCGGGAGCGGCCGGGTTCAAAGCCCGCGGTATCAATCTTGGCCATGATGTCCGGGTCGTTGGTGGCCCAGACGTGGTCGGCAAAGATGGTGGAGTCGTAGCCGAAACCGCTGATGGTGACGTACCGGGCCTCGGGGATGGCGGCGGTTTGCGCGGGGAGGAAGCCCAGTTCCAGGGTATTTTGGGCGGGAAGATAGACACGGGCGCTGGAGGCAAAGCCTTCCATCAAGACCGAGGATCGATCCCAGAGGCCCTTGAGCAGGGTTTCTTCCTGGGTCCGGGTCATGATCCGGTACAGGGGGAGGGAGACCATTGCCACCACCATCAGTACCAGGGCGATGGTAAAGGAT
>BNUR01000282.1 GCA_025997495.1 Spirochaetia bacterium | reverse complement strand
GGTTATGGAAGTTTGTCAAATCCTCTGTGTTGAATGCAGCGTATCATGGCTCTTTTGAAGAATTTAAGCGCACTATTGATGCATGTATTTCTAAAACTGATACCGAGTATCTACCTCGCATCAATTCGTTACTATCTGAAAACATTCAAAACTTTTTAAAGGTTCGCATTTTGGCCGATGTATGATATTTCCATCCCTAAAGCAGTATATTATGAAAGAAAAAGGGGGGTATGAGGTTAGAGAGGGATATTTTTCTTTTCCATCCCCCTTTCTTCCTTCTCTCTCCCCCTCTTCCTTCTCTTCTCTTCCCTTTGTGTACCTTCGTGTCCTTTGTGTCCAAACTTCTTCTCTTCTTCCTATGTGCCGAAGGCTCTTTTCTCCCATTCTTCTCTTGTGTTTATCCCGACCAAAAAACACCCCCCCTTGTATTTGTGCAACTAGTTGTTTAGACTTCGCTCATCAAGGAGAAACCAGAATGTCAGCAGAGATGCGGATGAGCCCTATACCCCGGCCCGTGAAACAGGAAAACGAAACCGGTTTTTTTAATTGCGACGGAGTACCGGAACTTTCCGGTGATGGTTCTTTTGCCGAAGAACTGAGCGTGTTTTCCGGGCAGATGTCCGCCCGGTATGGGGCTGTTTCCGGCAACCCGCCGCAGATTATGTGCGCCAAAGACGGGGCTATCCCCGCAGAGGGGTACCGGCTGCGGGTCGGCGCCGGCCGGATCGATCTTGCGGCCTCCGATAGTGATGGTCTGTACAACGGCCTTCAAACACTGCGGCAGCTTTTCCTGTCCGGTGACACCGGGGACGTTTTTGTCAAAACTCCCCGGACCCATTTTGTGATTCCCTGTATGGAAATAAAGGACGCTCCCCGCTTCCCCTGGCGGGGCTTCATGCTGGATTGCTCGCGGCATTTTTATCAGGCTGCGTTTATCAAAAAACTCATCGACGTTCTTTCTATGCACCACATCAACCGCTTCCACTGGCACCTTGCCGACGACCAGGGCTGGCGGTTGCCCGTGCTGGAATATCCCCGGCTCCTGGAAATCGGCTCAAAGCGCCGGGATCCCCACCGGCAGGAAGAATCCTATGATGAAGGTTCTTATACCGAAGATGAAATCCGCGACGTTGTAGCCTTTGCCGCCGCCCGCCATATCACGGTGGTACCCGAAATAGACCTCCCCGGGCACACGGTTTCCGCCCTGGCCGCCTACCCCGAATTGGGCTGCACCGGCGGCCCTTACCATGTCGAGTACCGGCACGGCGTATTTGAAGACATTCTCTGTGCCGGCAATGACCGGATTTTTGATTTTGTGGCGGCGGTTTTTGATTCCCTGGCGCGGCTGTTCCCCGGAAAATACGTCCACATCGGCGGGGACGAGGCCCCTACCACCCGCTGGGAAACCTGCCCAAAGTGCCGGCAGCGTATGGCGGAGCTGAAACTCAATGAACCCCGGCAGTTACAGCGATGGCTGACCCGCCGCTTTGTCCAAATGCTGGCGGAGCGGGGAAAAACCGCCATCGGCTGGGATGAAGTGCTTGAGGGGGTGAACGACAGCGAGTGTACCGCCCTGCCGGATGATTTGATCGTCATGTTCTGGCGTTCCTGGATGGATAAAAAACTGATAATTGACGCGGCGGCTGCGGGCCGCAGGCTGATCATGACCCCCTGCAACCACGGCGCGTACCTCAATTTCAGGCAGTTTGAAGACCCCGACGGCCCGGGGGCAGGGTATGGGGCGGCCACGCTTCAAAATTCATACGAAATCCCCCTGGTGTACCCGGAAATGACCGAAGAACAGGCAAAGCTGGTGCTGGGAGGGCAGGGAAACCTCTGGGCGGAGCTCATCAATTCCGCCCGGAACGCCGAATATCTGATTTTCCCCCGGATTTGCGCCCTTGCCGAGGCGTTCTGGTCCCCCGCCGCCGGAGACTTCGCCGATTTCAAGCGCTGGCTTCTGGTTCACCAGCGGCGAATAGACTCCCTTGGTTTTGTGCAGTATCGTGAAAACTGCTAAATTTGGTGGAGAAAAATCGGTATTCTTAAATGTCT
>BNUR01000281.1 GCA_025997495.1 Spirochaetia bacterium | reverse complement strand
GAGGAAGCGAAGAGAGGCGGAAAGGGGCAGGCCGCGCTGCTCCAAGCAGACGCGCTTCGTAGGGGGGGGAGGAGAAGCGGGGGAGAGGGGGCAGCGGTTAGAGGAAGTAAAGGGGCAAGGACACCCGCTTTCCGTTTTGTGGTGATTTTTTTATTATTCCCCCCCCCCCCCCCCCCCCCAGCAAGCGTTTAATACTTTCTCGTAAATATCCCATACCTTCCTCATTCCTTTCCTTCGGACCGGGGAGCCGGTACGAAGACCTCGTAGAGCACGCCCGTATCTTCATCAACGAGGCTACTTACCAACTGCTTGACGGTTTTTCCGTGCAGATGGACGGCTTTTTTTCGCTGCACACCCGTATCAGCGGAACCTACCACGGAGCCCACGACCACATCGGCCCGGAAAACCTGCACATCGTATTCCGCACCCTGGGACGCCTGAAAGAACTCCTGCTCAAAGTGCAGATTGAGAACGCGGGCTCGGCGGGAGACGGCGCGTATATCAACGAAGTTATCGACGTGCACACGGACAGCCTGAACAGCGCGCTTACGCCGGGCAACATGGTTCACATCAGGGGCAATAAAATCAAGGTTGAAGGCGGCGAAGCGGAAGTTGGCGTGTGGTTTGTGAGCGAAGCCGCGGGGAACGCGCGCACCAAGGTAAGCGAAAACCTGGGGCTCAATAAAAGTGCGGAAACCATGGCCTTGATACCGGCTTTAAGCGCAGGGACGTATAAACTGGAAATTGTCACCCGGTATGCGGGCGGAACGCCCCTCAAGGAGCCGCGGACAATCAAAGCAGAGACCTTACTCACCGTCTCGTAGGTTCTATTGGCATTGATTCCTATTCCGGGAAGGAATGGGGTTCAATTCCGGCAAGGAATAGGAGTCTATTCTAATAAAGGAGTTACCCGCTTGTGCGGATACACATACAAATTAAAGCGGTAAAAGCCGCATGATAAGGAGGCTTCAAAATGAAGCAAAACAGATTATTCGTGTTGGGTGTCGCTATTGATATAATGACGACAGTGGTTTTGGCAGGGTGTAGTAAACAAGGGGGCTCAAGCGGCGGCTCATCGTCAGGCGGGGGCGCAGCCAGAAGCAGCGGCAGGGAAACACCGGCAAGCGATTTTGCCTACGATGCGACCGCAGACGGCGCCGGTGTTGTTATCACCAAATATACCGGAAACGGCGGTAAAGTCGTCGTCCCTGCAAAGATTGAAGGGTTGCCAGTAGTGGAGATTAGGGACTATGTTTTTGCGGATAAATATTCCTTACAGGGTGGTTACGGTTCCGAAAATGGTGATGCAATTACCGAACTGGTAATTCCCAACAGTGTGGTTACGATTGGTGATTGGATTTGCCATGGTGCAAGTTCGCTCACCAAAGTTACGCTGCCCGATGGTTTAAAAATAATTCCCTTTCATGCGTTTCTGAAGTGCAGTAACCTTATCACGATAAATTTACCGTCCAGCCTCGAAGAAATAGTCAAATTTGCTTTTGATGGTTGTGGTGAATTAGCCAATCTTACGATTCCCGATTCGCTTAGCGAGGTGGAGATCGGCGAGTGGGCCTTTGTCGGTTGTGGTAAACTGCCGCTTGCGGTTCGTGCCAAGCTCAAGGAATTGGGCTACACGGGCAGGTTCTAAGGATTGTTGAATGCCCCGCAAAGAATGCGGGGCCTACACACCAGCCGTACCGTTTAGCCATAAGGCGGCGCACGGCGGTGGTATGTGGCAATGATTGAAAGAAGTTGGAAGTTATCCAACAGAGGGGGTTTTTTATGGAAGCGTTCAAAAACCTTATGGAGATGGCAAAGTCATGCACCGACGATAAGCAGTACGAAAAAGCAATTGAGCTGTACGACAAAGCAATCGAAGTTGCACCTGACGATGAGTCGAAAGAATTTATCAAGGCAGAACAGCAGAAAGTTGTATACTGCTTTAGGGATGGAAATATCATATATCAGCCAAAATGCGAACCTTTAAAAAGTTTTGAATATTTTCAGATAGTAAAGAATTGATGCGAGGTAGATACTCGGTATCAGTTTTAGAAATACA
>BNUR01000280.1 GCA_025997495.1 Spirochaetia bacterium | reverse complement strand
GGCCGGTCGCTTCTATTGACTCCCGTGTCTCCTTTATTGACTCGGCATTCTCTTTGATTAGCCGGTCTGTCTCCTGGAACATCTCCCAAACCTTCTCAAAGGTCAGGGGCTCGTCTTTCCGCTCTTGTACTGCTGTCATCATGGACTCCTATTTAGAGCATACTACAATCCGCCCTCGTAGACCACCTGGTGCGGTATCGTCTTCCCATGCATGAAAAAACCGGCAGGTTTCCCCGCCGGTTTAGTGGCCGTTTTCAGCGGTACACAAGGAAATGAGGATAAACTACAAGGTAAATGAGTCCTATGCCAAGCCCAGGCCGCCGAATAATAGCATTATGGCTTCTTTGCTTAATTCTCTGAAACGGAAAGAATAGTAAACATCCTTCAGAAATTGAGGGGAAACGGATGCCCTTTTCCCATAATTATCTTGAACATAACCAACAACGGTGTCTGTGAACAGGCAAAGGGCGATCTTTGCATTGATTACATCTGAATCCATCCCAGGGAATGAAAAGGGATGAAGCTTCAATATCCAGTAACAGAGGAGCGCCGTTTCGTTGAGTTCCCCCATTTTGCATCCATCATAAAAAACATGAAAATAAACCCGGCGCTTCTCTACCCGTTCAATGGCTTCCATAATGGCTGACGGGGAAATGATAATCCTGGTTGTGTCCACCTTCAGCATTTTGGAAAGGTGTTCCAAATGCTTATGCAAAATGGTGAACATACGGCTTGCGGCTTCTGCTCCCAAAGAGCCGAAAATGGGAAAGTCTTCAGGCCTGATTGCTTTAGTCGTCAATGGATTGTATGGCAACAATAAGTTCCTGCCCCTCCGGCGTTTTGCTCATCTCCTCGTGCTTAATTGACATCCATTCAAAAATATTCATGTCATCGGGCCTGATCCGGGCATTACTCGGAACATACTTTTTCTGGTTAATAAATTCCTGGTAGGCTTCATTTGAAAAGTTAAAGTCCATATCGTTCCCCTTCAAAAAGGCCCCCTTGGAGGACCATAGCGCCCTGATCCCCCAGGACGCTATTCTTTGTACTTCCAGTATTCTCTATTAACTCAATTTTGGCAAGTAGCAATAAAAGGCCCGTTTCCCCGGTTCTGAACAGTAACGCACTTTCATCTCCCTTGTATCATTGGGCTATCTCCACTATGCTTGGGGCTTGGAGATTCTTTATGACCATAGAACAAACCGTTGAAATACCGGCCAACCGCCATGTCAGTTTTGACCTACCCTTTACGTTTCCCGTTGGAAGGGCAAAGGTGGCACTTACGGTAACTTTAGAAGGTGAACTAGCGCAGCCAGTCAAACCCCTGCGTTCATTACGTGGTATTGACAAAGGCCGGGATACGATGGAAGCGTATTTTAAGCGCCACCATGCCGACAATGACCGTGAGCGCGAACACGACATTGAATATAGCAGACTCAAGAACGTAAAAAAGTATCCGTCTTTAGCAGCAATGCGGGGTTGTTGCAAAGGGCTTGATACGATGGATGAATACTTTGAACGCAAACGGGTGGACAAGGAAAAGGAAGAGCGGCAGTACCCACCCTATCCCAATGAACAATGAGACATCACATAATAACTGAGCTTACGAATGGAGAATCAAGGCAGGTGCTTTGGTATCACAAATCGGAAAGTTCAAGGCCGGTATGTTTTACAATACGCGCAAGCATTTTAGGTCCTATTTCATCGCCGTCATGGAAGGAGAAAACATAATCCTTCCAGCCGGTGCGTTCCAGTGTCTTATGTGAACTTGCCTGCCGTTTAATAGACCAGCCAATACGTTGCAACGCCGCCAAAACGCGGGATGCTTTAGTTGCCAGCAACAGAGTTGCCAGCCACCGGCTCATAGGCGGAAAATGCTACATGGTCGATATAGGGCATGGAATAATTCGATTCGATACGATCCGCCAGCACACGAAATGCAAGGGCCTTGGCTTTTTCACCGGCCTGGATCCTGGTTGCACCATATGCCATTACGCCGGGCAGTTCAGGAATTTCCGCAATCCAGCGCCCATCATCTTCCTGTTCAAATTCTAACATAAAGTCCATGTTTTTCACTATAACCCAATATTCCCGGCTA
>BNUR01000279.1 GCA_025997495.1 Spirochaetia bacterium | reverse complement strand
TCTTTATCTGAAAATTCTTGACGAAGGCTATGATAAGGGACAGGCCGAGTTTTTTCTGCGGGGTCACATTCTGCCGGATATGACGGAAAATATCAAATGCGGGAATTCCCTGATAGACCGGAAACAGCTTTTTGATTATGACTTTTTCGGCGACCCCGACATAAACCCCTTTGACTGGCATGAATTCAACGCCGATGGTTTTGATGTTGTTATCGGCAATCCGCCGTATATACGGATTCAGGAGATGCAGGAATGGGCGCCCAAGACGGTAAAACTGTACCGGGAACTCTATAAAGCAAGTTCCGCAAAGAACTATGATATTTATGTCATATTTATTGAAAAGGCCCTGTCCCTTTTGTCCGCCGTCGGCCTTATGGGAATGATTTTGCCGAATAAATTCATGCAGCAGGAATACGGTGAAATGATCCGTTCCCAAATTTCCCGGGACCGCAGGCGGGGTCGCAGATTTTTATGGATTGAATTTCCTCCGGGGATTTGCCTTTTAGTTTTATGCCCACCGTGTTTTCCACGATGTAATCAACGATGTATTGGGGCGTGTAGTAAACGCCCCCGGCATGGCGGACTTCGGGCTTTGCTTCAACCTTCGCCTGATGATTTTCGGTAAGCCGTATCTTGCTTCCCAGAAAACGCTCATAAATGCGGCCAAGTATTTCAGGCTCGATCACATCAAATTGATAGGGAGACAGGGGGTAGCACAATTTTTTGATAATTTCTTTGATAGTTTTATCATCAACACTAATACTTTCTGAAAAATGCTCTTTGAAAAGAAGACCGTTATATTCCGCGTCAAGGTTTCTGAATAACGGGATTAAGTGGGGGTAAATAGTTTCTTTTACTTCGAGAATGGAGAGCAGGGAATTTTCGCTTTCGATCTCACGGTCTTCAAGATTGCGGATAAAAATAAGCCTATCCAGAATCCGCTGTACCGCTTCGTTTATGTGATCCACCGAAAGGTCTTTATTCCGCAGGGCAACATTCCGGGCGAGGGTTTCCCGCCACTCGGATATGTCGGCCAAAAATTCATCGTCCAGAGATTTGGTGTTTTTGCCTATCTTGCCGATTAACTGCGTTATGCTTCCCCCGGCAACCGCTTCTTTGGAAAACACATCCCAAATCGTGTCCCATGTGTCGGGGTAGGCATGGTACTCAAGGTCAAAGCCTTTAATCAGCCCCTGGAGCGGATTTTCATACACCGGCTTTTCAAGTCCGTTATAGACCTTGAGGGTCTGAAAATCGGTGAGGATTACAATCGGGGTTTTCCCGTGGGAAGAAAAGGCGTAGCGCTTGGCCTGAAAAACCGGATCATTCCCGGACAGATCCACCCAGGGGGCCTTGGCTTCCACAAAGAATTTTTCCCGGTATTTGGGACCTTCTTTGATCCTGAAAGCGTAGTCGGGTTTTTTGGTGGTCGAGTTGACCCGCTGGCTGAATTCCCGGTGGACATCCCAGAACTGTTTGGCGGTGCTGGTCTGGTAAAAATCCCAACCCAGTGCGGTAAAGAAGGGGTCTATAAAACGGTCCCGGGTCTCGGTTTCCTGGAATTTTTTGGACATATATTGGCTTTCGTTCCTGGCAAAGTCGTCAACGAGTTTACAAATGGCCTCTTTACCGTCTTTTCTGGTCATGATACGGGAATCAGTATGGGAGTTTTGCGTTTTTTTGTCAAATTGTTTATTTTTTTGAATTTTTCCCAAAAACCTGTTGCCTTTTATTCTCTGATTCAGTATTGTATATGTTAACGACCGTTCGGTAACATACGGCAAGGATTATGAACAAGACAGACATTATAGAGGCAGCTTTCCAGGTCTGGGGCCGGGAACTGTTTAAAACTACCAGCCTTTCTCAAATTGCGCAAGCCCTTGGGGTTACCAAACCGGCCCTGTACCGGCATTTTAAGAGCAAGGATGATTTGCTGGAGGGGATGTACGTCTATTATTGTGACCACTACGTGGGCTTTATGAAGGCAAGCTATGAAAAGGCGGCGGCGTGCCGGGATAATAACCAGGGGATCCTCCTTATGGCCCGGAATCTTGCCGAATATCACGCCCGGCATAAGTATCTCTTCCTTTTTTCCCTGGTAGAGGTC
>BNUR01000278.1 GCA_025997495.1 Spirochaetia bacterium | reverse complement strand
GGCGTTGGTTTCGGGGGTGGCGGGGTGGGTCTTACCGGAGGGTTTGGAGGGCGTTCTCCAGCGTAAGGTTTACCGGCGCCGGTTCCCCATGGTTTATCGTACACATCCGAACCTTTAATAAAAACCCGCTTCCCCGGTTCAGCCAGGTACTTAATATATGCTCCCGCCGTGCCGCCCCGGGGAGGCGAGACCCGTTCACGGTAAATCCCTTCCAGCACGTTAATCGTATCCCCCGCCTGGGCAACCCCCGCCGCTTTTGAGATAGTTTTGAAGGGTAATCCTACAGTACCGGGATTGGTATCTGACCCGGTAAGGGAGGAAACATAAAACGGCCCGGATAATGCCGCGCCCACCGTAACGGTAAACGTCTTTGTCATCTGATTGGTGTTGCCCATATTGGCTGCTGATACGGTTATTACCGCCGATCCTCCAGCGGCAATCCCCAGTATCCTGGCGGAAAGATTATCTTTTGCCGGGGTAAGGGTGACCGCGGTATCACTGCACTCCCAGGTGACCGTCCCCTTTATCCCCGGAGGGGACATATTTGCGGTAAGAGACTGCAGCTCATTCGCCGCAAGGGAAAGTGTTTCGCCCACCTCTGTCCCTAAGGAAGCGATGGTCAAATTGTTTATAGGATAAAATGCCGAGCTATCCACTTTAACGATAAAAATCTTTGCTACCGGATCCAGGCTGTCCGTAGGGGACACGGTTATAGCCGCAGAAGCTCCATCGATTATACCTTTTATTGCGGCGGACAGGCCGTCGCCGGAGGGGGTGACGGTAACCGCCGGCCCGCTGCTCGTCCAGGTAAGAGTCCCGCCTGCCCCCGGCGGCTCCAGAACCGCGGTAAGGGTCTTTTCCCCATTCAGATCAAGGGTTATTATATTCCCTACCACCGCATCACCGTCCTTGACGATCAATCCCGTTGCCGTGTTCAGATTCGGGGTAACCGGCTCCTTACAACTGGAAATCACCGGCAGTACCGCCAACGCCGCTACGAAATTGAACATGGTTCTCATACTCATCCTCTTTAAGGTCATAACGCTTACCTCCCTGGTATTTCAACTAACTTTATAGGTTTAAGTTAGCGTCTTTAAGCATTATTATGGATAAATTCGGATTTGTCAAGAAACATTTTGAAAATTTGACAAAATTTTGCAAAATTGCCGGGACTTGCTTTTGCCGGGGGAGGCCGGGCATTTCTATAGAAAACAACTCGTCCCCGGCCTCTTAATATTTATTTTTTAATAAATATTTGTTTATGAAATCTTGAAAGATAAAATTTTTACATCAGGTATATATTCATAATGTTTTATATTCCCCGTAATTAATGGTTCATCATATTCCAATGCTGTTGATGCAATTATTGCATCTCCTAATTCCAATCCGTGACTTAATTTATATTCTTCCATTAGATTAATTGCTTTTTTAGAGATTGTTTCATTTATTTGGATTATTTCTGTAGACCATTTTTTTAGATCGTTTTTTAATTTATTGAGTTCTTCCTTGTTTCTTACCCCTTGTATTATTTCCATATAAGAAACCGCAGATAATTTAAAGGGAATATTTTGAAAAATTGTTTTTTGTGCCCTTTCTTTTCCATGGTAAAACCAAATCATTACATCTGAATCGATTAGCACAATTTTCTTCCTTTCCTCATATTTCTAACATACGATTCTACATCATCCATATCCTTTCTGTCTTTCCACATCCCAAAGGATTCAGAGGTAAATGCCTGATTATTTTCAGAAATTGTATTGTCTTCTGAAACTAATTGTATTATTACTTCAACCTTTTTATGTTCAAAATCTGAAGGAAGTGTAATAATATTATTTAATTTTTCACTATCCAGTACGGTTTTTAATGATTGCATATAACCCCCATAAATTCCATTATAGACCTAAATCTACACTATTTTTTAAAATAAGTCAACACAAATTCAATCAATTTATCAAAAAAGGCCCTTTTTTACATTATTTTAGAGCCTGTTTAATATCTTTGCAAGTCCCCCGTCAGCTGTTATAATGCGGACATGAGAGATACCTACCCTAGCGACATAAGCCGGGACCAGTTTTCGCTGATTGAGGGTGACTTGCTCGCCGCCACA
>BNUR01000277.1 GCA_025997495.1 Spirochaetia bacterium | reverse complement strand
TTCGTATTGCTGTGGATCGCTGCATCAATTCCGCATCAATTACCAACGCGTCCAGGCGGTCAAAGTTATCCCGGCTCAACATTGCCGCGTTGGCCTCCAGGCTTGCCCGGGCATCCGCTATCCGTTTCCCCCGCACAAATTTGACCAGCAGGTTGTTCAGGGCGGCGTAGGTGAATTCCTGCCACCGTGTCTCCTCGGGATACCGGCTGCCGGCCAGGGCCGCCCATTCGAGTGCCCGCGCTTCCTGCCCGTTTTTAATCAGGGATGATCCATAGTTCAGCAGCCGGTCTGTCACGTCTTGCTGAGGGTCTGTAAAAAAGGGGGATGAAACAGGATCCCGGTGATCCTTGAGCAGCGCCGCCCGGTTTATCGCCAAAGGAACCGCCCCGCCGTAATTGTTCCGGCTTTCCAGTTCGGCTATGCGGTTCGTTAGAATAAGGGAAACCAATTCCAGTTGGCTGATCGGCGCCCGATCCCGGTAATTCCTGGCGGGCACATAAGCAAATCCCGTAAGCGTGCCGAACCCGTCGTGGAATTCCCGGCGGTTCCCCGGCTCAAAGCCTATGGGGTTGGTGGTCTCCACATCGACACGTTCCGCGCCGGTATTCACCGTGACGAAGGCGTGATCCTTGGTCATCACCCCCTGCACATCCAGCCCCGCCGCGACCGCAAAGACGGCGTAAAGCACCGCCGAAGAAACGCAGTTGTATCGCCCGGTTCTGAAAATTTCGTCCAGCCGGGTCTGGTGTTCCACATAGCCCTTGAGAAAACGCTGATGAACAAAGGTGAGGACAAATTCTCCCCGCTCCTTGGGATCCATAGGGATATCCGGCATGGCCAGCAATTCCGCCGCGGTATTTCTGATAAGCGCCGATTGGGACGCCGTATTGGCCGCTCCCGTGGTTCCTGCAGTGCTGCCGACGGTGGACGCCCACAGTGCAATCTCCCCGATATCCTGCCAGGAATACGTTTCGCGGCCGGCAAACTCATAGGCCTTTGGATCCGGTTCCAGGGAGGGAAACGTCTGTGCAGACAGGCCTTGGATGAACACTAAGGCAAAGAAAGCCAGGGCTGCTTGCAACACAGTTATACGGGGAAGTTCCCTGGAAGAGTCCCGCGCAAAAAATCCGGCAAACGCTTTCCGTTTCATAGTCATTGATTATACCATAATACCCGTTGACGATACTACGGTGTATTTCGTACACTCAGGATAAACGCATAAGAGAAGAATTTATCACAAAGGACACAAAGGAATGGCACAAAGGAACACGAAGGGAAGAAAAGAGAAGGAAGAGGGAAGAGGGAAGGGGAAAGGACGGGGGCTTGTGATCTTTTTTCCTTCCTTTGTGTTCCTTTGTGTCCTGTCCTTCGTGTCCTTTGTGCTTAAAAATTCTTCCCTGTTCTACTATTTTTGCTGTTTTCAGGAAATCTATCAGGAGTGGTTATGGCAGCAGTAGATGCCGATTTACTTATTCTGGGAGCCGGACCTGCGGGGCTTGCCGCCGCGCAATACGGCAGCCGGGCCAACCTCAAGGTTCTGGTGATAGAGCAGATGTCCCCGGGCGGGCAGGCCCTGGTGATCGACAAACTGGAAAACTACCCCGGCGACCTCAAGCCCCGGTCTGGTTTTGAATTTGCCGATGACATGCGCCGCCAGGCGGAAAATTTCGGCGCGGAAATCATCGGTGACGGGGTTCTTTCCCTGAATAAGGAAGGGGATCTTTTTACCGCCGTCCTGGACAGCGGCAGGGTACTCCATGCCTACGCCGTAATCCTTGCCACCGGCGCAACCCACCGCAGCCTGGGCATACCAGGGGAGGCGGAATTTGCAGGCCGGGGCGTTTCCTACTGCGCATCCTGTGACGGCCCCTTCTTTAAGGGAAAGAAAATTCTGGTGGTAGGCGGCGGCGATGCGGCCTGCGATGAAGCCCGGTACCTTTCGCTCCTAACCGATCAGGTCATCCTGGTTCACCGCCGGGATTCATTCCGCGCCCAAAAGGGCGTGGCCCAAAGGGTTCTTGAAAACCCCCGCATAGAAGTCCGTTTCAACACACGCCCGGTGGAGATCCGGGGGGGCAAACAGGTTACATCGGTACTGTTGGAAGACGCCAATAAGCAATACGAG
>BNUR01000276.1 GCA_025997495.1 Spirochaetia bacterium | reverse complement strand
AAGTTCTGGGGGTAGTGACCCTACGGGGCCACCGCATTTCCGCCAGGACGGTAATCCTGGCCACGGGCACCTTTATGGAAGGCCGTATCTTCATCGGCGAATACGATGCCCGTCAAGGCCGGTTGGGGGAAGAGGCCGCCCTGGGCCTGGGGGATAGCCTTAGGCGGCTGGGTTTTCCTGTGGGGCGGCTCAAAACCGGCACCCCTGCGCGGATTGCCGGGGATTCCATTGATTACTCGAAAATGGAACGCCAGGATGGTGAAGAACCGGCCCCCTTCTCCTTTGATGTAGATACCAATCAAGCGGCCTTGCCGCAGGGTTTCCTACCGCACGGTTTCCTACCGCAGATCCCGTGCTGGATCACCTATACCACCCAGGCTACCCATGAAATTATCCGGGCAAACATACACCGGTCGCCGCTTTACGGGGGAAAGATCACCGGGGTCGGCCCCCGGTACTGCCCTTCCATCGAGGACAAGGTGGTACGCTTCCCCGAGCGGGATCGGCACCACATCTTTATAGAACCCGAGGGCCTGGGTACCAACGAAATGTACATGAACGGCGCCTCCAGTTCCCTCCCGGAGGATGTGCAGGAGACCTTTATCCACAGTATTCCCGGCTTGGGAGCAGCCCGCATCGTCCGGCCCGCCTATGCGGTGGAATACGACTACCTGGATCCCCTGGATCTCTACCCTACCCTGGAATCCAAGCGCCTCTCCGGCCTTTTTATGGCGGGCCAGACCAACGGCAGTTCCGGTTACGAGGAAGCGGCGGCCCAGGGCATCATGGCGGGGATCAATGCGGCGATGAAGCTGCGGGGGGATGCTCCCCTGGTGCTGGGCCGGAATGAAGCCTACATCGGGGTGCTGGTGGACGACCTGACCACCCTGGGAACCAAGGAACCCTACCGTATGTTTACCAGCCGGGCGGAACACCGCCTCAGCCTGCGCCACGACACCGCGGACACCCGGCTCAGCCCCAAGGGCCATGCCGCAGGACTGGTGACGGAGGAACGCTGGGAACGGTTTCAGAAAAAGACCGCCGGCCTGGAGACTATCGCAGAATTACTGCGCACACGAAAGGCGCCGGGCATTAACGAGCAGGAAAACAGTAATGCTGTTGCTGTACTTCGCCCCCATGCCGGGGAAAGCCTGGAACGGGCGCTGACGGATTCCACAATAAAACTGCCGGACATCATGCCTTACGCCCCGGAACTGGCGGACTATCCCCGGGAATGGCTTCTGCGGGCTGCCCTTGACATCAAATATGCGGGGTATATCGAAAAGGAACAGCGGGCGGCGGGACGGACGGCGAAAATGGACGCCATCAAACTGGATCCTGCCCTGGACTACGGCGCCCTCACCGGCCTTTCTGCGGAGGCCCGGGAAAAGCTGCGGGTGGTACAGCCCCTTACGGTGGGGCAGGCGGCCCGCATACCGGGGGTACGGCAGGGGGATATTGCGCTGCTGATGGTGATGGCGAAAAAGTAGTATTTTGCTGCCTTGACACAGGACTTTCCATAGACCATACTCTAAATTATAGAAAGGATATATGCCGGATATAAACGTGAATGTGGATGCTAATAATTTACTGGAACAGCTCTTAACAAAAGGCAATGCCGGTATAGGTTTAGCAATAGGCGCTATAGCTCTTTTAATCATGTTGTTTCTTTTCATAAAAAAGCAGTTCAAAAAATATGATGACAATTTTCAGAAATACGACGAAAACTTCAAAAAATACGATGAAAACTTCAAAAAATACGATGAAAGTTTTAGGAAATCCGATGAAAGCTTTAGAAAATCCGATGAAAGTTTTCAAAAAGTAAACGCTACCTTAGAAAAGATAGATTCCCAACTCAAAAACAACACCGATAAATTAGTCCGTATAGAAACCGATATAGCCGTTATGAAAAATGACATAAGCTGGCTTAAAGTTACGTACATAAACAAAAACGAGTTCGAAAATACCTGATTCGCAGAGAGTGCATATCCCGGTTAAATAAATTTCCTTAGAGCCTGTCTAATATCTCCTCAATAACAACGAAATAAACGCCAACTTGGAGGCTTGTAGCGTGTTATGGATTTTTCGTTCGCAATTCTTCCACAGCAGGCGGTAATCCTCAAGCCAGCCGAA
>BNUR01000275.1 GCA_025997495.1 Spirochaetia bacterium | reverse complement strand
ACAGCCGTAGACACTCTTGACCTTCACGTAGCTCTTCCGATCTGAACAAGTTACTACTGTAGTGATAACTTGTTCTGAAATTCTATTTATATTATCTTTAACATGGGAATCATGATAATATACGGTGATTAATGCGCAAATATTATGCATTACCTGTCTTCCTATTCCCAATATAAAGCATAACTGCAATCATATGGCTTGAATCAAAAACATACGGATTCCAGAATGTATACAATAAATACAGCAAATAGACCGGCAGCATTTTTATATTTCTTTTATAAAAGATATATATAGTACATAACATAAAAACTGCATAACCGATAATGCCAATCTGGTTGATTATATATAATGTCTGCAGTTCAAAATATATATTGCCGCTATAATTCCTATGTTTAGTAACTACATTGATGCTATTACCAAATCCATTTCCCGAAAAAATATTACCTGTTGTCAACAATACTTTCGCCTGTTCACTTCTTGTAGCATTACCGGTATATCTTTTCCTCTCGTAATGATACAATGTATATGGCGCAGCAATAATTAGTAAAAAACAAAGCAGAAATAATAATAAAACAATATTCACATACCACTGCTTTTTCTTTAATAAAGAAACATAGAGATTGTAAACCAGAAAACAAAACAAGCCCAGTATAAAGGCAAAATTTCCAGCGATAATTGTCCCTATAAGAAGAACAACATTAACAATATCAAATTTTTGTTCTCTGGTAAATCTAAGCAAAAATGCCATTGGCAGAACTGGAGTGCCTTTCACAATTATATGAATATAGAATCCATCAGAAAAAATCGCTCCCTTAACTCCAATCATCTCGAAAAATATTTCAGGTATATTCAAAAAAGTAAGCATTATGAACAATACAATTTGAATTATTGATTTTATAAAAGCCAATATTATAAATATTTTATAATAATACTTATAGTTGTCCTTATGATCTATAACAAAAAAAAGAGGAAGCATTATAAGTATTAAATAAAATCTCATTATCCTATCAACAGCAATTTCAGAAATACCAGATACAAATAAAATGAATGCAAGATATATATAATATATCGAGATTAGTAAAAAATATTCATTCTTTATATTTTGAAATAAATTATAATTGTTAAAGGATAAAATTAGGAAAATAGCCATACAAGGTGTAACAAGTACCGATACTGATTCAAATGGATGCGAATATATCATACTAAATAGCACCATGCCAAAAAAAGATATTTGTAATGCAGTCACCAAATTACCATTATAAAACTTTTTTAAAGCTGCCATTTTAACTATATGTCCAGTTACACCTGTTATAAGAGCTTTCTACATAATTTATTCTACATCTATTACGATAGACAATTTCGTCTTCAGTTTTTTTACATATTTCCGGCATCCTCCGGATATTTCGTCCCTCCAACAATATCAAGCAAATCCGCTTTTATCCAATCAAAATCCGTAATTTCCCTTGTTTTTCTACCAAGATATTCAACATGGCAATATAAACCTCTAAAAATTGGCCTGTTTCTCAAATATTTTGCAGAAATTGATGAAAACCTACCTACAATTGGATTTGAAAAGCCGGCTTCAATACACTCAAAACCTAAACACGGGTTAAATAAAACTTTTAATCCCATATCAGTAAATTGAAAAAAGCTCCACGGCCTGTGATGAGTTGTAAACGAAAAATGAGTTTCTACGAAAACAATTCCTCCGACTTTTAATATTTTCGCTATTTCTATTGGTATCAACCAGGGCATAGCAAAGTGCTCGAAACAAGCGCTTGAAAATACTACATCAAATTTTTCTTCATCTTTAAAATAAGTTGAAAGTTTATGAACATCCCCAACTACATCAACATTATCACCAGGGTAATAATCAAACCCAATATATGTTGCATTAGAAAATATTTCACGGAAATCTGATTTTGCCGTAACTTCTCTGCTTCCAATTTCTAATACTCTGGGATTGCCCCCCCCCCCCCCCCCCACCCTCTCTCTATACTCTTCCATATACATACTTCTCTTTATTTACTCTTACAATTCTTTTTTACATTTATTTTATATTTTTGATAAATATTTTCTTATATATATGTAAACAAAGTAAAATAACACAAAAACATAACAATAAAAACATATCATAAGAAAAAAACAAA
>BNUR01000274.1 GCA_025997495.1 Spirochaetia bacterium | reverse complement strand
TGATCCCTCCATTCCATAAAAGTATACTATCAGTAAAAACAAATCCAATCCGTATCATAGAATTATAACCACCCTACTTTACTGGAAGCAGCATATTTAAATTTAGGGATAGTTGGAAAACTTCTTAATAATCGTTCCCGGTATTCTTCTTCAGATAAATATAATTCTGTATTTACATTTTCAGGTTTATCCCATTTATATTCTTCCATATTATATCTTTTCACTATTTTTCCTTCCGAACCAACTACAACACTTAAAGGAGGAACATCTTTTAGCACGGTAGTATTTGCACCTATTATTGAACCATACCCGACAGATACATTTCCAATAATTTTTGAATGTGCCCCCATAAAAACATTACAACCTATTATTATGCTTTTTTCATTGTCATTTTTACCAAGAATATAAGGAGTGCCTTCCTCATATAAATGAGTGCTTCCAATAAAAGAACAATTTATACTTGACAAAAAGAAATCTCCTATAACTACCTGTTTACCAACATTAATATAATTTCTTCTTCCAAGAAGAGAATTGCTTCCAATAATTAAACTTCTTTCACTATTTATTGTTCTGCGTGGGTGGTTATAATTCTATGATACGGATTGGATTTGTTTTTACTGATAGTATACTTTTATGGAATGGAGGGATCAATTATTACAAAAATATATTTAAAATATTGTATGATTCGAAGAAATATATTCCGGTTATATTCGTGACTTCCCTAATTAGAAATAAAATAGAAGAAAATTTTCAAGGTATCGAGCTTGTTACGGCTGATTTTTTGACCACCAGGAAAATATCCGGAATAGTAGAACGAATTTTTATACATATTTTCTCCTATGATATGTTCTTAGGCAGAGTATTAGAGAGAAATAGAATCAGTCTTTTATCTCATAGCCAATTCTTTTTTTTAAATCGAAATTTTCATATTCCTTCTTGTGCATGGATTCCGGATTTTCAGTGGTTGCATTTTCCAAAATATTTTTCCATAAAAGATTTAATGCTTGCAAAACACTTTCTTAAGTCTATCGCCCGCAATTCAAATTTAATTATTGTGAGCAGTTATGATAGCAGAAAAGATTTATTATCAGTTGTCCCGGAATGGGAATCGAAAATCAGAGTTTTGCAATTTGTATCAGAAATAAAAGATATTCCTGATAGTAGTAACTTTGAAATAATAAAAGAAAAATACGGATTAAAAGGGGAAAAATATTTTATTATAACGAATCAATTCTGGAAACATAAAAATCATCAGATTGTACTAGAGTCTCTATTACTATTAAAGCAACGCGGTGCGATCCCCTTTAAAATTGTTGCTACCGGTAAAACATCGGATACTCGGGATATTCAGTATACTAACAAATTATTTTGTTATATAAAGGAACATCATTTAGAAAATGATTTCTTGGCATTGGGAGAGATACCTTATATTGATGTCTTGTCCTTGATAATAGGATCGCTTGCGGTTATTCAGCCTTCTTTATTTGAAGGCTGGAACACAAGTGTTGAAGAATGTAAGTCTATCGGAAAAAAGCTTATTTTATCTGATATCGCGATACATAGAGAACAGAATCCTGATAATGTTATTTTTTTTGATCCTTATTCAAAAGAAATGCTTGCTGCGATTCTTAATGACGTATACCATACCTATAATGATGAAGCGGAATATAAAATGCAGCAATTAGGTATACTTGCCTCCTCTGAACGATGGGGATCGTTTTCAGAGAATTATTTAAATATAGTATCTGAATTGATTTCAGAGAACAATTGATAAAAGAGAGGAAAAAATGAGAGTTTTATTTCGAACATTATTGCAAAAATGTTTATTTGCGGTTTATCGGATGTTGGTATCGCCTGCGGCAATTTTTGATAAATTACTTTTATCAACAGAAATACCTCTTTCAAAGAATATTAGCCATGGAAAATGGAAAGAATATTTATGTGAATATGTAAAGAAAATGGGGGGGGGGGGGGGGGGGGGAAACCTAATTATAGATCGGGGAACAGCCCTTGTGCTATTCCCCTACACACACCCCATCCCGATGCTCCCCTTCGCCCGTCAAAAAAAAAAATGTTTACATACTCACCTATTTTCCCTCATTTTTCCCTTTATTTACTCACTTCTGTCACTTACCTCCCACTTCTCTCCGCATTTCTTTTT
>BNUR01000273.1 GCA_025997495.1 Spirochaetia bacterium | reverse complement strand
GACGCGACCCCCTGAATACCGGCGCAAATGTTTCGGGCTCTACCTCATCAAGCAGATTCCGCACCTGTGCATCAGACGGCAAGTCGTGTATGCCCAGCAGACTTTGCGCGTTACTCTTTTTCCGCAGCCGGTGCCTATCTTGGTGGCCGCCTGGAAGTCCTCCCAGGTATGGGCGCCCTTGAGGTAGGCGTCTTCCAGATCCTTGTCGGTGATCCCTATGCAGTCGCAGATCACCGTGGCGGATTCCTTGAGCATACCCGCCCGGCCGGTTTTTTCCAGGTAGTCGTCGATGGCCTTGCGGAGGGACTTGTCTCCCAGGACGGAGCAGTGGATTTTGTTGGCGGGGAGGCCCCCCATCTTTTCCACCAGGTCTTCGGGTTTGATGGTGTAGGCGTCCCGGATGTTCATACCCTTGATTGTCTCGGAAAGGACGCTGGTGGAGGCGATGGCGCTGGCGCAGCCGTAGGTTTTCCAGTGGACATCGGTGATGATATCATCCTTGATCCGTAGGAGCATCAGCATCTGATCCCCGCAAACAAGGTTCCCTGTCAAGCCCCGTGCATCGGCAGGCCAGGCGGCCTCGTCTTCCATGAGCACGTTTCGGGGGTTTTGGAAATGATCTTTAACTATATCTGAATACAACCAGTCTGACATACTACTGTACCTCCTTCGGAAACGCCTGCGGCGTCGATGATACCGTAGACATGGCCCGAAACCGGGCGATGATGGGCGGTACCGTTTCTATAATATACTCAATATCTTCCTTTTCGACACCCCAGCCTAGGCTGAATCGGATGGATCCGTGGGCCAGTTCCGGCCCTACCCCCACGGCCATCAGCACATGGGAGGGTTCCAGGCTGCCCGACGCACAGGCCGATCCGGTGGAGGCCTCAATGCCATTGAGATCCATGCCTAACAGGATGGACTCCCCCTCGGCGCCGGGGAAAGAAACGTTCAAGGTGTTGGGTAATACATCATCAGGGTGACCGTTGATGGTGATGTTGGGGACTTTGGCTAAAAGACCATCCCGCAGTTGATTGCGCAGGGGACGGATTTCCTTTTCATAGGCCGCCAGGTTTTTTTTGGCCTCCACCGCCGCTGTGCCGTAACCCAGGATGCCAAGGTTGTTATAGGTGCCCGCCCGGAAGCCGTCCTCCTGGTGTCCCCCGTGGATCAGGGGGAAAAGAGGCGCGCCGGAGTGCACATAGAGGGCGCCCACACCCTTAGGTCCGTAGATCTTGTGGCCCGACATGGTCAGGTAATCAACTTTGAGGGCGTCCACATCCACAGGAATCTTCCCGGCGGCCTGTACCGCATCGGTGTGTACCCATGCCCCGGCAGCCTTTGCCAGGGCGGCTATTTCCTGTATGTCCTGGATAGTGCCGATTTCGTTATTGGCCATCATCACCGAAACAAAGAGGGTTTTTTCGCTGAGGACCTTCCGGTATTCGTCCACCACTACCTTGCCGTACTTGTCCACCGGGAGAAAGGTCACCGTAAACCCTAAGGATTTGAGATAGACGGCGGAATTAAGTACGCAGGGGTGTTCGATAGCGGTGGTGATAATTTCAGTACGGCCTTTGGCAAGGGGCTTACCTTCAGGGAGAAGGGCGCCGGTTTCACCGGAGGCTAACCGGCGTATGGTCTGGAATACCATATTGTTCGACTCCGAGCCGCCGGAGGTAAAGATTATGGTGTTGGCGGGGGCGCCGATGAGATCCCCCACGGCTTTCCGGGCTTCCTCAAGACGGGCATGGGCATGACGGCCGTCACTGTGCATGCTGGAGGCATTTCCATAGATTTCTAAATCCTTTATTACCGCAGCCTTAACTTCCGGGCTTAAAGGGGTAGTCGCATTGTAGTCCACGTAGATTCGTTTTTTCGCCATCTCCGCACTCCATAAATTCCTAGATTTCATATGGTATTAATATACTCAATTATAGTTCCCTTGGCAACGTATATCCTACTTTTTTAGTCAGTTACCTTCTCAAAATAGTATATCCATAAGCAGCCAAAAAGAAAAGTATTCTCTACCCGACAGCAGCAATTTTAAATTTGCCTGATTTATGATAAAATCGGGGGTATGGGTGGGGAAACATTTGAGCGGCTAATGAGGAATCTAGACAAAGCGGCGGAGAAGATACCCGACAACCGGCATGGGCCGAAC
>BNUR01000272.1 GCA_025997495.1 Spirochaetia bacterium | reverse complement strand
TGGGTATTATGTATATCTTAAACAACTTCAATGTATTACGCCTCCATGAAATCTTTGTGTATGCGGAAGAATAAATCCGCCGCAAAGGGGGTTGTTAAACCCCCTTTTTTAAAATGACCGCGAGAGTTACTTTAAATCATCAGCAGCGGTTCGGGCTGCAAGAACACCGGTATACTGTGCAATAGCCATCCCCATACCGCCGTGGTAATATGCACCGGCGGGGAATATGTTACCTGAAACAAGTTCACTGCCGGCATACAAACCGGGAACGGCACTTCCGGATCTTTGTTGTACCCTGCCATAATCGTCAATTTTAATGGCGGTAAATGAGCCGAAATTCCCAGTCAGAGTTGATTCTACTCCGATTTTTTTGGCATAGAATGTACCGTCCAGATTGTCAAACTTTTCCAATCCGGTAACCGGCAGGTCAAAGCCTGGGCTTTGACCTGCATCTATTGCCGCATTGTAAGCGTTAATGGTTGCCCGTAAATTGGTCTCATTAATCTGGAGCGCTGTGGCCAGTGCGGAGAGATTATTAAATTGTTGGACGCGACCGGCAGTAATTGCAGTCTGTATGGCGGTCTGCTGTGCCGTAGTTCTGCTATCATACATGACCTGATCAATGATCTGATACGTAAAGGTTCGCTGGGCATTTGCGCGCAGAAGAGCAGTGGCCCCGCCATCCTCGCGTACGAAACGCTCACCCCTCTGGTTTACAAAAAACTTGGAAACTAATGGGTTTGCCGCACCAGTGGTTACATTTGTCGACATGTAACCACCACCGCTGATATACGGCACATCCAGCATTTTAGCCCATACAAATGCATCACCTTGAGCGCCGCCGCCATCGGTAGGACCACCATCCGGTCTATTGATAGAAGATTGGGACGAAGTAATACCTCCACTATAGGTATACTTAAAATAGTCGCGCATAACTTCATTCAGTAGCGGCACGTTATCCCCCAAGCCGCCGGTAGTCAGAACAACTGACTTGGCATAAATATTGTAAATATTACCGGCATTTCTATCCTTTACATTGACACCAACAACCCGGCCATGCTCAACAATTAATCCCATTGCCTGGTTATAAAGGCGAATGTCAGCACCGTTATCCTGAAGAATATTGTATAACCCGGTTATTATATTTATTCCCCCCCAACCCATAGTTTGTCCTCCTGCCCCTAAAGCTCCAGGAGTCCCTAGCGGAGTTGCGGTAGCTTGTTGCCATACAGAACCAGCTTCAGCTTTGGCTGAACCATCAATAGCATATGTCCAGATACCCTTCCCAGATGCGGTTGGCCAGTAACCCCCAGCAGCTTGAGTTTGTTGACTGCCCCGGTAACCGACACTTTCATTACCGTTCGGACTTCCAGCTGGCCAGACGAAATTTCCACCCCAGTTCAGAATGCGGGCATAATGATCCTCTGCAATTTCACCGTAGAGTTTGTTAAACAAGGGTGCATTTATACCACCAAATTGCACATTATAGAATTCCCGTGCTTCATCAAGGGTGTACCGCAAATAAGGAGTGTTATCAGTTTCATCCACTGTAGTAATCCTTATATCCAATTTATTGCTTGACCGTGGTATAATTGTGGCACCGCTACCATAACTGCCGCCCCCAACTACCTGCCGTCTTTCGAGCAGAATAAATTCCACACCATGGTGGGCTTCCTGCAACTCAATTGCGGCGGACAGGCCACTCAAGCCCGCGCCTACTATTACAACGTCTGTATCCCATTTATCTGTATACTCATCCCAGGGAAATGGGGCTTGGGCCTCCGTCGTGATCTGCGTGGTGTCAGATGGACAGCCGGTCAGAGTAAGAACCACAATAAGGGCCAATATTACGGCACCTATTCCCGTTTTTCGAAATTTTTTCATACTAAACTCCTAAAAAAAAATATTTTTACAGGCATACGCCTGCAAATTCATGAGTAAAATAGTAATAAATAACCGGGTTTCAAGAACTTTGAGAGCATGCATAGTAGAAAAACAGGGTAAAGTAGAACAAAGAAAGTGAAAAAATATACTAAAACATGGGGGGGGGGGGGGGGGGGGTTTTAAAAAAAAAACACACAAGGGGTTTTTTTAAACCTTCCCCCAAAGAGAGAAGCGGCGGTTGGGGGAAAAGAGGCGCTCGCCTGTGTAATTCAGGTTGGGCGCTGTATGTTAAAAAAAA
>BNUR01000271.1 GCA_025997495.1 Spirochaetia bacterium | reverse complement strand
GCCGAATTCCCGCAGCAGGCCGTCAATCCTGTCCCCGCCGTCTTTGACGGCTCTTATCCGCAGGGGCAGTGCCGCGTTTGCCCGAACCGTTTTCCAGGGGAGCAGCCCGTAATCCTGAAAGATCACCGCCGTTCCCTTCCGCACCCCGGTGACGGGGCTTCCCCGGATCAACACCGTCCCGGCCCCCGGTTTGGGGAGACCCGCCATAATTTTGATAAGGCTGGTCTTGCCGCAGCCCGACGGGCCGATGATGGCGGAGAGGGTTCCCGCGGTAAATTTGGCGTTTATGGAACGGAGAACCGGCGCCTGTTCATGGCGGGGGAGCGGGTAGGACAGGGCAATGTTCCGGAGTTCTACCATTCACTGATAGCGCGGCCGTCGGTCAGATCCCCAGGGTTGATATCCGCCTCCAGGAGCTTCCGGGTTTTGAGCCATTGGAGGGCCTGTTCAACCTGGGCCGCGTCGGGGAGGCTTGGTTTCCGGTAGGTGACAAAGCGGTAGGCGTCCTTAACCGCCCCCGGGAAACCGGCCTTTTCCACCAGATAGTCCCGGTAGGCGTCGGGATTGGCGTTGATTTGCTGTGCCGCCTGGTAATAGGCGCGGTAAAAGGCTTTGACCGCATCCAGCCGGGTATCCAGAACCTTCTTTGAAAAGAGCATTATCCCCGCGTCAATACCCGTGGTATCGGTGGTGGAAAGGAGGGCGGCCCCCTGGGCGGCAGCAGCCGTAAGGAGGGGCTCCGGAAGGCTGGCCCCGTCGATCTGGCCCTCCAGTACCATTTCCACCCGCAGGGGCATACGGGGTACGGCGACCGCCTCGTATTCGGTCATGGATACCCCGGCGGCATTCAATTGGGCGTCCACGGTATACTGGATAATGGTGTTGGTGGAAAGGCCGATACGCTTTCCCCGGAGTTCCGCAAGGGCGGTGATATTGGATTGGGGTGAGGCTACAATCCCGTACCGCCCGTCGGTAACGCTGGTAACCCTGGTATCAAACCCGCCTGCCGCAAAAAAGGCCGCCGCCAAAAGGTCCGAGATTGCCCCGTCAAGGCGGCCCGCCTGGATCGCCGCGTCCCGTTCCTGGGGGTTAGAAAAATTAATCAGTTCCACCTGCACCCCCTGCTGTGCAAAGAGGCCCTCGTCCCGGGCAACCATAAAGGGCAGGGAATCCGCATCGGGCATGATCCCGATACGCAGGGGGGCGTCGGTACCCGCCTCCGCAACGGGCCGGGCATGGAGGGAAAGGGTCATCAAACCCAAACAGGATGCTGCAAAAAACAGGTTTTTCATTTTCATTTCAGTTACTCCAACGTGTGTATAAGCCATGGTCAACGCCAAGCCTGTCGAGAATTTTCCCGGCAACAAAATCTACCATATCGTCTATGCTTTTGGGAACCTGATAAAAAGCCGGGGATGCGGGCAGTATTGCTGTTCCCGCCTCCGCCAGCGCGGTGAGGTTCCGTAAATCCGGCACGGACAGGGGGGTTTCCCGGGGAACCAGTACCAGGGGCCGCCCTTCCTTGAGGCTCACCAAAGCGGCCCGGTGTATCAGGTTAATGCAGACACCGGCGGCAATGGCCCCAACGCTGCTCATGGAGCAGGGAACCACCACGGTTCCGTCAAGCTTCCAGGAACCGCTGGCAGGGGGGGCCGCCAAATCCTCCGGCGCATAGACCCGTTCCATTGGGATCCCCAGTTCCCCGATTTCTATGTAAGCGCCATACTATATCCAGTTCACTATTCGCTTTTTTCTCTTCCCGGTTTGAAATGGGGGAGAAATTTAGTCCCATAAGAGTATTTAACCCATAGGGCTTATACCGTGGGGTTTAAATATACAAATTTTTTTAGGAGGATTTTGAATGAAAAAGATTCAAACAACAATGGCAAGATTCGCCGCCCTGTTAGTAGGATTGGCGATTCTTGAATTTAGCGGTTGTCCTACGGGTGATAGTACTACGGAGGAGTCAAATTTTAAACCTATGACACCGGGTTCTTATGTACAGGAAGCCGTAGGCTTTACCGGGGAGAAGCATCCTATCTGGGTAACGGTTGGTGAATATCAAATTACGGATATAACCTATGAAGCTGTTTGGGATAACCCCGGTTTGGGCGCAACGGCGATTCCCATACTGAAGACTAACATCCTCCTGGCTCAGACCAGTGCTGTAGACAGTGTCAGCGGCGCATCAG
>BNUR01000270.1 GCA_025997495.1 Spirochaetia bacterium | reverse complement strand
TCACCTTTCTTGCGCCGGCGGTGATATGTTATGTTCTGGTTTTTCTCTACCCCACCTTCCGTACCCTGGTGATGAGTTTCTTCAAGGTAGAAAGTGTGTCCTCCCCCATAGCAAGCTGGGACTTTGCCGGGTTTGCCAATTATGTAAAGCTTTTTACGACGCCGATTTTTCTGCAATCCCTTTCAAACATTGGACGGATCTGGTTCGTCGGCGGATGCGCCGTTATGATCATCGCGCTGATTTTTGCCGTGATTCTTACCAACGGACAAGGTTCCGCCAACACCGGGAAGATGCGGGGGACAAAATTTTTCAGAAGCGCCATCTATCTTCCCAATGTGGTCAGCGCGGTTGCCATGGGAACTATGTGGATCAACTACGCTTACAATTCCGATTACGGCCTGCTCCACAGTATCCTTGCAACCCTGGGTTTTGAGGCCGCAAGCCATACCCTGTGGACTGCGCCGGGCCAGCTTTTCTGGAGTATGCTCGCGGCCTACTGTTTCGGCATGGTGGGGTATCACATGCTGATCTTCATCAGCGGCATTGAGCAAATCCCCAGGGATTTTTATGAGGCCGCCTTCCTTGACGGGGCCAATATATTACAAAGGTTTTTTTTCGTAACCGTTCCCAATATGCGGGGGGTTATCCGGACCAATGTGGTCATGTGGACGGTCTTTACGGTGGGCTTCTTTGTGTGGGGGCAGCTATTCAGTCCGGTGAATCTTTCCAACGATACGGTGGCCCCCATGAACTACATGTACGAACTGGTCTTCGGCTCATCGTCCTCCGCCGCCACTGCCCGGGATTCCGGCGCGGGCGCTGCAATCGGGGTTATCCTGATGTTGAGCGTGGTTGCCATATTTTTTGCGACCAATTTCATTGTCAAAAACGATGATGCGGAACTGTGAGGAGGGGCGTCATGCAAAAAAAACAATATCTGTATACCGGCATCGGCTATCTCGTCGTGGGCCTTTGGGTCCTGTTCACCTTTGTGCTTATCGGCTGGGTCTTTTTCGCGTCCCTTTCAACATCGAGTGAAATTTTTTCCGACCACATGTTTAAATTTCAAAGCGGCCTTCATTTTGAAAATTATATAAAGGCCTGGACCACCCAAAAGGTTTCGGTCTTTTTTATGAACTCCCTTTTGTACACCGTGGTGTCCTGTACGGCGATTGTCCTTATTTCCGCGCCGGCGGCCTACACCCTCTCCCGGTTCCGTTTCCCCGGAAGCGGCCTTATCCAGAATATGTTTGCCGCCGCCCTGGGTATCCCGGTGATTATGATCATCATGCCCCTTTTCGGTATGGTGTCTACCCTGCGTCTCACCAATAACCGCTGGGTGCTGATGTTCCTCTATACGGGGATGAATGTTCCCTTTGCGGTATTCTTCCTTCTGGCATTTTTCAAAAACCTGTCCTTTACCTACGAAGAAGCGGCAGCCATCGACGGTTGTTCCCCCATCAGAACCTTTTGGAAGATCATCTTCCCCCTGGTGCAGCCCGGCATTATTACCGTAACTATCTTTAATTTTATCACCATCTGGAATGAATATTTCATGTCCCTGATTTTTGCCAACAAGGCCAATGTCCGGCCGGTGGCGGTGGGCCTTTACAGTATGATCCAGTCCATGCGTTACACCGGCGACTGGGGGGGCATGTTCGCCAGCGTAGTAATCGTGTTTCTGCCGACCTTTATTCTGTACATCCTGCTTTCGGAAAAAATCATCAGGGGCGTAACCGCCGGCGCGATTAAAGGTTAATAGAAGGTTGATAGAGGGATAAGCATAAAGACAACAATCCGTACAGAAACACTAAAACTGCGTGGTTCTCCTTTGGAAGGGGTGAATCCCCAGCCCTTTTTCCGGGACCCATCGCCGAATCTTCCCGTAGCCGCCGTGGAGGGTTTTCCCAAAGACAAGCTTCCCGGTTTTGGCCGGGAGACGGGCTTCCGAATCCTTCCCTATACCAAACAGGATCGCTACAGCCGGGAACTGGTGGAAACGGAATTTCCGCTTATCATTTTAGAGAACAATTTTCTCCGGGCAGAATTTATCCCCGCCCTGGGGGGACGGCTCTGGTCCCTCTTAGATAAAAAACAAAACCGGGAGATTCTCTACCGCAACCCGGTGTTCCGGCCCGCCAATCTGGCTATCCGTGACGCCTGGTTTTCCGGGGGCATTGAGTGGAACATCGGC
>BNUR01000269.1 GCA_025997495.1 Spirochaetia bacterium | reverse complement strand
GGCTGGCTTGAGGATTACCGCCTGCTGTGGAAGAATTGCGAACGAAAAATCCATAACACGCTACAAGCCTCCAAGTTGGCGTTTATTTCGTTGTTATTGAGGAGATATTAGACAGGCTCTAAAAACGTGGGTAAATTTTCTCATTTTTTACCCATATTGTTAAAACATGTCCAAAATTCAGCCTTTTTTACCCGTGACCTACATTAAATACCGCAGCAGCACATACCCCGTACAAATCACCAGGCTGATAAGGGTAATCAGAACCCCGCCGGTAGTTTTAAACCAGTGCGTTAAGGCTCATTACCTGGTCTACGGGCAGGGAGAAAATCACCCCGGCGGCCTTGGAGGTAGTGCCGAAGTTTAGCCGTACCGCCTCCATGATGGGGACAACCGTATCCTTGTCCGCCAGAATGAAGATGATTTCCTTTTCGTCCTGCACGGTAATGCCGACGAACTTTTTCATCACCTCCTGGGAAATACCCCGGGCGCTGATAACGGTGCCGCCACGGGCTCCTGCCTTGCGGGCCGCCGTCATAAAGGCGTCACTGTTTCCTCTGTTCTGTATTGAGATAATCATCTCGTTTTTTATTTCAATAGCGTTGTTCATCGTCTTGTCCTCCTTAGTATTTGTCTCCTTGACAGCCCCTGCCTCTTTGGCAGCTTCCGTCTCCTTGACGGCTTCTTCAAACATAGTAAAAAGACGGGCAGTTACGCCGCCGAGGGGTATCGAAAACGCGATACCGGCGCCGGCGTGCCCTGCCCCCATTGCCTGGCGAACCCCCTGGATAATACGCGGCGTTTCCGTGCTCTGTACCAAAGAAAAGAACACCGCCTTGTCTGTTGCGCCGATACCCAAAAGGTTGATGATTTCTGAGCTTGCGGTACCGCGGCCATTGCTGACAAAACTCAGCAGGCATTTTTCTCCGGCAAATATTTCGGATATCACCCCCAATTTATCCCAGTCCACAATGAGAAAAAGTGCTTTCAGACGAATCTGATCCCTTGTTGCCGTTATTGTTTTAGCCATAAAAGTAAGCCTCCTCGAAGACAACCACACCGTCCATGCTTACGCCGGTTTCGGGTGCTTCTATCGTAGCAAATTGTTTCCGGTAGATGAGGCCCAAAAGCTGGACAACCACCAGGGGGGTCATTGCAACCATGGCCACGATACCAAAAGCGTCCTCCATATGTCCGGCGGTCGCGCACGCGCCGATGGCAAAGGGTAGGAGGAAGGTGCTGGTCATGGGGCCGGAACACACGCCGCCTGAGTCAAAGGCGATACCGGTAAAAATCGGCGGCACAAAAAAGGTGAGTACCAGCGCGAATACATACCCCGGAACGAGGATGTATAAGATGCTGACATTAAAAAGGATACGCGCCATGGCGATACCCAGGGCGAGGGACATGCCGATGGCGAGGGCCTTAGCCATCACTTTTTGGGTGATGGCGCCCTGGGACACATCTTCAACCTGTTTGTTCAACACATGTACTGCGGGCTCGGCGGCTACAATGAAGTACCCGATGACCATAGCCAGCGGTATCAGTACCCACTTGATGGGGGATGCGCCGAGTTCGCTGCCGAAGAGGCTTCCCACAGGAATAAAGCCCACGTCCACCCCGGTGAGAAATACCACGAGTCCTATAAAAGTATAGACGAAGCCAACGAGTATTCTGGCGAGTTGCTGCCTATGAAACCGCCGCGTAATCAGTTGGAATATGAAGAAGAAGACCAGTATTGCCCCCAGTGCGGTTCCCACATTTTTTATCGTTGCGGGAAATTCTTCGACAAAGGCTTTCACCACATCGCGGTCGGTGTAACCCGCAATTGCGGCTATCTCTTCTTCGGGCAGGCTGTTCGGCGGTACTTCGGTGATTTGCATGACCACACCGAGCAGCATCACTGCTATTATCGGGCCGATACTGCACAGGGCAACAAAGCCGAAACTGTCACTCTTTGCGCCCTTATCACCGCGAAGGGACGCGACGCCGACACACATTGCCAGCATAAACGGAACGGTAATCGGGCCGGTGGTTACGCCCCCTGAGTCAAAGGACACCGGGACAAAGGCCGTGTTACCATTGCTCACCATATAGAAGGCGAGGGCAAAGGTGACGGCGTAGAAAAACAACAGGAGGAAGCGCAGCGGCACGCCGATAATTACCCGCAGCACCGCTATTGCCATAAATATGCCGACACCCAAGCCCACCGTTACAATAAGTGTCCAGATATTCACCGACCTGGCAAGCTGCAATGCCAA
>BNUR01000268.1 GCA_025997495.1 Spirochaetia bacterium | reverse complement strand
CCATCTTTGGCATCCCCGTGGTGCCGGAGGAAAAGTATATCAGCATATTGTCTTTGGTCACCGTTCCCGCAACGCCCGTAGGCCGGACAAACTTTTCCGGGGCCGCATCAATTTCAGCGCACATGTCAATAAAGCCGGCGGGGATTTGCGTTCCTACCAGGGCTATTTTTTTAAGCTCCGGGCATTGAGCACGGGCGGCGGAAATATTGGCCACAAGATCCGGATCATCAACACTGACCAGGAGTTTAACCTCGGCGATATTGCAGCGGTATACAATGTCCTTTTGGGTGAGCTGGTAGGTGCCGGGGATGCAGACCGCGCCGATCTTCATCAGGGCGGTCATCATAACCCAGACTTCGGGGCGCTGTTTGAGTATCAGCATTACTACGTCGCCCTTCTTGATGCCCAGACCGAGGAGGGCATTGGCGGCCTTGTCGCTCAGGCGCTTTATATCGGCAAAGGTAAAGGACTTCATTTCCGCAGCATCGTTGGTCCAGACCAGGGCGAGCTTACCGGGCTTGATCCGCGCCCATTCATCGACCACATCGTAGGCAAAATTGAAGTTGTCCGGGACTATGCATTGGTAATTCCGGTAGAAATCTTCGTAGCTGTCGAAGTCTATCCGGGGGCAATATTTAGACAGTATCTCGTTCATGTTATTCCTGTATGATCGTTATGAATTTTGACGGCGCCTTTACTGCGCTCTGGGCATGGGGAAGCAGGGCGTTGAAGTAGATGGAGTCCCCTGTCTCAAGGATATACTCCCGTTTGTTCACCGTTACCTTTACTACCCCCTCAACCACATAGTTGAACTCCTGACCGGAGTGGGTCACCGGCGCGGCGGGTTCCCTGGAGGGGTCCAGAAACACCAGCAGGGGCTCCATGGTCCGGTTTTTGAAATTGTAAGCCAGGCTGGAAAACTCATAGCCCGGGTACCGCTCAACCTCTACTCCCTTGCCCGCCCGGCACACGCTGGCGGTATCCATCCGGGGGTCCTCCCCGGTCAGGAGCACCGTGGTGTCCGTACCAAGCCGGTGGGCGATTTTGTAGAGAACACTGATGGGGATGTCCAGTTCCCCGGATTCGTACCGGGCATAGGTCTCGTAGGGAACGCCGGTATCCGCCGCCATGTCCATGGCGCTGACCTCCATTATCTCCCGTAATTCCTTGATTCGCCCCGGTATCTGGGCAAGATTATCCTGCATAATGTGATAAGTATAGAATGATGTCGGATTCTTTTCAAGCGGATAACGAATTTCGTGCCCGGTCCCTGTTTTTATAGTATACTTGACAGTACAGAAGGGAGATTCAAATGCGCGACATGGCAAAAATCGTTACGGTAAAATCAGCGGAGGCTATCCCCGGCAAGGATCGGATTGTAACCCTTACTTTTAATGAAAACGGGTACTCCGTCCTGGGCGACAAGGACATAGTTCCGGGGCAGCAGGTCATCTTTGTGGAGGTTGACAGTCTTCTCCCCATCAGGCCGGAATTTGAATTCCTCCGGGCCCGGTGTTACAAGGAAAGCCTTGACCGTTTCCTTATCCGCCCCCTCAAGATGTGCGGAACCATCAGCATGGGCATCGTCTTCAAAACCGATATCCTTCCGGCCCGGAGAAAACCCTATCAAAGCGGGGAGGATGTTTCGGGTATCCTTAACATTCTGAAATACGAACCGGTGGAGGAGGCCCCCGCCAAAAAAACCCGGTTATCCGCTTTTGCCAAGTGGCTGATGAAACATCCTGCCACCCGGCCTTTGGGGAAAAGTCTCCTTTCTCTTATCCGTAAAAAAGACGTCAGGGCAAAAAGCCCCTTCCCCGTTTCCCTTATCGCCAAATCCGACGAAACCACCATCCAGAACTTCCCCGAAATTCTGGAACGGCATTTGGACACCCCCTGCTACGCCACCATCAAAATGGAAGGCCAAAGCGGCACATTCCTGTTTGACTACAAAAACAAAAAGGTGGGGAAATTTTTCGTCTGCTCCCGAACCATCGCCTACCGCACCCGGCAGAAAAAAGACGGCGCGGGCTTCTGGGATCTGGCCGATGCCTATCACATTCCCGAAGCCCTGCAAACCTACTACAAACAAACAGGAAAACTACTGGCCATCCAGGGTGAACGCTGCGGCCCGGGGGTGCAGAAAAACATCTACCGCTTCCCCACTTCCCGGCTTTTCCTCTACACCGCCAGGGACCTCATCACCAACCGCTACCTTTCCTGGCAGGAACTGGCGGACTTCTCCGCCGCATCGGGCATTCCCACGGTGCCGCTCATCAGTGAATGGGTCAACATCCCCCTGCGGGAAATCATCCCCTCCGCAGATCA
>BNUR01000267.1 GCA_025997495.1 Spirochaetia bacterium | reverse complement strand
TATATGTGAATGCATTAGTGGAATATTTACGAAAAAACAATCGAAAAAATATTACCAAAAAATTGAATGAAATATATACCGATGATTATTATAAGGAATTTGAGCCAATAGAAAACGCAGGTCTTGAAAGCATAAGGGAATTAACAAAAAATGATACGTGGTGAAATTTGGTGGGTTCAATTTGGTATTCCTTTTGGAAGCGAGGCTGGTTATAAGCGTCCTGTACTAATAGTGCAGGATGATTCTTTTAACGAAAGTAAAATCCGAACGATTGTAGTAGTACCATTAACAACAAATTTACGTTTAGCGGAAGCGCCTGGAAATATTTTTTTAAAGAAAAAGGAATCAAAATTGGTCGATGATTCTGTAATAATAGTCACCCAATTATATGCATTGGATAGAGACAGATTTATTGAAAAAATATCAAAATTAAATAAAGAAATAATGGAAAAAGTAGAAAATGGAATGATGTTGGTCCTTGGAATAAAAAAATAATAAAAGCAAAAAATTACTTCGCATAACATACGCTATACGCTGCGCCGCAGTAGCGGCTTGGCCTACGAAAAAACGCAGTCGGCCTTTGGCCTTTGTGCATTTTTTCTCCGGCACATTTTTGCAGTTGCTGGAAACCTTCGGTTTCCTTTATCGCAACCGCAAAAACGTCGTATAGCTTTCACGTTAGGCGCAATAAAAATCAGAAATTGTTAGAAGAGTCGCCCCGCGTCCATGCGGGGCGAGGAAAGAAATAATTTCTTATTAAAAATATTATTGACAATAAAGTGAAATTTAGATATTATTCTTTGATAAGGAGATTGTATGAATGATAAAAAAATCACATTTTTTTTAATAGATGTAATAATAATGATAATATTTTCAGTGTTATCTCTTTCTACACTTTTTCTTGTAATATTTAATTTTTATATTTTGCTAAAATCTATTGTTGGCATTATTTTATTTATAACAGCCATAGTAAATAGAAATTTATTATTTTCAAAAAAGAGACTTGTTCTTTTGATTCCATCAATAATAGTATCATGTTTTATATTATATTCTACAGCATTAGATAATATGAGTGATAAATGGCTTATGATAATACCAGGGTTAGGTATGCCATTATGGATGACGTTTTGGGTATTAAATGAAAACAATATAATAAAAGATAAACTAAAATATACATTTTGTATAATAACACCCATCTCTTTTTTTATATCATATATTTTATCAATGGCATTTATTGGAATTTAATAAAATATATGTTGTAAAAATGGTAAGTGGTAAATAGGATAACACGTCCGCCATCCGTGGCGGACGCTTCGTAGCAGATTTTTACTGCGCCTAACATACGCTATACGCTGCGCCGCAGTAGCGGCTTGGCCTACGAAAAACCCCAGTCGGGCTTCGCCCTTTGTGGGGTTTTTCTCCGGCACATTTTTGCAGTTGCTGGAAACCTACGGTTTCCTTTATCGCAACCGCAAAAACGTCGTATAGCTTTCACGTTATGTGCAATTGGGGTTGAAATTTTTGTGGAAATATATTAAAAAAGACTTGACAAAAAATGGAAAACAATTGATACTAAAAAGTGGGATATATGCCCTATAGATAAACAACAAGAATGGAAGAAACAGGAGGATTTATGTTGTTATATGAAACAATGGTAAATACAAATGAGAAAATTATTAAAAAACAGAATATTTCAAAAGAAGAAAAGAATAATATTGTAAATTTTTTTCTTAAAAATATATCAACCGAAGAAAAGGTAAATAGGTTTAGGGGGAAGTCGACAAAAAATATGTATCCGTTCTATTATATTCCAACATTAAATAATGATGAAAAATATAGAATGATAACTGGATACAAACCTAAAACAAATATTTTATCGGCAAATACATATGAACTTGAAATTTTAATGTTATTGCATTTATTTGACGGAAAAAATAAAATTGTAAAAGATATTGTAAATAATACAATCAATAGATTGGATAAAACTTGTTTTGGACATTATTGTTCAAAAGGCGAATGTTTACCAACAAGTATAGTTGTTTTGCGTTTTTTAAATACAGTAAGAATAGGAAATGAACAATGGTTTAATGAATTATTTGATCCGATGATAGAATTATTTTTAAATCAAGGAGGGATGGGAACAAAAAATCATTTCCAATTTTACTATTTTTGTTTGGCATTATGTGAGTTGCCGATTGAAATGGTTGAAAAATATATAAGAAAAAAGAAAGATTTTTTAATAAGAATGTTGACAAGGGGATGTTTAATAGGACCTGCAATTAATGACACTTATAGTACATTATATACAATAATAATGTACTATAAGTGTCATTAA
>BNUR01000266.1 GCA_025997495.1 Spirochaetia bacterium | reverse complement strand
AGCTTTCACGTTAGGCGAAATACCCGAATTTTTTGAAAAATTACTTGACACAATATGGATTATAGTCCATACTTTAACATATAAATTCAGGAGGTTTTATTGTGAACAGAATTGGAAGAATAGATGATGATGGAATTGTCAGAGTTAATGGCAGTCGGGTTGCACGTGTGGATGATGGCATTATAAGGGTTAACGGAAGTAGATTTGGACGAGTTGATGATGATGGGATTATTCGCGTGAATGGTAGCAAGGTTGGGCGTATTGATGATGATGGAACTGTCAGAGCTGATAGGAACATCTTTGATAAAGATGAAGATGAGTAAAAATATTTATTTGATAGGAGGTATAATAATTAATGGAGCAAGAATATTTTGTGATCGCTGAATCAAAAATACGTGATTCAACCCCTAATTTTATAGAGAAAGGTGCATTATACGAATTCAATGCAAAAATATTTATTGGTATTCAAAATGGAGATAATATATTTAAACCAATAATAATACAGTTTTATGGTAGGCCTCCTGTTAAAATAAAGGATATTATTCAACCTGATTTAGAATGTACTCTAATGTTGAATAAGCAAAATGATAATGTTTATATATGTGATGGTGCAAATTGGTATATAGATAAAAAAAATAAAAAAATCATATCTTTTCAAGATGGAAAAGAAATATCAAAGGAAGTAATTTTAAAAAAATATCCTAAAGGCGGGTACTTCGCCTAACATACGCTATACGCTGCGCCGCAGTAGCGGCTTGACCTACGAAAAACCCCAGTCGGCGCAGTAGCGCCTTAGTGGGGTTTTTCTCCGGTACATTTTTGTGCCCCTGGAAACCTACGGTTTCCTTATTCGGGGCACAAAAACGTCGTATAGCTTTCACGTTATGTGCAATTTGCCCTAAGCTGGTTTGAATATATAAACAAAAGGGTTGACAAAAACAATATTTATGTTAAAATAAAAGGAGAGGTGAAAAAATGGAATATAGATTTAATGGGAAAATGACCTTAGACGATTTTGTACAATATAATAGATTTTATACGGTGGATATATTCTTTAAAAGAAAAATATCCATAATCTTTTATATAACTCCATTGGTTTTAATTGGACTAGTGATTTATAAAATAATTATCCATGAAACAATATATTTTTTAGATGATTTATTAGGAATATTAATATATTGTTTATTCATATTTTTTATTGTTAAAAAACCAAAGGGACTATTTAAAAAACCTTTTAATTCAAATAAAATGTCACAGGAAGAACAATATTTTGTTATAAATGAAAAAGAAATAATTATAACAACGGAAAGTATGAATATAAAATTAATAAAAGAAAAAATAAACAAAATAAAATTTGACAAGGATACAATATATCTTTTTACATCAGAAGGATCGGCTTACCTTATAAAATCAAGATATTTAAATAATTTTAAGGAGTTAAAAGAATTTATTAAGATAAATTATATGTGAAAATATAAAGTACGGGCAAACTGCACATAACATACGCTATACGCTGCGCCGCAGTAGCGGCTTGGCCTACGAAAAACCCCAGTCGGCGCAGTAGCGCCTTTATGGGGTTTTTCTCCGGCACATTTTTATGGCCCTGGAAACCTACGGTTTCCTTATTCGGGCCATAAAAACGTCGTATAGCTTTCACGATAGACGAAATTTTTTTTGTCCAAGACGGGGGAGCGCCCTCCATGGCGCAAGAGATTTATTGTTTTTTATTTTAACCACGTGTTGCGCCACGTAAAAACGAACCATAGGGGTTGACAAGTAAACAAGTGTAGACTTATTATATATTCAATAGTCCCGGTTGTTCAGGATACTGGCGAAGGGTTTTGGGAGATAATTATGGGGCACGGAAAGTGGTTTGACTCAAATGAAATACAGACTGCAAATAAATTAAGAGGGATAGAGAAGTGAAGAAGTTTTTAACAGGCATAGCGATTTGTTTGCTCTGCGGTATTTGCTGGGGGCAGCAACCCGAAGGCTTTGTCCGCATCCAGGGCGGTACATTCCTCATGGGCAGCCCGCCATCGGAAACAGGCCGCAGTGATAATGAGACACAACACCGGGTAACGGTAAGCGCTTTTTACATGGGTAAGCACGAAGTAACCCAGGCAGAATATGAAGCGATGATGGGCAACAATCCGAGCAACTGGAAAGGTGCGAACCTGCCGGTAGAACAGGTAAGCTGGTATGACGCGCTGGAATACTGTAATGCGCGCAGTAAACGGGAAGGATTAACCCCGGCGTACACGATAAACAAATCCAATTCAGACCCGAATAACCGAAACAGCAATGACAACGTTCGCTGGACCGTAACATGGGACAAAAATGCGAAT
>BNUR01000265.1 GCA_025997495.1 Spirochaetia bacterium | reverse complement strand
TTAGCGCCCTTAACGGAATATAATGTATTTTGAGAAGATGATAGGTGAAAAATGTTATTTGTCGCCAATCGACACGAATGATGCGGAAAAACTCACCGAATGGCTCAATGATTTAGAAGTAAGAAAAGTATATACCTTTATGCCTTGCATTACAACAAAGTCCTCCTAAATATTTTTCTTCAGATTTGGGGCGGCGTAGGCTATCTCCTGGCAAAAATCTTTCTTTCTCATGCCGAAGGTCTCCGGGATGACCGGAAGTGGCGTTTAGCCGGTTGGTTGATGTATATCCTTGGCCTTCCCGCCTGGGTGTTCCTGCTGGCGGGCCGCCAAAACTGGATCGCCGTTGCCAATGAAGCCGGGGGCGGCCCCTCACTGATACTCGGCCTGGTATTGGCTTGGAAGAACCAACGCAAAGCTCACCCGGCTGTTGACCGGGCGGTGAAAATTGGTACCATGTCTGGCCGAAATATGCACCTACCTCATGATTGTAATCGGTGTAAGCTACAGCCTGTATCCCTTCGGCGGCATCACCGCCTTTTCCCAGGTACTTGAAATCGGCGTTACCATAGGATTCCTGTTGGGAAGTTTTCTGCTGGCCAAACGGCGCCCAAGCGGCTGGCTCCTTGACATTATGAACTACAACTCATATAATTGACCATGTATGAGTGGGAAGTAAACAATACCGAGGAGTATGACACCTGGTTTTTACAACAGTCGGAGGAGGATCAGGTGATTCTTCAGACACGGGTATTTTTGCTTAAAGAGCATGGGCCACAATTAGGCCGGCCTTATGCAGATACTCTCAAAGGCAGTTCTTTACGTAATTTGAAGGAATTACGGGCAAAGACCGAGGCCCATATGTTCAGGGTTGCCTATCTGTTTGACCCGGAACAGAAGGCACTCCTCCTTATCGGGGGAGATAAAAAGGGTAAGAATGAAAAACGGTTTTATAAGGGCCTCATAAAACAGGCGGAACAAATATATGATTTATACCGTGAGAAAAAGGAGCAGAAAAATGGCTAAGCAAGTCCACCCCATAAGTGAACTGGAAGCAAAAATGAAACCCGAAGTTTTAGATGCGGCACGGAAACTCTACGAGCGGGAACGTCTTAATATCAAACTTGGCCAGTTGCGGGAAAAATATGCCATAAAACAAAGTGAGGTGTCCAACTTTACCCAGACGGCGGTATCAAAATTGGAGAACCGGAAGGATATTAAGATTTCGACCCTTATTGATTATCTGGATAGCTTGGGTATGGGCCTGGAAATCAGAACCTACCCCAAAGGGAACCCGGTATCCGCTGAACAGGAGATTTTACTCAAAGTATAGAACAAAAATGAGGAACGGATGCTAAAAGAAAAAACTAACCTTTCCCCGTAAAAAATCATGCCTTTCCGGGCACTCAAGAAAAAGGTCAACCAATTTCAATAATTATTTTCATGTACAGTCCGGTGGAACCGGGGTAAAATCAATCATATTTGTTTATTGGGTGACAGGCACTGTTTGGGGGAAAGCCTAAGAATCTGCGTGGCAATCCCTATCAATTTTGAGAGGGCACGGCTAAAAAAGTACTGTGTGCCTACGAAGTTCATTCATTCTTTCTTCCCCTTAGTCGCCGCAGACCAAAGGTCTGACGTCGCCTTTGCGGTTTTTCTTCTTCGTTTTTTATCTGTGGGTCAAGTTTAGCCCAACAAGGCGGAAACAAAACTACAGCGCTGCATCCGGCTGACGGTATTTGACCGGCTGAATGAGCGCATTGCCGGGGTGATAGACCGGAAGACCCTGGCATCGGTGGTGGGCACCGTGGATCCCGACGAATCCTACATGTACTTTATTTAATTTCCGCTGCGCGTTCTTTTTGAACAAAGGGCTATCCCATAGAGTATTTTGGGGTCATTTTCGTTTAGTTGCTTGACGGCATTGCGTTGCTTTACCTTATACCGAAAATTTCTGCCGGGTTGCGACGCCCAAAACCATATAGGGGCCAAGTGGTTAGGCTGCTTTTTCTGCGTAATTCACCACGGCAACATCAGTAACCTTTGCCATAATAATATGGTCAACAATTTCTTCAAGCCGGGCAGCTACGGTTCCGGTATACCAAATATTCCCACATTCGGTACAAACCGTTGCGGGAACATTCCTAATGACAATAACTGAATTATTGACATCTTCTGTATAGGCAACCAGTTTTTGTTCCGTTTCCGCCTTACAAATACCACAGGTCATTTTACCCTCCTTCGTGTTTTACCATCTTTTTCCCATTTCTCACCGGATGGACGATATGCGGTGATGATGTACAAGGGGCCGCTGTTTTCGCCTATACTACAAACTATATGCAAATCAACAGAACTTATTAAGCAGCTTTGGAATGGATAGTC
>BNUR01000264.1 GCA_025997495.1 Spirochaetia bacterium | reverse complement strand
GCATTTTTATTGATTATAGAGGGAATAAAACATCTAACATTATATACAAATATCCCTGCGTTTATGAAAGATTCATGAGCAACTGGATTTTGATAAATAACAACTATATCTCTGGGTATTCTTTCAAGGCTTTTTTTAATCTGCCCTAAAACTAAATCAAGAACAGTTCCCTTGAATGGATTGTAAAAGAAAAACCAATTATATTCATCAATTTCTTCAAATTTTTTCGCATCAGCAATATAAATTTCAAGATGCTTCAATTTTTTATATTTAAAATTGTCCTCAGCAATTTTAGCCAATTGCGGCATCAATTCAACACCGCCTATTTTTACAAATGGATAATGCGAAAAAAACAACATCATCCCCCCCTTTCCCGCGCCATAATCAAACAGTTTACCCCCCCCCGAACTTAATTTTATTTCAAATAACTTCATTATTCTTTTTACATACAAGGAATAGCCATGCTGATATCCAGAATTATCATTGTTAAGATTTGTTGCACTATAAGCGGGATCCATAGTCACATCAATTCCCAGAAAAATACTTAAGAAAATGTAGTATAATTGCCTCATTCCTTTTAAGAAGGCATTGCGTAAAATCATAATAGATTTATAACCGGGTGTTTTTTTTAGAATGCGGAATATTTTTGAAGAGCAACCCATCATAGATTTCCTTTTAAAATCGACATTGTATGCGTACGCCATTTTTCTATATTTTTGGAAATATTATCCCAGTTTATATCATTACCCAATGATATAATAGTATCATCTTTAATAAAACCGTCCTTGATACCGAACTGTTCAAATAAAGAATAGAATCGTTCATTCCAACCCTCAAATGCAGATGATAAAGGAAAAACACCGAATTTTTTTTGAAAAATGAGTGAGAAAACGGTGCCATGAAATGAATTTGTCAAAACACATTCGGCATTATCTATTAAACAGAGCCATTCCTCAATGGTCGCAAAATACTTTCTATGTGTATCGTATAAAAAATTCGCAGTGATGTATATTATATCTAGTCCTTGTTTCTTTGCATATTTTTTTATCTTTGAAAAAGGAAAATTTATTGTATTTTTTAATAAATATACCAGGCAATATGGCCTCTTGAAAGATATCGTTACATTATTAGAATACAAAGAAAAGTAATGCTCTTTAGTCAATAGTAGAACAGGATCAACGATCAATTCAACATTCTGTATGCCTATTTCTTTACAGATGTCAATGCCTGATTTTTCCCTTACAGATATATGATTAAAATGACGCATTAATGAAGCGCAATCTAATAAGATATCTTTATCTATTCTTTTATGACCAAAACTAACCGCAACTGCCAGCCGTTTTATCTCTTTTTTTCCAAAATCCAGCAAATATGCCCTACGCTGTTTTTCAAAAATCAAGGAATCCTTGAAATTCCATACCTGATCCGAACCAGTAATATATACATCGGCATCAGGCGGATCGTTTACTAAATCAGAAAAGGAATATATATTTTCAGTTTTTTTTAGATACTTTTCTTTAAAAATATCAAAATTTCTTCTGTTTTCTCTGCTAACATTGAATTTAAACCAGAGCCGGCGAATAATATACTCAAAGATTTTTACTGGATTTAAGTACTTAAGTGGTATTTTTTTTTTGGATCTACCATCTTCATCTAAATGAAGGTCATATCGTATTAAAAAAGCATCGTGCCCTATATTAATGAGATACTTCTGCAATGCATAACATTGTAATATTGTACCATAGTTCCCTTTGGTTGTCCAAAATGTCATAATACCTATTCTCATAACCCAACTCTTTGCGCGATTTTTTTTATTTTACCTAATAAACCTAAATATCTCAACAATTCTATTAATAATCTGATAAAATATGATCGGTTATTAGTGAACCGACTAGTTAATCTTATCATATTTTTTCCATTAAATTTTTTAAAAAATAAATTCCTTTTTGTATGTGGGTTTCTTGAATTTTCAATACAAGGATTACCAGAAAGTGCTTGTTGATACGAAGTCTCAATTGTAACCATTTTGTTACTTACTTTCTCAAAATATAATTCCCCTTTCTTGCTATTTACCATCACCAAACTTACACCCTTATCATCATCAAATTCCGGAGCTACTTTTTCTATCCCCCAATAATCTCCTAACGTGATATCACTTCCACTCTTTAATTTTCTAACTGAACATATATGACACGACGGCCTTAAGAATAAATTTGAAAGAAAACCTCTCATAAATATATTTTTGTCTGCCGGTTGAATTATTTCTGCCGTATCTTCGTCTCCGTGATTTTTTACTGTAAAACATACGTTTCCGCATGATCTTTTCCACCCATTTGATCTGTTTCTAAAATTAATACCTTTAATTAAAGAACTATTTCCCACTTTTATTTCCAT
>BNUR01000263.1 GCA_025997495.1 Spirochaetia bacterium | reverse complement strand
TGTTCGGCCCATGCCGGTTGTCGGGTATCTTCTCCGCCGCTTTGTCTAGATTCCTCATTAGCCGCTCAAATGTTTCCCCACCCATACCCCCGATTTTATCATAAATCAGGCAAATTTAGAATTGCTGCCCAGTGAATACCGTAATACTAATGTGGGGGTTGGGGAACTCTAAACAGTTTCCCCGTTCTTCCTGCCGCCGGCCATTGCCTTTGCCGCAGCCCTTATCGCCGGCTTCTTGTAATCGCTGTTCCAGCGGTTTACCCCGATGTAGTCAAAGATGACGGCGTTTGTATGCCGGCAGAACTTGTCCATTTGTTCAAGGCATGTGAGCATACCATTTCCGGTGCCGCCGGGAGACGCGATAAGTAAAACCTGTTTGCCCGCAAGGGCGCCCTTCGTCTGCATGAGGTTTTCACAACGGCGCAGCCGGTCAAAAAAGCATTTGAGGGATTCCGCCATCTCGGCCCAATACACCGGGGTGATAAAACAAAGGGCGTCTGCGGCGCGTACTTTTTCCTGGGCCTCGTTAAAACCATCTTTCCCCCAGGAACAGGTATGTTTTTCACGGCAAGTTCCCCAGCCGTCATCACACACATGGCAGCGTTCCAGCTTTTCCAGGGTAAGGACTTCGGTTTCGGCACCGCCCTCCGCCGCCCCTCGCACCACCTCTTCTGTTAACGAGTGGCAAAGGCCGTCTTTTTTCGGATTCCCCGAAATTATTAAGTACTTCATACCGTTTCTCCTTTTGCTTTACTTACCTGCCATATGATACCAAACCTGTCGGTTACCATGCCGAATAATTCGCTGAAAAAAGTTTTGCCAAGCGGCATTTCAATTTCCCCGCCCTCCGCAAGCGCGTTGAAAATCCGTTTTATCTCAGCTTCATCATCCAGTCCAATGGTCAGCATGATATTATTCCCCTTGATGGAATGAAAGCCGGAAGGGCAATCGGAAAACATTGCGTTACAGCCGCATATTGGTATGCTGGCGTATAATATCCGATCCTTATCCGCCTCCGCCGAACCCTGGGGATTTTGCCCATAAGTCATAATCTGTTCAGGCATTTTCTGTTTAAATGTTTTTGCATAGAATTCCAGCGCCTGTCGGCAATCCCCGTCAAACGTTAAAAACACATCAAATGACATACTGTTTCTCCTATAACTTTTCCGCAGTAAACGTATTGCTAATTAAAGATACTACACTTCTCCGTATTTTACAACCGGCGCCGCCGTTCCATCAGCCTGAGGTCCCGTCTGAACTGCTTGGAAAACGTATAGTCGCGCCCCCCCAATCTTCCATTGGAGATGGGGGGCAATTCTTCCTCTTATCACTTTTTAGCTTCAAGCTTGGCGATACGCCGCTTTGCTTCGGCAAGTTCGCGCTCGACTTCCCCAGCGTGCGGTGCGGGACTTTGGCCGATTTCTCTTTTGGAGGGCGGAATATAGAAGAAGTCAAGCTCGTCTATAGGCAGCATCTCGTCATCGGCGGTAACCACTGTGGCGGAAAGCTGGAGGGCGGCGGCGCAGACATCGAACCAGAGGTTCGCGGTGTCGGCAAGGGATATGCGGTACCTTGCTTTAAGGCGGCCCGCTTCCCGGAAAAAGGGAAGGGAGATATCAGCGGTGATTTGTATGTCGGTGTCATCCACAAAACCAAGCATCTTCTCGGCAGCATCGGGTCCGTCATCACGCCGTATGCTGTAGTATACCTCAAGCAGATTGACGATCGGACTTTAGTCCGAGTGCTTATGCAGTGGAAAGTCCCCCGCATTGGCCCGCATAATCAGAGAATCAACCTTTTTCCAGCCCGGCTCCCTTTTGAAGACCGCCAGCAGAGCGCAGGCATCAAGGATATAGCTCATTCTTTGTGGAAAAGGCGTCGGTACTTTTCGTCCTCGTGTTCAAGGTCTTCGCGGCGTTCTTCCAGCAACGAATCAACACTAAACTTTGAGTCCGCAAATAAGGCCTGTATTCGGTCACGGGCCTCTTCATACGGTAAGCGGGGTTCTGCCAACTTGGCAGGGTTAAAAATGACGCCGGGCTTCACCGGATCGGTAGAGAGCGGGGTAAAGGCCACTTTCACCTTCCCCTCCGGGACTTCCTGCGGTACTTCAAGGGTCAGATGGCGGCTGGCAGGGATGTCAACATTCATTTCCAGGGTCATTAAGGACCTCTATAGGATAAGTATAGAGGAGACAGCGGCATGGTTACCACGGGGGTTTTACTCTTTTTTTAGCAGTTTTACTTTTAGCACTAAATGTGGATTTTGGAGCCGTTTTTAGAGCCTGTCTAATATCTCCTCAATAACAACGAAATAAACGCCAACTTGGAGGCTTGTAGCGTGTTATGGATTTTTCGTTCGCAATTCTTCCACAGCAGGCGGTAATCCTCAAGCCAGCCGAAAG
>BNUR01000262.1 GCA_025997495.1 Spirochaetia bacterium | reverse complement strand
GTTTAAACAGTTTTATTACCGAAGAAATTGCCCCCATGCCGGTGGCGAAGGCAAGACCGTACTTTCCATGCTCCAGCAGGGCCATGGTCCTCTCCAGTTCCAGCCTGGTGGGGTTTATCTGCCGGGAATAGTCAAACCCCGTGGACTCACCCAAGCCGGGATGCCTGAAGGTGGAACTCTGGTAAATAGGAGTGCTAATCGCCCCGGTGCGGGGTTCAAACAGGGTAGCGCCGTGAACCGTAACGGTTCGCATGGACAGATTTCCGTAGGGAGCCGTACAGGGGATGTTACCAAAGTCCTTATCATCTGCATCTTTCTTCGTAGACATACTATTCCTCTGTTTTTATTTTAGGGCCTGATCGAAATCTTCTATTAAATCATCCGGATCCTCAAGCCCCACGGAGATCCGTATCAGGGTATCGGTGATCCCCAGCCTCAGCCGCTCCGGCTCGGGGATGGAGGCATGGCTCATCCGCACCGGGTAGGAGGCGATGGTCTCCACCCCCCCCAGGCTCACCGCCGCCGCCGCTAACTTCACCTTACCCAGAAAGCGAAGGGCCTGCTCGGTGGTCTTTGTTTTAAAGGAAAGAACCGCCCCCGCGCCGGAACTCTGTGCCTCGTTTATCGCCCGGCCGGGATGATCCGCCAAACCGGGATAATACACATCGGTCACGTTTTTATGGGCCTTAAGCCACCCCGCCAGTATGCCCGCCCCTGCCTGCTGGGCTTCCAGGCGCACCTTGAGGGTCTTGATCCCCCGCATCACCAGCCAGGTATCCCAGGGGCCGGGTACCGCGCCGAAACTGTTCTGCACCCGGTAGACCTGAGCCCCCAGTTCCTTAGTCCTGGTCACCGCAAGGCCGAAAATCACGTCACTATGGCCCCCCAGAAATTTGGTGGCCGAATGGATCACGATATCCGCCCCCAGTTCAATGGGCCGCTGGAGATAAGGGGTCATAAAGGTGTTGTCCACGATGGTAATGATCTCTGAACCTCTCTGGTTCGACACATCCTTGGCAATTTTGATAGCCGCCGCCAGATCGGTGATTTTAAGCAGGGGATTTGAGGGAGTTTCCAGAAACAGTGCCTTGGTAGTGGGTTTTATCGCCCGTTTTATCGCATCCAGGTTGGCGGTATCAACCGCGGTAACCTCAAGCCCCCACTTTTTATAGAAGGTATTGAGGATACGCCAGCTTCCGCCATAAATATCCCCGGCGGTAACGATATGATCTCCCGCTTCAAAGATACCCAGCACGGAGGAAACCGCCGCAATCCCGCTCCCAAAGGCATAGCCTTTAGCGCCCCCTTCCAGGCCGGCAATAATGTCCTCCAGGGCCTTCCTGGTAGGATTCCCCGACCGGGCATAGTCGTACTCCCGGTGTTCCGACAGGTCTCCGGAGACATAGGATGTCCCCTGGTCAAAGGTGGAGGTCTGGTAAACCGGCACCCCTAATGCCCCGGTTATCCCCCCCACGGCGAGATCTGTCTCGTATCCATTATGTATAAGCTTGGTTCCCCTCTTCATATCCAAATACCCATATGAATTGTAGGATATAGTGTGAGATAAAGCAAGCCCTTATTTTCGTCCCCGCCCTATCAATTCGGCCTTTTGTCCGCTATCATGAATTATATGATCGATTTACACACCCATTCCCGTGCCTCTGACGGCAGCCTGACTCCATCGGAACTGATACAAACCGCCAGGGAGCGGGGCCTTTCCGCCATCGCCCTGACAGATCATGACACCCTGGACGGCCTTGAGGAGGCCCGGGAGGCGGCGGCGAAACAGCAAATCCGATTTATTCCGGGAATCGAAATTGATATCCGGTACGGCCCGGTCGCGATCAGCGGCGAATTCCACCTCCTTGGCCTGGGACTCCGGAAACCCGGCCCGGCTTTCCGGGAAGCACTGGAGGAACTTTCCCGCCTGCGGGAGGAACGGAACCGGCGAATCCTGGAACGTATGGGGGAAATGGGGGTAAAGGCGGATTATGACGAAGTCCGGGCTACTTCCGGGAGCGGCGCCCTAGGACGGCCCCACCTTGCGGCCCTTTTGGTTCAGCGGGGGGTGGTAAAAAACCGGGCCCAGGCCTTTGAAAAGTACCTGGGGAAGGGAAGACCCCTATATATATCCAAGGAGGGGCTGGAGTTTACCCGGGCTCTGCAAATCATCCGGGACGCCGGGGGTATTCCGGTATTGGCCCATCCCATGTCCCTTTACCTTGGGTGGGGGCGGCTCCCGGCTTTTATCGCGGATCTGGCTGCCCAGGGGCTTGCGGGGATAGAGGCCTGGCATCCAACGGCGAAGATTCGATCCTGTAAGCGGTTGGAGGAACTGGGGAAGACCCTGGGGCTCTACATCACCGCAGGCAGCGACTTCCACGGAGAATCCCGTCCGGACCGGAAACTGGGGATAACCG
>BNUR01000261.1 GCA_025997495.1 Spirochaetia bacterium | reverse complement strand
CGGGCTGAATTTGAAAAGGTATAGTGGAAAGGTATTTAATACCTTTAATTGAAAGGAGTCGTTTTTACCATGGACAGAGGATCCTCCCCAGCGGAAGTTATTATCGCCATTATCCCTATCGTGGGAATCGTCATGGGGTCGGTGGTGGTGTTTTTCTATCTGCTCTGGAATCATAAACGTAAAATGCTGCTTATCAAAGCCGGCGAAAATACCCGGACGAACTTTGATCTCCTTTCTTTCAGCCTGCTTACGGGGCTTCTCTTGGTATCCGTGGGAATAACTTTAACCGTATTCCTCGCCCTAGCCAAGGGGGCCAGCTATGGTCTGCTGGGCGGCATCATTCCCCTTTCATTGGGCGCCGGCCTGTTAATTTTTTATGGGATACAACGGCGCGATAAAAACTCGTGACGGATAACCCTGGGGACGATCAGTTTATCGTCAACCAGGTCGTCTCGGGCCGGAAGGAGTTGTTTCGTATCCTGGTACAACGCCATGAGCAGTCGATATATGGGATGGGCCTGAGTTTTTTTCGGAACGCCGGTGATGCTGAAGACTTTACCCAGGAAGTTTTTCTGAAAAGTTTCCGCAGCCTTGCCCGTTTCCAGGGCCGGTCACGGTTTTCTACCTGGCTCTACCGGATCGCCTACAACACGGCGGTGAACGGCATTCAGCGGCGGAGAGAATACTGTAGTCTTGCCGCGGAAGGCGGAACAGTAGACGATGCCGGGGAACCGGCGCCCGAACCAGGCCGGGGGCCTGCAAGCCCTGAGCAGGAATTGCTTCGGGACGCCGCCATTAAAGCGGTACGGGAAGCCGTGAAGGATCTGCCCGAACGGTACAGGATCTGTGTGGATCTGTTTTTTTTCTATGACCGGTCTTACCAGGAGATAGAACTTATCACCGGGTATCCGGTTAATACGATTAAGTCCCATGTGTTCCGGGCGAAAAAATTGCTCCGGGAAAAGCTTGAGAATATTATGGAAGGAGGCATTGAATGAACTGCAACGAGGTGATGAATACGGCATACGAATTTGAGGGAAACGAACCGCCATCGATTTTTACCCAACTAAGGATACAACTGCACCTCCTCCACTGTTCCCGCTGCGCCGGAGAAATTGCACGGCTGAAAAGTGCCCGGAACCTCATGAGGGAAAGTTTCTTCCCCGCCGTTCCGGAAGGACTGGAAGAACGGATCATGCGGAGCATCGGCCTGGAGGAACCGGAAACGGATCATGAGTGGTACCCCGAAATCGCGGGGGTTTCCTTCCGAGGCTGGGTAGTCACAGGCCTCATCATCCTGGTATCCCTGTCCACCTCCTTTCTGGGGATGGACTTTAGCAAGGTGGCCGACCACTGGGGCTCATCGTTCCTGCTCCCTGTCGGGATCACCATCGGCGGGGTAGTAAGCGCCTACGGAGCCATCTTCATCGGCAGCCACCTGAAGGAACTCAGCCACCGGTTTAATTTACACTGACCAGTTCCGTTCGGTTTCTTCAATAGTTTTTAGTATCTCTGCAGCGGAAGCGCGGCTCCGGAGCTGCATCCTGAAGGATTCCTGCTGACAGAAAAAATTGATCCGCGAAATGGTGTGGAGATGCATCTTTGGGGAGGCGGAAATAATAAGGATAACCGTATGTACCGGTTTTCCGTCCAGGGCCTCCCAGTTAAGTTCCTGCTCAGGAAAACTAATGCACACAAACTGCTCGGCGGGATCCGTGATAACGGGGTTCCGGGGATGGGGCAGGGCAATACCGTTTCCCACGGCGGTGGTCATCAGGGCTTCCCGTTCCAGCACTGCGCTTAACAGGGCCTTCCGGTTCACCTTGGGGGGAAGCTCAATGGTCTTTAATAAATTAGTCAGATATTCCTGGGAACTGGCGCCGGGAATGGTACGGAAGTCCCCTCCCCGCTTGACTAGTTCAATCAAACCCGGTTCTGTCGTTTTGTCCATCAGGGTTCTCCTTCCAGTGCAGAAGCCAAATTGCGGTTACAGACATCAAGGTCGAAGACCCCGCTTTCAAAATTCTGCCCCAGTTCCCGGAGCGCCAGTTTCCGTTCCGCATCGGCCCCCTTTTCCAGGGCCACGATATACCGTCTGAACCGCATGGGGCCGTCAATATATTCCGGCGGCGCCGAAGCTGCCCCGGCTACACAGCGAATTTCAGGTTCCCCCTCGCTTTCGTACCGGGAAAGGAGCAATATCTTTACCGTCCATTTTGACCCGTATTCATAGAGAAGGGCATTCCCCCCCTTCAGGTCAATTTCCCCCAAGGCAAAATCAAGATCCAGCCGTCCCCGGCCCGAAGACTGTTCGTCCAGGGCAAAATGGTAGGGATACTCCCCTTTCCACCCCAGCAGGGCCAGAATTATCCGGTGGAGATCCCGCAACCGGCAGCTTTCGGGCAGAATAACGCGGCGCCAGACATCGGTGCCCCCCAGGCTTACCTGTACAATCCGCCATTCAAAACCCCCATCCTGTTTGTGGAATTTCACCACCGAAAAATTATTCTGCCGGAAAC
>BNUR01000260.1 GCA_025997495.1 Spirochaetia bacterium | reverse complement strand
AGCATCGCGAAAAGCTTCCCTATTCATTCTCCTATCAGTATCACCAGTTTACCGTGATAAATTGGAGGAAAAAGTAAAAATAGTTGTTACAGGTACTTGACAGGGGAGCACATCATATCAGGGGGCCCAAAGAGTCTCCCTGCGGAGGGAATCCCATATGCGCAGGGGGCCCAAAGAGTCTCCCTGCGGAGGGAATCCCATATGCGTTCGGCCAGCCACGCACCTCCCCCGACCGCTCCGTCTGCCACCATTACTGTAACGTCATCGGCCCCCCCACAAGAATGGCCGTCCCCAGGAAATCCCAGGGAAAAGTGGTGCCAGGCAATCTTGCGTTTACACGGAATTTTTCATGGACACTAATATAACCCCTCTGAATGCTTCGTATATATCGCAAATTTAAGGTTTTATGCGAAAGAAGTTTCGTATACAGGAAGTTAAGCGCAATTTTGGCTTGACGTTTTTTGAAATATAATATAGGATATTAATATAAGGAGATTTTCATGGCTAAATATTTTGATAATAAACTTGTATCATTAAAAGAAACCGGAAATGATGAAAATTGGGTTCATCAATGGATAGTAGATAAACCTGAACGGCTTGGCATAGGTTCTTTTGATATTATTGCTCAGGAACTACATCAATATAAAAATAAAGGTGGTCGCCTTGATTTATTAGGGTATAATAAATTAATAAATACATATTATGAAATCGAAATCATGCTTGGAGAATGTGATTCTGATCATGGATTTAGAACTTTAGATTATTGGGCTCGGGAAAGAGCTAAAAACCCAAATTCGATACATTATGCTGTATTGGTTGCAGAAGATTTACAGGGAAGGTATAAAACTATAATTGAAACATTACCTCAATTTTTACCTTTTATTGCTATTGAGATTCAAACATTACAATTAATTACAGATACTGGTGAAAAAATTATTACCTGTAAAGCTGAAATCATTGCGCAACCCGATGAATTAGTTGAAAAAGGTGGACCTGAAATTGTATCAACTGGTAAAACAATAGCACCAAGAGATGAAGACTGGTGGAGACAGAATCAAGGAGATGCATTTGTTGATACAGTAAAAGAGATGGCAAGTTATTGTGAAAATAATGTTGGTACTTCTCGTATTGATTTTACTGCCAATAGTTATATCTCCTTAAAAAAAGGAAAAAGAACATGGTTGCCTATGTGGCCTCGATCTGATGGTTTTTATATTTATTTACCTGATGACGGAACTGGAACAATGGATCAACCTTCAGAAAGATTCATAGAATGGCAAAAGAAATTGGGGAAAATTGGGTTAGAATTATCATGGGCATATAAATATAATGGCGGAGCAAATACATTAGGGTTTAATGTACCAAAAACAAAAATGAAAGAAGAATTATTATTGGAATTATTAAAAAATAGTTATGAATTGGCATAGTGTAAAAAGCCAAAACTGCGCTTAACACCCGCTATACGCTGCGCCGCAGTAGCGGCTTGGCCTACGAAAAACCCCAGTCGGCGCAGTAGCGCCTTTGTGGGGTTTTTCTCCGGCACATTTTTGTGCCCCTGGAAACCTTCGGTTTCCTTATTCGGGGCACAAAAACGTCGTATAGCTTAACGCGTTATGTGCAATTTTTTTGAAATTTTTTGTAAAAATATTATAAAAAGACTTGATAAAATATTTTGAATGCTATATATTAAAAATAAGGGGAATATAATGTGTACGTGTTTTGTAAACAGAGGAAATGATTTAATAATAGCAATGAATTTTGACAATAATGGTATGCCATTTGAATTAAACACACATACTAAAAAAGCATTTATTGTAGATATTAATACAAATATTGGAAAACAACCTTCATTTGGAATAAATACTGAAAAAACCTTTATAAGTAATTTGTGTGTAGATTCGAATGGGAAAGGATTATATAAAAGAGTAGGTAAAACACGCACATTGACTGCTTATTTGGTTAAGGATTTACTTGAAGGGAAACTAAAAATAAATGATTTAGATAATTATTTGGAAAACATTGAAGTTGTAAACGCTCCAAATCTTTGTACTCATAATTTTATTGCTGATAAAAAAGGAAATGTTTGGGTAGTTGAACCCGGAAGGGGAAATTTAAAAAATAAGGCAGATGAATCACCATATTATATAATGACAAATTTTTCGCTAGTTGATTATAATGCAGGTAAGATATATAGCGATAATAGTTTTGACAGATATATGAAAGTTAAAAATTATTTGGATAAAAATAAGAATTTATCTGTAAAAAACGCATTTGATATTTTAGAAAAAGTAAAACAAACTGGAGAATGGAATACGGATTTTTCATTTGTTTATTCAAAAAATGACAATAAGGTATATTATTGTTATAATTCTGATTATAAAAACATACTGGAATATAAATTATAATAATATAAAGCAAAAAAACTGCACATAACATACGCTATACGCTGCGCCGCAGTAGCGGCTTGGCCTACGAAAAAACGCACTAAGGCCAAAGGCCGACTGCGGTTTTTCGTAGGCCA
>BNUR01000259.1 GCA_025997495.1 Spirochaetia bacterium | reverse complement strand
CTCTACGCGCTCCCCTCCCGGGCCTGGCCGTTGGAGCTGCGCTTTACCCTGGATGCCGCCGGAAAAGTGACGGCGATTTTTATCTACCGTTCGGACTTCTGAAACTGAAGTTTTCAAAGGAGCCTCCATGGCGAAAATATGTCTTTGTTTGACCGGAAAAACTATCGCCAAAGATTTAGAGGTGCTGGACAAGTACCGGAAGTATGTGGATATGGCGGAACTGCGGGTGGACTTCCTTGAGCCCGATGAGCGGTTTCTGATCCGGCGTTTCCCGGAATTGGCGGGCTTGCCGGTGATCCTCACCATACGGCGGGTGATGGACGGCGGCAAATTTCTGGGGGGGGAGGGCGCCCGTATCAACCTTTTTTCCAAGGGACTGGCCTTTGCGGAAGCGGACCGGCGGCATAATTTTGCCTACGTGGATCTGGAGGAGGACCTTAAGGTGCCCAGCCTTGAGGAAGCGGCCCGAACCTTCCGTACCCGGATCATCCGTTCCTACCATAATATACAGGGTGTTGACGCGGACATATCAGGAAAACTACGGAGCCTTTACCATGTGGGGGATGAAATTGCCAAGGCGGCGGTGATGCCCCAAACCTTCGAGGATGTGCGCAGGGTGTATAAGGCCGCCAGGGAAACCTCCGGATTAGAAAAGATACTCCTCTGTATGGGGCACATGGGGATCAGTACCCGCATATTGGCGGCGTATATGGGTTCTGCCCTCAGCTACACCACGGCCCCGGGGGAGGAAGATTTCCCCGCCGGAGCCCCCGGTCAGATAAGTCCCCGGGATTTGGTGAAACTGTACCGTTTCAGGAATGTTACGCCCCGGACCAAGCTGTATGGGATCGTCGGCTGGCCCCTCACACAGACAGGCAGCCCCGAATTTTTTAATACGGTTTTCAATTCCGAACAGACCGATGCCGTATACGTTCCCTTTCCCGCGGATTCCATTGAGCCCTTCATGAACCTGGCGGCGGAAATAAACCTCCAGGGGGTTTCGGTTACCGTTCCCTATAAAGAAAAGGTGTTTCCCTATTTAAACAGTAAAACTACGGAAGCCGAATCCCTTGGGGCTTGCAATACCCTGATCGCCGGGCCTGACGGCTGGGCCGGGGCGAACACGGACACCCGGGGTTTTTCCGATTCCCTGCTGGATTTTATTGGTAAAAAGGATTTCAGGAAGAAACGGATCACCATCATCGGCGCCGGTGGTGTGGCGAAGGCGGCGGCGGCGGAGATTTTCCGCCTTCGGGGGAATGCCCTGGTTCTGAACCGCACCCAAAGCCGCGCCCGCGAAATGGCCGCCCCCTACCGTTTCGCCAGCGCCGCCCTGGACAACCGGGGAGCGGAACTGATGAGCGGTTACAACGATATTATCATCCAGACCACCTCCGTGGGGATGGCCCCTGATTTGGAAGGGGACCCCCTGGATTTGTATGAATTTAAGGGGACAGAAGTGGTGATGGATCTTATCTACAAACCGGAACGCACCCGCTTCCTCGGAAGGGCGGCGGAAGCGGGCTGCAGGGTTTTAAACGGCCATGACATGCTTATACGCCAGGCCAAGTATCAGTATTCCTGTTTTTTCGGGTGGGAGTATCCCGCCAGGATTGTATCACAGTAAAGGGGTTATTATGGCAGAAGAAAAAGGCGAGATCGCCGCGCGGGTACGGGTATTACGGGAGATTGAGGGCATTACGGTGGAGGCCCTGGTTAAGGAACAGGGGTTTGACCTTGAAACCTACCGGGCCTGGGAGTCCGGGGCCGTGGAATTTCCCGTGGGCGCCCTGGTGGAACTGGCAAACCATTTCGGGGTTGACCTGACAGAATTAGTGTTGGGGGCTCCCTCCCGGCTCAAAACCTACTGCCTTACCCGGGCGGAAGAGGGCCCCCAGGTTATCCGGCGGCCCATGTATACCTACTGGAACCTGGCAAATAATTTTCACCATAAAAAAGGGGAGCCCTTTCTGGTGGAGGCCAATGCGGACACGGAACAGAAGCCCCTGAGCCTCAACACCCATCCGGGCCAGGAGTTTGACTATGTCCTTGAGGGAAGGCTTTTTATTTCCATCGGCGGCCACGAGATGGAACTTGGCCCCGGCGACAGCGTGTATTACGATTCAAACGAGCCCCACGGCATGAAGGCCATTGGGGGAAAACGGGTCCGGTTTTTGGCGATGGTGCTGTAAAGGAAGGAAGAAGAGGAAGAGAAGAAGATCAACCACAAAGGACACGAAGGACACAAAGGTGAAGAAAAGAGAAGAAAGAAAAGAGAAGAAAGAGGGGGAGTCTTGTGATATTTTTCTCTTCCCTTCGTGTTCCTTTGTGTCCTTTGTGCTAAATTCTTCTCTTATGCGTTTATCCCTGTTTGTGTCCTTTGTGGTTAAATTCTTCCTGAATCCGTATGAAATAACGCCCAAAACCGCAGGATTTGATTTTTTGCCTGATTTTAGCTGACTATGGTACGTTGAACATTATTTCAACTCGCTAAAATCTTATGGAAATCAGCAAATCAATTAT
>BNUR01000258.1 GCA_025997495.1 Spirochaetia bacterium | reverse complement strand
TGCGGTTTAATACCGCGCCCCTTGGGGCGGTTAAACTGGGGGTGTGGGGGATTTGTTCCCCCACGTACTCAAAGATTTCAAGGAGAAATCTTCGATACCGCAGGGCTTGCCCTGCGGTTATTCATTGTTTTCCTATATATTATCCTGGAAAAAAGGAAAGTTCACTTGACAATAGTAAAAAAAAGTAATAAAGTCCTTTTTATGAATGTGTTGCTGACGTCATTCCCCCCCCCCCCCCATGCGGGCTTTTAGGTAAATTAGGTTTTTCCGGCAAAAATAAATTTTCCTCTTGTACAAGGAACATGGTAAGAAGGTGTGCGCTGGTTTCGGCTGTGTTCCCGCTGTCCATACCGTTTTACCCGTCTGCCTCGGCTGATATTCGCTTTGGTACTCACTATTTTGATTTAGGCTTAGCAGGTATGTACTTTCCGGGCGGAAATCTGTGGGGGGCGCTTGGAGAAGGCGGCAATCTCATGTATTGGACTGTCGGCGCGGATGTCCGTTGGAACTTACAAATGGTGATAAAAAAGTTGAGGGAGCTGAAGCTGGATTTGTTTGTGTTGGGCGGGTATTATTTCGCATCGTTGAATATGAGTTATGGTGCCGAATGGCAGCAAACAGTCGTGGGACAGGTAAGGGATTTCAAAGAAGAGGTATTCCTTGATTTTAGGTCATCGTCTTACTTTTTGGGACTGCAGATTTCAAAGGAAGTTGTGGATATTGGGATTTTTAAGTTGGTGCCCTATGTCGGATTCCGTGCGATTATCGCCGACAGCGACAGCGATTACGAATGGGAAACAAGACGGGAAGCAACGCTCACCGTGGACGGTCAGAAATATTTATATCCCCGGGGGATACGGTATAAATCAGCCGGTGTTGACAGCGATTTGGCGTTTTATGCGCAAATTTACGGTGGGGCGGAAGTGACATTGGGTTTCATTCCGGTTACCATCGGTATTGCGTACGACCCGGCGTCATCGAACTTCAGCGTGAATGTAAGCGCCCGGTTTAGCACGGCGCGACATTAATAATTTTGGTAATTCCGGCGTTGCCGGTTTTGAATAAATGTATTGGAGGAATACCATGAAAAATGTATTCAAATTGATGGGAGCCTTAGCAATGATTTTTGTTTTAGGTTCATGTGTTAACACGGAAACGCCGCAGGATGATGGTCCGCACCCGGGAACAGACGGCGTAGATTGGACAAACTACCAAACTGCCGGTACCTATTCGATTATACTGAAAAATAATTCGAATAGAAATTTGGTTGCTTTTAGAAGCAGTCTTACCGCAGCCAACATTCTTGGCGGTATCGAAAAGAACGAAACCACTCATGGGATTAAGAGAGAAAAATTGTCGGCGACCGGCGGTTTTAGCATTATCTTCATTACGGAAGAAGACTATGTTGCAAACAAGAGCAATCTTTATGCATTAGACCAAAAGCCTTTTACGCGTATATTTGCCATGTACAACGCGGCAGGGTCGAATGAGACACCGTTCGAGGTGTCCGGAAATCTTGGCGGTACTAATAAGTTGATTATAAACAACAATACTGCCTATAATATGGAACTCCGCGAGAATACCGCACGGGGAAAACCCTTGGGATATGCGCCGTATGAAGCAAACAATACGGAACTCTATATGAATAACGGTGACTATGATATTTTCCCGGTGTTCAAAACGTATAATGCCGTACGCGATGAAATCATTACCATTTATCCCAGAACAGCGCTCGGATATCCAAGGGGAAATTTAGTTTCTTTCGATGGTAGTGCGAATAGGGAGAAAACAATATACGCTAAAGATTATATTGGTAACCCTGACGGATATTCTACCGGCGCGGCATATTTAGTCGTGCATAATAACAGCGGAGCCGGCGTCCGTGTTTTTCAAGGGGATACACTGCAAAGAACTGAAACCGGCATCAATATCCTAAACAACGGCGAAACACGTACTTTTACCATTTTGATGGATCCCTTAGGAGCGGCCGGTGCGTATGATACCAAGAAAGCTCTTTCCAATTGGACCCTTAGGGATGTTAACGGTCAGGCAGTAACCATTAAATATGACACACCGGCGGAAGGCGACACCGCAGGGTATTTTACGTCAGACTATCGGTACATGGTCATCGTAAGCGGCTCCTGGGATCTTGGTCCTGCAACCGCAAGCGCGCCTGTAAGGGGATCTAAGATAGATCTCGGTAACACTGACTTATAGTAGCCGTTGCTATTGTTTTTCTTCTTCCGTAGATGGCCGCCAACGCCGCCATCTACGGAAATTTTATGTATGGAGTGGACTTTGTTGCAACGATACGATTTAGCGCCACCAAGACCAAACCGGGTATCCAACTAATCAACTTTGTACGAAACCGGCATCCCTAAGTCGCAATACACATTCAACAGCTTACAATTCAATTGCACCTCTGTCTCCTGATTTTTAGTTTTGCGTGCAGACAGTTTTTCCCCAAATATGGTTTTGTAGCGGTACATTACCACTTCGTTTAAACTTCTTTTATGATAACCTGACTTCT
>BNUR01000257.1 GCA_025997495.1 Spirochaetia bacterium | reverse complement strand
AAGTGGTGGTTCCCGATTCATCAGTGGCATTCACGGAATAGTCGATACTGCTGCTGCCGCCTTCCCTAGTCATATCACTCCACCAAACTAGTAACGAGCCATCCCCGTTTAAGAAGCCAACACCGGAATACGTATCCCCATTTTGGAGACGAACCTTCACTGTGTAGGAGGATTCGGATGCGTGCCACAGATCCCCATTTGAAGGTGAATACAGGGGTATCGTGTCAGAAGAGTTCCCATAGCCGGTTGCTAAAAGGACTTCGTAGCCATAATAAACATACACTTCAAAATACCCGCCTGGTCCGTTGAAACCACCAAAAATAAAGGGAGTGCCGTTATTATCACCACCGCCGCCTGAACCGCCGCCACCTGCTGCCCCATTATATGTGTCAACCAGGGTGTTTATTGAAGGAATATAGCTAGAACTCACTGAGCTCCAATATGATGAGTAGCTGGATATGGTGCTTTTTATTGATTCTGCGGTTGCGTTAATTGACATTAACGTTGCATCGCTTGAACCATTAGTCGCAGTAATAAGCTCATCAAGTTTTGCCACTGCATCACTATATGACGCGCTGCTACTTAACTGTGCTATGCTGCCGCTGCCGCCGCCGGAACCACCGCCGCCGCCGCCATCTTTAGTCAGGGTTGTATCAACAAATCTGGTACTCCACCCATCCAGGTCAAGTACCAAACCACCACTTGTAAGTTCAACCGTTGCAGTTCTCGGGGAAGTACCAAACTGTAATTTCGTTTGAGTTAAAACAGTAAGCGGTCCGGTAAAGTCACCACCGTCAGTGGTTACTATGGTAATTGTACCGTCTGCGGTAATTGTTAGAGTCGTTGTATTCATAGCCCCGAGAAAATACGAAGAATCAGCAGTTCCAACCCAAGTTCCTATAAACGCAGAAGGAATGACATAGGCAGGTTCATCAGGGTCACCGCCCAAATCAACGCCATTTAAAAATGCCAGCGTCGTATACGCATTATAAAGCGCACCCATGAGGTTTTCAGCGTCATTTTTGTCCTCGTTATAGTTGTTAAATACTTCCTTCAAATCCCCATCATTAACTGCTACGTTAAAGGCGGCTACGGAATCAGTGTTAACGGTAAATTGCTGCGCATCTTCCCCAAATGCTGCCGCAGCTGCATTAACAAAAGCCTGGAGCTGCGCCTGAGTTGCAGTGCCGGTTATAATGGCATCAAGCTGGGGTTTTACTTTTTTTGCCGCTTCAGCAAATGCTGCCTCAGATTCCTTCTCAGCCACCTCCTCAATTGCATCCCTAATTTTCTGACCCAAGGATGAATAACCTGTGCCCTTATCAGTAAACACGATAGTAGCGACTTCACTTTGTCCGGCGGCGCTTAGTTTCCTATAACTTCCCCAAAGGGAACCATCATCGCCAAGCATTTCAAAGTTTGCCTCTGTCAACAGCACTTTTACCGCAGATGCATCTGCGGCGGCATTAAATTTATCAAACACAACCGTTTTGTTGACGGTTTGTAAAACATCATTTAAACCGTCAATAATGTCCGCAATCTCATCTTCGGATACATCGGGGTGGTCGTCAAAATAATGATCTATCGCATCAAGATATGCATCTTTATTTGCATCATCTACGTATTTCGGATTAATGCCGGCTTCGGGTTTTTTTAACTCCGTGAGCAAGTCTTCGGCACTGTGAACATCCTTAATTTTGTTAACAGCCTCAGCGGCAGCCTCAGCACTAACAACGGTAATGGTTGCAGAGCCTTCGTAGGAACTTCCACCGTATGTTATGGCTACCGAAACAGTGATACTGGCAGCGGTTTCATTACTCGCAATTTTCAGGGTTGGGGAAGGAGATGTGCTTTCAGTTAATGTTGTCCCCGTCGATCCCCCGGTTTTCGTCCAAGTATAAGTGGTAGTGCCACTTACCACTGTTCCATTGTTCTTAAGAACCGCCGTAAAATCCTGACTCGCGCCGGGAACCAAACTGATTGACGCCGGACTCACGGTTACCGTGTAGTTATCGCCGCCACCACCACCACCGCTGCTAGGGTCAGGGCACCCGGTGAATGCCAAACCTAATGCCAGCGCCGCCGCTACGGTAGCAACTTTGACCAGCATTCTCTTAAATTGAAGCTTTTTCATAAAAGCCTCCTTTACATTTATGAACCGCCCCGGACGGGATGGTTTCTTCCACACCGCTTGGGCGGCGCAAAATACAGGGGAATATGAAAAAAAAGCCCCCGTCCCATACGGAAAACAACCGTACCGGATGAGGGCCTTTTGATGCGAGCGCGTAATTCGTTATATAGTAAGGAATTACATGGGGGGGGTGGCGGCGATAACTACACGGTAACCGTGAGTCCGGCGTCAATCAGTTTGGTTCCCGGCGCGAGTCAGGATTTTACGGCGGTTCTTAAGAACAATGGAACAGTGGTGGAAGTGCGGCCCGAAGACGTCTCCGGAAACGGCGGGCTTCCCGGGCTTGCGTTCCGGGAGGAACTGGAACACACAGCATACCGCATGGCAAACACAAACACAGACGCATCAGGCCATCGA
>BNUR01000256.1 GCA_025997495.1 Spirochaetia bacterium | reverse complement strand
GTCCTCCGGCAGTTCCTCTGAAAACAATCCGGCTGACGTAAGCCAGCAATTTTACTTTTAGGAACCATTTTGTGACTCAAAAAACTTCGGGTTGAGCTTAATTGGGGGAAAATGAAGTAATTGCAGTTATTCAAGCGACTGGTGCTGTCGAGCCGCTGACTGTCGAGATTGAAGACAATCCGGACGGAAACGGTAAAACACTCGCCATAACCGTCCGTGATAAATGGTCTATTTTTCCTGTTCCTTTTTTTGGCATTTCTCAAAGCGGCTGGAGCGTGGGCGGCGCGTTTATGGATACAAATTTTTTAGGCAGAAAGGATATGCTGATGGTGACGGGGAGCGGTGGCACCAGCGGCTGGATGGCTATTTGAAGATATGCCGTTTTGCCTCTCTATCGCGCCGGGTTTGAGAATGGTCCGGAGACGGTTATTCCACAGGCGGAACAAACGGTTATCAGCGCATTGTTTGTTTCGCCTCTTTTAAAAATATTTCAGAATACCCTCTTGACAAACGGCGTATAATTTAGTATATTAGTAATATCTTAATTACAGGTGTGGAAAGGGGAAGAAATAAAGGAAATCAGAGAAAATGGAAGAGAAAGCGAAAAAAATCGCGGAGCTATTGAAACTGCTGGCGAATGAAAATCGGCTGCTGGTGTTGTGCGCTCTCATAAAAGCGCCGATGACTGTTGGAAAAATTGCGGAGTTCGTGCCGAACATCACCCCGTCGGCTCTTTCCCAGCACCTTACCCTGCTGAAAACGGCGGGTATCCTTGAATCGGACAAGCAGGCGCAGAACGTGACCTACTCTATTGCCGACCGCCGGGTTGCGGAGGTCATCGCCACGCTGAAAAAATACTACTGCGAGGAGGATTGATACGGAAAAGAAAATGTTTACGAAAGCAAAACAGAAAAATGTTATTTCGGCAGAGGAGGCGCGGCAAATTAAACGGGATGATTCGGCGGCCCTTATCCTTGACGTCCGGACACCGGAGGAACATCGGCAAATCCATATTGAGGGGTCCTTGCTTTTGCCCTTGGACAAGCTGCCTATGAAAGCGGCAGAGGAAATCCCTGACAGGGAAACGCTTGTTTTGGTCTATTGCCACAGCGGAGCAAGGGCACACCAAGCTGTTTCTATTCTTCTGCAAATGGGCTATCAAAACGTATTCAGCTTTGGCGGGATTATAAACTGGCCATATGAAACAATCACAGGAGGATACTAAAATGCGTAAGGTTCTTATTGTCGGCGGGGTAGCCGGAGGCGCGACTGCCGCGGCACGGCTGCGCAGATTGGACGAGCAGGCGGAGATCATTTTATTTGAGCGCGGGGAACACATTTCATTCGCAAACTGCGGACTGCCCTATTACATCGGCGGCGTAATTGAGGAACGGGACGAGTTACTGCTACAAACGCCGGAAAGTTTTCATACCCGATTCAATGTGGATGGGTGTTCAGCGAGGTGACTGCCATTCATCCGGCAGAAAAAACGCTTGCAGTAAAAAATCTGCAAACCGGTGAGATTTACACAGAACGCTATGACAAACTGATTCTTTCCCCCGGCGCATCGCCTATTCGTAACCGTTCACGGAAAATTACACAAAACTAAAGATAATGATTGACATATGAAAGGAAACATGGTAAAATAATGAAATGATTTGGGGAAATCAAAAATACTTAGACATCATAAAAGAACTGGAGACATATATACGTAAGCTTCAGGCACACATCAAAGAACAGGATGAGCGCATAAAAGAACTGGAATCTGAAGTGGCACATCTAAAAAAAGATTCAAGCAATTCATCAAAGCCGCCATCATCAGATATAATAAATTCCAAGGTTAATAAAACCAAAGAAGCAAAAAATGGTACACGGGGAAAAATCGGGGGACAGAGCTTTTTCTCCAATGAGAGAAAAATGCCGGCATAAGAAACATGAACGCCTGCCTTTTTCAGCCGGGGAAATTGATAACACGTTTACACAAACATTAGAAAAATGCCCATGCTGCGGCGGGGAATTAGAATTAACCAATAAGCCGCCCAAAAAGGTCCAGCAAATAGAAATAGCTCCGAAACCGTTTTATGTAAATGAGTATGCCTGTAATGTCTATTGGTGTGAAAATTGTCAATCATATCACACGGCGCCTGTTCCGCCCGAGGCACGTAGCGGTTTATTTTCAAATGCACTAATAGCACTGGTCGCATATATGAAAGGCCGATGTCACGTATCATATAGTGCCTTGCGGGATTTTTTTGAAGACGTACTAAAAATAAAAGTGAGCAGAGGATTTCTGGTAAAACAAGTAATGAAGGCCTCCGCAGCAATGGAAGGGCCGCACGAAATGTTGTTAGACCAATTAAATCAAGAGCCCCATCTGCATGTTGACGAGACCGGATGGAAGGAAAACGGTCTAAAACGGTGGATATGGGTGTTTAAAGCGCGGCTATTCGCTGTTTTTTGTATTACCGGCACCCGGTGTGAAAATGTATTGGAGGTCACATTGGGGAAAATGTTTGAAGGAATAATATCCTGCGATTTTTACGGAGCGTACAGAAAGTTCAAAAGGCTGCATAGTGCATTGTTACAATTCTGCTGGGCACATTTTATAAG
>BNUR01000255.1 GCA_025997495.1 Spirochaetia bacterium | reverse complement strand
TAATTGATTTGCTGATTTCCATAAGATTTTAGCGAGTTGAAATAATGTTCAACGTACCATAGTCAGCTAAAATCCGGCAAAAAATCAAATCCTGCGGTTTTGGGCGTTATTTCATACGGATTCAGGTTTGTAATAAAATTCCGCCGCCGGGTCGCCCCGCAGATGGGTATAGGTTTTAAGGCCGTCGTTTTCTGTGGGAACCCGGAACAGGGATGGCTTGAACAGGGCGGCGAATGGAGTGATGCCCGCGGCGGGAGTGCCCTTCCCCGCAATCTGTTCCCAAACGGAAACCTGTTCCCGAATAATCCGTTCCGCAGAGCCTATAACAAAGCCGCCCTTTGCCCAGGATGTCCGCCGCTTTAAACAGATGTCAATATGGATAAAGATAATGCCCGTGTGATCCCGGATCTTGATTTTCTTATCAACCGGGAGCGCTATCTCCGTAGATTCTCCGGGCACGATACCGGGAAGCGCTTCCGTTCCCTGGGTAAGGATAAGCGGTTCTGTTGACCCCGCAGAGAGTTTCCATTGCAGCTCAACTCCGTCCAGGGAAGAAAAATCAAAACGATTTTCCACCGTAAAGTTATAGGGTTTTCCCGGAACCGCCGTAATTCTAACCGGAGAGAATAACTGTTTACATTCCGCCATTGCGGGCTTGGGAGTCTGGTCGGGAAACAGGATGCCGTTCAGGCAGAAATCGTAATCAGTGGGATCTTCCCCAAAGTCGCCGCCGTACTTCCAGTATTTTTTCCCGTTCTGATCAAAGGCTTCAATGCCCTGATCTATCCAGTCCCAGATATAGCCTCCCTGCAAACCGTGGTGTGTTTCAATGGCCTTCCAGTAATCCGAAAGGCTACCGTTGGAATTGCCCATGCCGTGGGAATACTCACACATAATGAGCGGGCGGTCATCCTCCCGGTATTTGACATAATCGGTAATTAGTTTTATCTCCGGGTACATGGGGCCGATGATGTCCGTAATGCCCTTGCCCCTGCCCAGGGTATCCAGGGTATAGGGGCCGGCGCCCCATTCCGCCCGTACCGCACCCTCGTAGTGAACCGGGCGGCTCCGGTCGAATTTACGCAACCATGCGTCGCAGAGGGTGTTGTTTCCCCCGTCGCCGCTTTCATTTCCCAGGGACCAGATGATAACTGATGGGTGGTTTTTGTCCCGTTCCGCCATGCGTTCCACCCGTGCAAGATAGGCGTATGACCACGCAGTATCCCTGCAAAGCTGATCGTAGAAACAGTGATGTTCAATATTCGCCTCGTCGGTAAGGTAGATGCCGTAGCGGTCGCAGAGATCGTACCAGCGTTCATCGTTGGGGTAGTGGCTGGTTCGTACCGCGTTAAAGTTATGCTGTTTAAGGAGCTTTATGTCGGTAAGCATATTTTCAACGGAAAGGGTCTTGCCGGTTTTCTCGTGGTGTTCATGCCGGTTCACCCCCTTTATCAGTACCGCTTTTTCGTTTATTAAGAGTTCCCGTTTGCCTACCCGGACGGATCTGAAGCCCGTACAAAAGCTGGTATGCTCAATCGCCTTGCCCTTCTGGGACAATGTTACGGTGACGATATAAAGATTCGGCGCTTCATGGGACCAGATCGCAGGGTTTGGTACGGCAAGCTCCGCACGGACACTGTTTGAATTGAGCCGGTAATTACAGTCCAGGGTCAGTTCCCCGGCAATGACCGGCTGCTGTTTTTTCAGAAGATCCCGGGCGATTGCTTTCGCGTCATCCGCAGAAGAAGGGAGGGTGAAGGGATACAGCGCATAGGACAGAACGAAGGGATCCTCCGCAGAGGGCGAAGCAAGAACGACGTTTCCGCTGCTGCGTCCCTGGGGAAGATCCCCGCCAAGGCTCATCTCCAGATCCAGGACGCCCTCGGGCGCAGTGATACGGTCATCCCGTAAGCCCGGTATTGCCTTAATATCCTTGATATACCATTTTTCGGTGGAGTACAGGTATACACTCCGGTGAATTCCGCCGAACCACCATTGGTCTTGATCTTCTATATAACTGGCGTCGGAATACCGGACAACCTTGAGGCAGAGGGTGTTCTCACCGATGGTAAGAAAGCTGCTGATGTCGTACTCCTGGGGCAGCCGGGTGTCCTTGGCGGCCCCGGTAAAAACGCCGTTCACGTAGACCATGCAGCAACTTTCCGCAGAACCGATGTGAAGCACCGTGCGGCGGTTCCGCCAATTTTCGGGAAGGGTAATTTTTTTGCGGTACAGCCCCGTGGGATTGTGTTCCGGCGCATTAGGCGGCAGGGTCTCAAAGGGCATCTGAACATTTGTATAGTGGGGCTTGTCGTATCCTTGCAATGTCCAGGTACCGGGGACTTGGATTTCTCCCCAGCCATCGGCGCTATAGTGCACGGCGGTCCATTCAGATGATGTTCCATCATTTGGATCATCATCATTCGGGTTGTTCACCAGCTTGAATGACCAGGCGCCGTCAAGGCTGAGGCAGAGGGGGTTTCCAAGCCCTGCCTGGTACTCCGGCCCGGCTATGGCGTCGGTTAATGCCGCTTCTTCCGAAACAAAGGGCAGGAGGGGGCTCCGCATGGGGAGCCGGTTAATGCCCTGCAATTCAGGGTGTGTCCAGAGACTTAGTTTTCTTTCTATCATGGGA
>BNUR01000254.1 GCA_025997495.1 Spirochaetia bacterium | reverse complement strand
TTCTTTCGGCTGGCTTGAGGATTATCGCCTGCTGTGGAAAAATTGCGAACGGAAAATCCATAATACGCTGCAAGCCTCCAAGTTGGCGTTTATTTCCTTGTTATTGAGGAGATATTAAACAGGCTCTTAGAGAAAATTTGGCAAAAATATGGCGCATAACTACCAAACACACGAAGTTGCAGCATCTATCCGCAAAGCATCTGGCTTCGCGGACAGACACCACATCATTTAGGTACTATGGGCTACTGCGGCGTCAAACCTACGGTTCGCGCGTATAGCGTATGTTATGTGCAGTGCCGATTTCCTTAATTGTTTTTTAATATAGTATCAATTTCTTCAACCGTTAAATCTGGATGTTGATATTTTTCTTTTGTATAATCCCCATAGCCGTTTTCATACTGTTGAATAAACCTAACCATTCCAACAGGCCCTAAAGCTTCTTTCAATGCTTGTAAACCTGTTTTTCTAATTTCCATTAGATTGTTTACATTAATCGTCGCGTTCATTTCTCATTGCCTCCAATAAAAAATTCAGTGGGTTCATTACTTTTATATTCAAAACTAATTTTGAACATGCTTTTTCAAATTTATCATCAGTTGTTAATAATACATCAGCATCCGAATTTTCCGCAAAAGACAAATGAAACCTATCAAATGTTCTTATAGTACTTTGTTCAGATAATTCTTTTACCCGTTTAAATATATCGATATAGTATACCAAAATAAAAAAACAGTCAATAGCTATATGGTGTATTATTTTTCATACACCTTGTTTATTTTTCCAGTTAACTCGGCATTGCACATAACTACCAAATGCACGAAGTTACAGCATCTGTCCGTACAGGAAGCAGCAATTCTCATTTTGAAAAACCCACGAAAAATACGAACCACACGAAAAAAAACCACAAATATACCCTTCTTTTTTCGTGTGTTTCCTCTCTTTTTCGTGGTTCATCTTATTCTTAGCCCCAGTTGCAGCATCTGGCCGCAAAGCACCTGGCTTCGCGGCCAGACACCACATCATTTAGGCATTATGGGCTACTGCGGCGTCAGACTGCGGACCTACGGTCCGATTGGTCTGCGCGTATAGCGTATGTTATGTGTCAGACCGCAGACCTACCGGTCTGAACGGTCTGCGTTTGGGCGTACACCATTGTTATCCTTCATTATTATTTTCCAGTAATTCTTTATTCATTTTTATATATTCCTCTGCTGTTTGTACTATTATATCTTTTACTTTATAATCTTCACCATTTCTTGTTATTATGGCTAAAAGATTATTTTCTTTGGCAGTAAAATATTGTAATTCATCTTCAAAATCATTAAAATTTGAGTTCAATGACATATCAACAATATTAGTGTTTATCGGTAAAACAACAATCAAAAGTCTTAAATCTTTTAATTGTTGTTTTGCTCCTTCATTACCTTTAATTTTTCTTAAAATATAAAAAACATTAGCTAATACTACTGCGGTTGTATATAATTCTATTTTATTAGTATAAGCAAAAGTAAATAATTCTGCCGCATGACCGTAGAATGGCTCTCTTTGTGCCAATAAATCAAGAATTATATCTGAATCAACAAAAAGTTTTTTCTTCATAGAACCTACTGGTTCTCAACCTTTGGTTCTCTATTTTCTCTTAATATATGACGTGTCCGTTCGTCCTCATTGGCAAGTTTTTTCAGATCCTTCTCCGATATAACCCCTCTTAATTTTTCGATTAAAGGCGGGTATTTTTTTGGTGGAGTATAATCATAAACTAAATTTTTAAAAAAGTCTTCGACCAATTTTGATAGGCTTTTATGGTTGTTTTCAGCATATTGTTTTGCCGAATCTATAACCATTTGGTCCAATCTTAGAGTTAATTTTGTTTCCTTTGTTAATTTTTCGTTGGTATTATTATGTATAATTTTAATACCAAATTCATCTGCTATCTTCTTAGCATTTGCATTAACTGTTTTTACCAATGAGGCTTTATCCATATTTTTCGTCTCATCATACAATTGTACTCTTATTTTATCCAGTTCGTCTTCAAAATTATTCATAATCAAAAACCTCCATTGGCGTACAAATGAATGCATTGCCATATCCGTTCATTCGATTAATAATTTCTGTGGCCATTTTTGTTTTTAATTTATTTATATGGTGAAAATTTAAACTTATAATACAATCCATCTCATTTATTGAAGCCATTGCAATATGTACACCATCCATTCTAAATTTCATAGGAATTATTCCCATTTCAATATAGACGTCAGCCAAGTCAATTGCTCTTTGATCAATTTCAAAAACACTGATTCCATATTCCGGTATTAGATTTAGCATCATTCCACGTTTTGATTCAGCCGCCTTATTGAGTTCTTCAATAACATAGGTAGAAGTATACGCATCTAAACCTTTATTCTTAATATTTTCAAAAAGTTCCTTGGTTTCGTCAATATATTCCCTGTTTTCGTCATAATATCGGTCAAAAACAGTAGTTTCCAAGTAAATCCTTAACATAATTATAGTATAATATACCAATGTCAACAACTTAAGCATCTAGAGACAGACATATAAACGTATGTTAAGATAAGAGAAGGGGGAAGGGAATGAAAAAAAACTGGGGATAAAAGGGCTTTTGGGAAAAGCCAAGAGGCAGGCATAT